>MEQT01000001.1 GCA_001770325.1 Betaproteobacteria bacterium RIFCSPLOWO2_02_64_14
CGATGAGGCCGATGTGGACTACATGCGCAGTGCCGTGGGGCTGGTCTGGCGCGCGCTGGCGCTCTGGATGTTCCTGGTTCTCATCGTGAGCATCGCGCACGCGCTGGGATAGTCGTGCTCGCGATTCGTCGCCACCGGGTGCGGTCGTCAGTTTACCTGCGACGGGTCTTTCCCCGGTGCGTCAGTTCTCCGGCCAGACGGCGGTAGCTCGCGAGTCTGCCCGCCGTGATTTTTCCCGCGCGCTGCGCCTCCTCGACCGCGCATCCGGGTTCGACAAGGTGCCGGCAGTCGCGAAACCGGCAATGGCCCAGCCACGGGCGGAACTCCAGGAACGCCTGTGCGGCGTCCTGCCAGCCGAGGTGATGCAGGCCGAATGCCTGCATACCCGGCGAATCGATGATGGAACTCGTCGCTCCCAGCCGGTAAAGGCGGGCGTGTGTCGTCGTGTGCCGGCCCGAATTGAGCGCGGTCGAGATCTCGGCGACGCGCGCCGCCGCGTCGGGCACCAGCCGATTGACGATGGTCGACTTTCCCATGCCCGACTGCCCCACCAGCACGCTCGCCCGGGCTTCTAGGTGAGGCAGGAGGGGCCGCAGGTCGCGCTTGGCGCACAGGGTCACCAGGCGATATCCGAGATCCGTGTATTCCTGGAGCGATGCGCGCGCGGCAGCGGTCTGCGGCAGGTCCGACTTGTTCAGCACCAGCAGGGCCGACATGCCCCCGTGCTCGGCGGCAATCAGGCAGCGGTTGATGAGGTCATGGCTGAACGCCGGCACCGCAGCCGCCACGATCGCGATCTGGGTGGCGTTGGCACAGACGATTTTCTCCCGGTGTGCGTCCGAGCGGTAGAGCAGCGTCGAGCGCGGGGCGATTTCCTCTATCACGCCCTGGCGGGCGTCGCTCCTCGAGGCCCGCACCCGATCGCCGCATGCGACGTCATGGCGCCGGCCGCGAGTGACGCATTCGAGTATCGTGGCATCGGCCAGCTCGACCAGGTAGCGGCGGCCGAAACTTGCGACGACCTGCCCTTCGAGCGGCACGCGATGCGGCTCGTGCAAGCTACCCTGGCTCAAGCGTCAGCCGCGGCAGGCATTCACAGGGAGAACAGCGCGTCAACCTTGGCCGCGCAGATGAAATCGTTCTCGGAAAGCCCGTCGATCGCGTGGGTCTTGTACTCGACCCGGCACTGGTTGTAGCCCACGCTCAGGTCGGGGTGGTGGTCCTCGCGGTGCGAGATCCACGCGACCGCGTTCACGAACGCCGTGGTCTGATAGTAGTCCTTGAAGGCAAAAGTCTTGGCAATCACGCCATTTGCATACGCCCAGCCTGCGAGCTGACTTAGCAGGTTGTCGATCTCGCCGCGCGTGAGCGGCGCGACACCCCCTTCGCAAGGCTTGCACTTCCTGCTGGTCAGATCGCAGACGGTCTGAGTCATGGGCGATCGGTAATGAGTAATGGGTGATGAGTTATGGGTAACGAACGATAAGTGTACTACGAACGTCCTATTACCCATTACCTATCGCCCATCACGTGCTCTTGAGGCGCGCGATACGGGCGAGCGCGGGCGGATGGGAATCGTAGAACGCGGAGTGCGCCGGATCAGGGGTGAGCGTGGCGGCATTATCGCGGTAGAGCTTGACCAAGGCCGATGCGAGATCCTGTGCCGATGCGTTGCGCGCGGCGTACTGGTCGGCCTCGAACTCGTGCTTGCGCGAGTACATTGCGCCGAGCGGCTGGAGCAGGAAAGTAAACGGTGGTAGCGCAAACATGAACAGAACGAGCGCCATCGCCGATGATGCCGAGGTAACGCCCAGGCCGTTGAAAAACCAGTCCTCGCTCATGAAGTGGCTCAGCAGCCAGAAAAATCCGCAACTCAAGACGGCACTCCATGCCAACCGTTTCACCACATGGTGCAGCTTGAAATGGCCCAGCTCGTGGGCGAGCACCGCCTCCACTTCCGGCGGGCGCAGCTGCGCGAGCAGCGTGTCGAAGAACACGATGCGCTTCGAGGCGCCGAAGCCGGTGAAATAAGCATTGCCGTGGGCGCTGCGGCGCGAGCCGTCCATGACCATCAGCTCCCTCACCTTGAAGCCGCAGCGCGTGACCATGCGCTCGATGCGTTCCCTGAGTTCGGCATCCTCCAGCGGCGAGAACTTGTTGAACAGCGGCGCGATGACCGTCGGCGCGAGAAATTGAGCGAAGACGCCATAGGCCACGGTCACAGCCCATGCCCACAGCCACCAATACTGGCCGAGTTCGCGGATCAGCCACAGGATCCCTGCGGCGAGCGGCAATACCAGCAGCGCGCCCACCATCAGATTCTTGCACAGGTCGGCGAAAAACAGCCCCACCGTCATTTTGTTGAAGCCGAATCGCTGCTCGATCACGAATGTCCGGTACAGATCGAGCGGCAGGTCGGCCAGCGTCACCAGCAGTCCTGTCAGGGCCAGCAATAGCAGGCCGCGGAATATCCCATCGGCCAGCCACCCCGAGGCAAGGTCATGGAGCCACTGCAGCCCTCCGCCGAAGGTGAGAGCGAGCACGATGATCGTGCCGGCTACGATTTCCATTTGCGCAAAGCGCGTCTTGACGCAGGTGTAATCCGCGGCCTTCTGGTGGGCTGCCAGGCTGATTTCACCCGTAAATTCGGGGGGAACGTGCGCGCGGTGAGCCCGGACGTGGCGGACGTGGCGCAGCGCGAGCCATAGGCGCACTGCAGTGGCGAGCGCGAGCGCCGCAAGAAAGATGATGCTGAACGTATTCATGGGCACGCTAAACGGAGTGACGGGGCATCGCGAACTGTGACACAATTATCGCCGAAAACGAGCGCCACCCCTCAGGCACAAATGGCTCAGGACCCCGACCGCCTCATCTGGATCGACCTCGAGATGAGCGGACTCAACCCCGACACCGACCGGGTGCTGGAGGTTGCCATCGTCGTGACCGACGGCCAGCTCGCGACCGTCGCCGAGGCCCCGGTGCTGGTGGTCCACCAGAGCGATGCGGTGCTGGACGCCATGGACAACTGGAACCGGTCCACCCACGGCAAATCGGGCTTGATCGACCGCGTCAAGGCGTCGTCACTCACCGAGAGCGCGGTCGAAACCCGGATGATCGAGTTTCTCATTGGACACCTGCCGGCGAACGCATCGCCCATGTGCGGCAATTCCGTGCACCAGGACCGGCGCTTCCTGGCGCGCCATATGCCGCGGCTCGAGGCCTTCTTTCATTACCGGAATCTGGACGTAAGCACGCTGAAGGAACTCGCTCGCCGCTGGAAACCGGGAATCCTGGCGGGCCTCGTGAAAGAGGGCAAGCACGAGGCCCTCGCCGACATTTACGAATCCATCGGCGAGCTCAAGTACTACCGCGAGCATTTCCTTAAACTGTAAGTGTGGTGCGCAGCAGGTGATGGGCGACCGGTGCGCGTTGAACGGCGGTCATACCATCCGTTCGAACGCGCACAAATAAAGCGGCGCGGTAGCGTCCGACTTTATTCGAGTTTGAGTTCCCCGTCGAACTTCACCTCGAGGCTCAATTTTCCGACCGCCAGTACCATCGTGGCGCCCAGCGTCTCGGTACCCTTGAGCTTGCCTTCCTCGAGGGCCTTGCGCACAGCCTTCTCGATCGCGAGCTGCGAGTTCACTCCGACGGTCTTGAGAAACCTGCGGATGCTCATGTTGAGCGTTTCATCGTTCATGTTTCCTCCTTGGTGCGGGTGCGGCGGTCAGCGGTGTTTCCTGAAGTGGGCGATGAGTCCGTTGGTCGAGGCGTCGCGTGGGGCGGCCGGCAGGTCGCCCTCCAGTTCGGGCAGTAAGCGGCCGGCGAGTTCCTTGCCGAGTTCCACGCCCCACTGGTCGAAGGCGTTGATGTTCCACATCACGCTTTGCACGAACGTCTTGTGTTCGTAGAAGGCAATGAGCGCTCCCAGCGCCCGCGGGTCGAGCGTGGGCAGCAGGATCGATGTTGTGGGCCGGTCGCCCGGAAAGACACGATGCGGGAGGGCTCGCGCGATCTGCGCGCGGTCCAGGCCCTGCGCCTTCAGATCCACTTCGACCTCAGTGGCGGTCTTGCCCATGGCGAGGGCCTGGGTTTGCGCGAAAAAGTTCGCAAGCAGCATGGCGTGATGCCGCGGGAACTCATGATGGCTGCGGCAGCACGCGATGAAGTCGGCCGGAACGATGCGCGTGCCCTGGTGCAGCAATTGATAGAAGGCGTGCTGGCCGTTCGTTCCCGGGGCGCCGAAGATCACGGGCGCGGTAGCGCGCGTGACCGGCGTGCCGTCGCGCGCGATGCGCTTGCCGTTGCTCTCCATTTCAAGCTGCTGCAGGTACTCGGGCAGACGTCTCAGCCGTTGATCATAAGGCAGCACTGCGTGTGCCGCGGCCCCGAAAAAGTTGTTGTACCAGACGCCGAGCAGGCCCGCCAGTACCGGCGCATTGCGGCCGAGCGGCGTGCTCCGGAAATGCTGATCCATCTCTCGCGCACCGCTCAGCAGTTCGTCAAAATGCTCCATGCCGACTGCGAGGGCGATCGGCAGCCCGACCGCCGACCACAGGGAAAAACGTCCGCCCACCCAGTCCCAGAACTCGAACAGAGCCTCGGCACCGATGCCGAACTCCCGGGCGGCCGCCGGATTCGCGGTGACCGCCGCGAAATGCCGCCCAGCGGCACTATCGCCGAGCGCAGCAGCGATCCACGCACGGGCCATGCGGGCGTTGGCGAGGGTCTCCTGGGTGGTGAAGGTCTTGGAGGCGACGATGAAAAGCGTGGTCTCCGGCGCAAGCTCCTGCAATACCCCTGCCAGATGCGCGCCATCGACATTCGACACGAAGTGCAGGCGTGGTTGCACTCTCGCATAGGGTGCAAGCGCTTCGCACACGAATGCCGGGCCGAGGTCGGAGCCGCCGATGCCGATGTTGACGACGTCGGAGAAGGCGCGGTCGCTGCCGCCGCGGCGCGTCCCGCTCCAGACTTCCGCGCAAAACCGCCGCATTGCGGCGCGCATGTTCTCCACGTCAGCTACGACATTCCTGCCGTCGAGCGTGACCGGCTCGCGCGAACGCAGCGCCGTGTGCAGTGCCGCGCGGTTCTCTGTGGTGTTGATCCGCTCGCCGCGAAAAAGACGCTCGATCCACTCCGGCAATGCGCACTGGCGCGCCAGCACGAGCAACAGGCGCAGCGTGTCGTCGGTGGCGAGATGCTTGGAGTAATCGAAAAGAATGTCCCCGCAGGGCACCGAAAATCTTTCGAAGCGGCCCGGCTCGGCTGCGAACAGCTCGCGCAGGTTGAAGCCGGCGGCAAGCCGGTGATGATCGTGGAGCGCCTGCCAGGCGGAAAGAACCCCGGGGGAGTCGGTCATCGCAGTCGGCGCGCAGGTGCGTTCGATGAGTGGAATGGGCGCATCGGGATTCTACCTTGTCCGGCGCACCGCCCGCCCGATTAGAATGTCGCCCAGGATACATTGCGGCAAGCCGGTGCAATGCTTGCGGCAGTGCTGGCGACGACTGCATTGAATTGGCCATGAGGCGGACGTGACCTCGATTCTGACCGCGGTTGGCCGCGCGCTGCGCGACCTGCGGGAGCCGCGCATCGTGGCGATCCTGTTCCTGCCGGCGTTGGGCGCGCTCGCCGTCTGGGGCACGCTGTCGTGGATATTCTGGGATTCATGGACGGCGTGGCTCAACGGGCTCGCCACCGGAACCGCGGCGGGGCGCTGGCTGGAGGGTGTGGGTGCGGGCTGGCTGATCCGGTCGCTGAGTGTGCTGGGGTTTCTCGGGCTGCTGGCGCCGGCCGTGCTGATTACGGTCATGGTGATTGCCGAACTCGTCGCCATGCCGGTGATCGTGGCTTGGGTGGGCGAACACTATTACCGCGGGCTCGCAAAGAGAGCCGGCGGCACGCTTGCCGGAAGCCTGCTCAACACCGGCGCCGGCATCGCGGTGTTCGGCATGCTGTGGATCGTGACGCTGCCGCTGTGGCTCACCGGGATTGCCGCATTCGTGCTGCCGCCGCTGCTCTCGGCGTATCTCAATCAGCGTCTGTTTCGCTACGATGCGCTGTCGGAGCACGCGAGTGCCGACGAGTATCGCGTTCTCCTTGCAGGTGCGAAGGGACGGCTTTTCCTGCTGGGGCTGCTGCTCGCAGTGCTCTTTTACGTGCCGCTGGTGAATCTGGCGGCGCCGGTGCTGAGCGGGCTCGCGTTCACGCACTTCTGCCTCGCCGAACTCGCCCGCACGCGCGCCGGCAGGAGCGAGGAGCCGGGAGCGAGGAGAGAGGCGCCGCCATGAGGGGAAGAAGAATCATTTACTCCTCTCCCCTTTCGCCCATCGCCGCTCACGCTGTCATTGCAGCCGCTCGAAGATCGCCGTGATGCCCTGTCCGCCGCCGATGCACATCGTCACCAGCGCGTAGCGCCCGCCGCTGCGCTGCAGTTCGTACAACGCTTTGACCGTGAGCACGGCGCCCGTCGCGCCGATCGGATGGCCGAGACCGACCGCGCCACCGTTGGGATTCGTTTTCCGGGGATCGAACTTGAGATCGCAGGCGACCGCCAGCGCCTGCACCGCGAACGCCTCATTCGATTCGACGACGTCGATGTCCTCGATCTTGAGGCCCGCACGCTGCAACGCCTGTTGCGACGCCGGCACCGGACCGATGCCCATGATCTTCGGGTCCACCCCGGCGAGTCCGTAGGAAACCAGGCGCGCCATGGGCTTGAGTCCCAGCTTCGCGGCCGCTTCCTTTTCCATGAGCACCACAGCCGCCGCGCCGTCGTTGATGCCGGAGGCATTGCCCGCGGTGACGCTGCCATCCTTCTTGAACGCGGCCCGCAGCTTTGCCATGCCTTCGACGGTCGCGTCCGCGCGCGGATGCTCGTCTCGGTCGAACACCACGGTGCCCTTGCGCGTCTTCATTTCGATCGGGAGGATTTGCTCCTTGAAGTGCCCCTTCTCGATCGCGTTGATGGCGCGGCGGTGGCTTTCCACCGCGAACTCGTCCTGTTGCTCGCGCGAAATTTTCCATTGTTCCGCGATGTTCTCGGCGGTGAGTCCCATGTGCACGGTATCAAACGGGTCGGTCAACGCGCCCACCATCATGTCCACCACGCCGCCATCGTTCATGCGCTGTCCCCAGCGCAGGCTCGGCAGCACGTAGGCGCCACGGCTCATCGATTCCGCACCCCCGCCGACTGCGACGTCGGCATCGCCCAGCTTGATGCCTTGTGCCGCGGACACGATGGCCTGCATTCCGCTGCCGCACAGACGATTGACCGTCAGCGCCGTCGTATCCTGCGGCAATCCACCCTTGATGCATGCCACCCGCGAAAAATACATGTCCTTCGCCTCGGTGTGGATCACGTTCCCGAAGACCAGCTGGCCGACCTGTCTGGGATCGACCTTCGCGCGCTTGACGGCTTCCCTGATGACCCGGGCCGCCAACTCGGTGGGTGGCAGATCCTTGAGCGCGCCGCCGTAATCGCCGATCGCCGTACGCACACCGGAGAGCACTACCACTTCGCGTCCGCCGTTCATGTCCAGCTCCTTAACTCGATGATTGTTTGAAAGAATATGATGCGGATCCGCTGTCTCGTCCGCGCCGCCAGGAGGTGCAGAGTTTACGCCCGGCTCAAGCAGGTGTCGAGAAATTTGTGCAGCACAGCAAAAGGATCACTGGCGCCGGTAGAGCCGGTAGCGCTCGTCCTTGTCGGCCGGGCGCCCTCCCTCCCAGATCTTGCGCCAGGCGCCCTGCGGCGGCGTCTCGTGGCGGGGATGACCCTGAACCAGCATGAGGTCGCACTTGCGCCGCCGTTCGGGCACCTCCTCGCGATGCGTGATGATGCCAGCGAAGTAGTGCAGCATGGCGCGCTGTCCCTCGCCCAGGTCGCGGCTGGAAACACACCGGTACTGCCGCGGGAGGGCCTGCTGCAGCGACGCCACCGTCGAACGGTACGACTTGCCGGTATCCACCCAGCTCACGAACAGGATCGCAAGCAATGCCCAGATGGTGGTGACGCCGCCCGCCCATATCAACACCGGACGATCCGGCCCGCGCGGCACTTTCGCAAGCAGTGCGAGCCATCCTGCCGTGTAGAGTGCTGCGAGCGTGAAGGGCAGCAGCCGGAATCCCGGCTCATGGCCGGGATGGAGGCGGTGCAGGTGCGCATGCAGGCGCGCGGGAAGCCCGAGTTCGAGCCCGCTCCAGTAGAACCACGCGACGATCACGAAAAATGTGAAGCCGGTAACGCTGAACCAATACCAGGCGTTGGCCGCGCCACGCCGCAGGGAATCGACTGCCGGCGTTGCGAGCAGCGCAAGCGGTATCAGCAGGGGCAGGGCGTACAGTTCGCGCGCCTCGCGTGCGGCGCTGATCACGGCGAACGTGATCGCAAATCCCGCGAGCGGCAGCAGCACTTCGGGTCTGGCGAATCCGGTGGAGCGTGCACGCCACAGCGTCCACAGCGCGATCGGCCATACCGGCCACGCGTACCACGGCAGGATGCGCACATAGTACAGCAGCCCTGCCTCCGGACCACGCACCAGCACGCGTGCAATGTTCTCGTTCCAGAGCCATTGTTGCAGCAGCACCGGAGATTGCGCGTAGAGCAGGGCCGGCCAGATAGTGAACCAGGGAAGCGCCGCCGCGACCGCGACAGCGAGGGCTGCCGCATAACCGCGGCTGCGCCACGGCGAAAACAACGGCAACGCCAGCGCAATGAACGCGACGATCGCCGTTTCCAGTACGCCCTGGGTCATGAATACGAGACCCATGCCGGTGCCGATCCAGAATCCACCGCTCGTGCGCCGCAAGGCCAGCGCGAACCCATAGTAGGCGATGGCGAATCCCGTGAACGAGGCGGCATCGGTGATCAACTGGTGGCCGCGCACCACGAGCCCGAAGCAGCCGAGCAGCAGCAGTGCGGCGATGACTCCGCGGCGCGTAGCATTGAGTTCGCGCCCGGCAAGCGCGCAGAACAGGAATGCGAGAGCCATGTAGAAGCCGGTTGCCAACCGCGCCGCATCGTGCGGTGGGAGCAACGGGGAGAACAGCGTCGCGGTCAGCGCAGCGGTGAGGTGGAAGAGCGGCGGGTCGTGGAGGAAGATTTCACCCGCAAGCCGGGGCACGACCCACGATCCGCCGGTGAGAATTTCGTGGACGACGCCGAAGGTATAGGCCTCATCGGGTTTCCACGGGTCGTGCCCGACGAGAGCGGGAAAAATCCAGGCCGCACAGATCGTGACGGCAAGCGCGACTATCGGGAACGATGAAGTCCGTGCGGACTCCGCACCGGCAAAGGGAGGCACCCGGTTATTGTACGAATTTCGCCACGGCCTGTCGCGATTCCCGGGGGTTGCGCATCCCCGGCGGGGCTCCGTGCGGGCGAGGCGGCTCGTCTCTAGTCGATGATCTTGAGCGCCTGGTCCGCGGCCGGCTCGCCTTTGGGGTACATGCCATTGATCACGCGCAAGTGTCCTTCCGCGTTCTTTCCGAGGGGTGACAGGCGCGCGAGTTCGGCAAAGGTGAGGCCGGGGCGCGCGGTGATCACGCGCAACGCCAGAGGCCGCGCAAGCAGGCGCTCCTGGGTCGTCATTTCGTGAAAGCTCGCAATCGAGGCATCGAATTCGGTTTGGTACTGGTTGAACGCCGCGTCGCCCAGCGCCTGCGCGCCGATTGCATAGGCGCGGCCGGCGTGAAATACGACTGCAATGCGCGTTGGACGGCCCGACATGCTGGTCGTGGCAATCGCCGCAGGCAGACCGTTGATCGTGGTCGGGGCGATTTCCGAGCCCGAGCCGAGACGAGCCACGCGGCGCAGTACGTCGCCGGGATTGCCCTTCGCGTCCCCGGCGAGCCGCAGGTCCATGAGCGCGTCCTGCCCCGGGCTCTGTGCCGCGATGTTGCGCGGCTGATTGCGCACCCGCCACCCGGCGGGAAACCGGAACGCAATGCCGAGTTCCGCTTGGTAGAAGCGATTGTTTCGCACCACACCCTGACCGGGACTGTCCGCGAACATCATATGATCGATCCGACGCAAATAGTCCTCCCGCCCGGCGCGGCTTTCCTGCGACTTGAAGCGGGCGGCTTCCGCAACCACCTGCTGCAGCCGCGTATCGTTATCCGGGTGACTGGCGAATACGCCGTGGTAGCGCCGCGGCTGGCGCCCCTCCTCGCGGGCGACCTCGGCGTCGAACAGTTCCTGGTTCTTGAGCACGCCGACCACCTTCACCATCGCCTGCGGGTCGTATCCGGTGCGCGCCAGATACTCCGCCCCCAGTCGATCCGCTTCGAGTTCGTGCTCGCGGCCGTACCCCGAAAGCAGGGCGCTGCCCAGCAGGTTGATCACGTTCTCGCCGAGCACGCCGCGAACCTGGGGCACGAAGATCTGCAGGACGGCGGCGCCCACGCTCGCTGCCGTCGCGGCTGAAAGCTGCTGCACCGAGTGGCGCGCCGTGACGTGCCCGAGTTCGTGCCCCAGCACGGCCGCGAGTTCGGCCTCCGATCCGAGATACGCCATGAGGCCCCGGGTGATGTAAATGTAGCCGCCGGGCAGAGCGAATGCATTGACTTCCGGTGAATCGACAACAAGAAACTGATACTCGAGTTCGGGACGGTGACTCGCTTTGGCGAGCCTGCGGCCGATTTCGTTCACGTACTGCTGGAGCGTTGTGTCCTCGTAGACCCCGTACTGCTGCCGCACCTTCGCGTCTTCGCTGCGGCCGACCGCCACCTCTTGCGCTTCCGACATCGTCACCAGGTTGGGATTACCGGTGGCGGGGTTTGTCGCGCAGTTGGCGAGCGCGAGCGCGAGCGCAATCGCGACTGTCCGCACGCATAAATCTGGTCCGATCATCGTTCTATTCTAGCCCGATCAACGAAGAGTTCGGCGACGGCATCATGAGCGCGATCGACCTCAATATGGATCTGACGCGCGAGCCCGATCCCAAGGGCGACCGGGTGGAGATCGTGATGAGCGGGAAGTACCTCCAGTACAAAACCTATTAAAACGGACGTACCGGGCGCCTGCGCCGCGGTACGCCGTTTTAATCGCGCGGGATCGAACGGAGGGCTCGGCCACCGTTCATCCCGCGCCCATGTTGCAGCGCACCGTGTGGGGTTGGTAAATTCGCGGTTGCGCCGACTCATTGCGTCCTGACACCTTTTGGGGTTAAGGTGGCCGGCGTTCCTCTTCATCAATCGACAAGGGAGAACTCGCATGCGTAACGACCGCAGAAAATTCCTCAAGGGTGGAGCCATCGCCACGACGGGTGCGGCGATCGCCGGTTTTCCGATGATCGCGCGCGCGCAGCAGACCTTCAGCTGGAAGATGACGAGCGCCTATCCCAAGGGTGCGCCGTTTTACATGGACGGACCCGGCAGCGCCACCGACCTCGCCAAACGCATCGAGGCGATGTCCAACGGAAGGCTCAAAATCCAGGTCTACGGCGCGGGCGAATTGATCCCGGCATTGGAAGGCTTCGACGCGGTGCGCGCGGGCACGGTCGAGATGAATCACGCCAACAGCTACTTCTGGACCGGCAAGACCTTCGCTGCGCAGTATTTCACTGCTGTGCCCTTTGGGCTTAACTTCCAGGGCATGAACGGGTGGCTCTACGACGGCGGCGGCATCCCGCTGTGGCACGAGGTCTATGCGCCTTTCGGCATGGTCGCTTTTCCCTGCGGCAACACCGGTGTTCAGATGACGGGCTGGTTCAGGAAGGAGATCAAGTCAGTCGCCGATTTCAAGGGCCTCAAGATGCGCATTCCGGGTCTTGCGGGCAAGGTGTACGCGACACTCGGGGTGGACGTGAAGCTCCTGCCCGGAGGAGAGATCTTCCCGGCGCTGGAACGCGGCGTGATCGATGCCGCCGAGTTCGTCGGCCCGTACCAGGACCGCCGGCTGGGACTGCAGAAGGCCGCGAAGTTCTACCACACCACCGGCTGGCACGAGACCGCCACCGTGTCTGAACTTCTCATCAACAAGGCGGCGTGGGAAAAGCTGCCCAAGGATCTGCAGGCAATCGTCGAAAACGCCTGTGCCGCGTGCAATGTCATCAGCGAAGCCTGGTGCCAGCGCACCAACGCCGAAGCGATGGAGGATCTGATCAAGAACCAGGGCGTGACCGCCAAGCCGCTGCCTGATGCAGTGGTCAAAGCGCTGCGCGTGGCGACGAAAAAGGTGCTCGACGAAGCGGTCGCCAAGGATCCGGTGACCCGGAAAGTTCACACTTCCTATATGGCGTTCAAGGCCAAGTACGACAGCTGGGCGGGCTACAGCGAGGCCGTCTACCACGGCAAGATCCGCGGTGCCTGAGCCGGCGGCGCGAACGCGCGTGGCGGGGAGCGTGCGCGCCCGCATCGAGCGCTTTGTCGATCTCGTGGGCGAGTGGACTTCCTGGCTCGCCCTCGTCATCGTCGCGCTGATGGCGACCAACGTGCTGCTGCGCTATCTTTTCAGCACCGGGTCGGTGTGGGCGCAGGAGCTCGAATGGCACCTGCTGGCGCCGCTCATCCTGTTCGGCTCGTCGTACGCTTTGCGCCACGGCGCGCACGTGCGCGTGGACATCATCTACGGCCGGTTCTCCGAGCGCAGCAAGGCGATCGTTGACCTCGCGTCCGCGATTCTCGCGATCGCAATCTCGGCGCTCTTCATCTGGTTTTCGCTCCACTACGTCCAGCAGTCCTACGTCATCGACGAAGGCTCGCCCGACCCGGGCGGGCTGCCGCACCGTTATCTGCTGAAGGCGCTCATCCCGATCGGCTTTGCGCTGCTGCTGCTGCAGAGCATCGCGGTGGCGTTGGATAGCCTCGAGAAGTTGCGCGGTTCCCGCTCATGAGCGGCACCGAGATCCTCGCCATCCTGATGCTGGTGGCGTTCTTCGGGTTGCTGATGGCCGGAGTGCCGGTCGCATTCACCCTCGCCACCGCCGGCTTTGTATTCGGCTTCCTTGGCTTCGGGACGGGGCTCTTCAACCTGCTGCCCGCGCGCATTTACGGCGTGGTGAGCAACTACCAGTGGCTCGCGATTCCGCTTTTCGTTTTCATGGGGGTGATGCTGGAGAAATCCCGCCTGGCCGAAGATCTACTCGACGTGGTGGGACATCTCGCAGGCGGCTTGAAAGGCGGCATGGCGCTCGGCATCATCGGCGTGGGCGTGTTGATGGGCGCCACCACCGGCATCGTAGGGGCCACGGTCATCACGCTTGGCCTCCTGACGCTGCCGACGCTGCTGCGGCGCGGTTACGACCCGGGTGTCGCGTGCGGCGCCATCTGCGCGTCGGGCACGCTGGGCCAGATCATCCCGCCGAGCCTGATCCTGATCCTGCTCTCTGACATCCTCCAGCTTTCGGTCGGCACCCTGTTTGCCGCGGCCGTGGTCCCGGGCATGTTGGTCGCGGCGTTGTACTGCGTCTACATCGTGATCCTGGGGATAGTGCGCCCGGAGAGGGTGCCTGCCGTGCCCAAGCAGGAGCGCGATGCGATGCCGCGCGCGGAACTATGGCTGAGGTTTTTCAAGGTCGTGCTGCCGCCGTTGCTCCTCGTGTTGTCGGTGCTCGGCTCGATCATCGGCGGCGTCGCCGCACCGACCGAGGCAGCGTCCATGGGCGCGCTGGGCTCGATCGTGGTCACCGCGTCCGCCGGGCGCATGTCGTTCAAGGTGCTCCGGGACACCATCCAGGCCACCACCAAGATCACCGCCATGGTGATGTTCATCCTGATCTGCGCCCAGGTCTTCGCGCTCGCTTTCCGCGGGCTGCATGGCGAAGATCTCATCAAGGGCCTGTTCGAATTCCTGCCGGGCGGCCTTGCAGCCGACATCTGGTTCCTGATGCTGCTGATCTTCGTGCTGGGTTTTTTCATCGAGTGGATCGAGATCAGCTACATCGCGGTGCCGCTGTT
>MEQT01000002.1:0-21539 GCA_001770325.1 Betaproteobacteria bacterium RIFCSPLOWO2_02_64_14
ACACGTAGGCGACGGCGAGCAGCGAACTCAGCAATACGGCGAAGACCAGCCACCACTCACCGCGCTCCAGCGCGGCGAGCACCAGGTACCACTTGCTGATGAAGCCGGCAGTGCCGGGCACGCCGATCAAGCCCAGGCCGCCGACGACGATCCCGAACGAGGTGAGCGGCATGGTTCGACCGAGCCCCGCCAGGCGTTCCAGTGTCGATCCACCCGCCACGATCACGGCGCCGCCCAGGAGCAGGAACAGGCCGCACTTCGTGACCGCGTGGTTGAAAAGATGCACCAGGCTTGCGGTAAGCCCGGTGATGGTGTCGAACGAGAGACCCAGCGTGATATAGCCGATCTGCCCGATGCTGGACCAGGCCAGCAGTTTCTTGAAATCCCTCTGAAATATGGCGATGCCCGACGCGACGAACATGGCCGCCAGCGACAACAGCAGCAGGATCTCCGGGAACGGCAGGTAGCGGAATACGAGGCTTTCGCCGAAGACGGAGTAATAGAACCGCACCAGCACGTAGAGCGAGACCTTCGTCGCCGTGCCCGCGAGAAAGGCGGTTACTGCCGAAGGCGCGTAGGTGTAGGCATTCGGCAGCCACTGGTGCAGCGGAAAGAGCGCCAGTTTCAGGGACAGGCCGACGGTGATGAAGGCGAGCGCTGCGAGCACCGGCCGCGTGTGCCGCTCCGCAGCCAGGCGTTCGGCCATGTCCGGCAGGTTGAGGGTGCCGGTCATCAGGTAAAGCAGGCCGACACCGATGACAAAGAAGGTCGCACCGATCGTGCCCATGACCAGGTACTGGTACGAGGCGACGAGCGCGCGCCGGTCGCGGCCCAGCGCGATCAGCACGTAGGTGGCGAGCGAGGCGATTTCCAGAAACACGAAAATATTGAAGGCGTCGGCAGTGACGGTGATCCCCAGCAGTCCGGCGAGGCACAGCGAGAACAGGGCGTAAAAGAGGTAATGCTGCTCGCGCGGAATCTCGGCCTCGATGCTGCGCCGGCTGTATGGCAGCACCACGGCTGCCATGCCGGAGACCAGCAGCAGGAAAAAGGCGCTCAGCCGGTCGACCCGGTACTCGATGCCCCATGGCGCCGGCCAGTTGCCGATGAAATACGAGAGTACCGCGCCGTGCTGCACCTCCAGCCAGAGCGCAATCGACATGGCGAAAGCGCACCACGCCGCGGCGGTGGCGAACATGAAGGGCAGCGATCCGCGGCGCGCGAGTATCGCGAGTGGCGCGGACAGCAATGGCACGACCACCTGCAGCACCGGCATGTGGAGGGCGACGCTCATGGCTGCCGCTCCTCCGCCGCGAGGATCTCGTCCTCCTCGATGCTGTCGTAGGCTTCGCGAATCCGCACCACCAGCGCGAGACCCAGCGCCAGCACGGCGATGCCGACCACGATGGCCGTCAGTATCAGCACGTGCGGCAGGGGGTTCGAATAGACGCTGAAGCCGTCCGCGATGATCGGGGCGGTGCCGCCGATCAGCTTGCCCGGAGCGATATAGAGCAGGTAGATCGAGGTCTGGAAGATGGCGAGACCGACCAGTTTTTTGATCAGGTTGGCGCGCGCCATGACGATGAAGAGCCCCATCACCATGAGGCAGATGGTCGCCCAGTAGCTGAAGTGGCTGGCCGCGTTCATTTGTCGCGCGCCCGCGCGGCGAACATGTAGAAGGTCTTGAGCATGACGCCCGAAACCGTGACGGCGACGCCGGCCTCGACCCAGAAAATTCCGCGGTGCTGGCCGGCGACCGGAGTCGCGCCCAGCACAAAGTAGTCGAGATAGTTGCCGCCCAGGAGGATGCCGGCGAGACCCACGCCGAGGTAGAGCAGCACGCCGGCCGCCACCATCGCTTCCACCAGCCAGTCGGGCACGACGCTGCGCGCCGTCGGGAGCCCGAAGATGATGGCATAGAAGATTACGGCGGCCGCGATGATGACGCCCGCCTGGAAGCCGCCGCCGGGACCGAAGTCGCCGTGGAACTGCACGTACAGCGCAAACAGCAGGATGAAGGGTACCAGCAGCTTGGCAACCACCCGCAGCACGACGTCGTCCTTCACCTGTCGCCCTCGCTGCGTTGCCGGCGCCGCCGCAGCAACGCGACGACGCCGATGCCGGCGGTGAACACCACGATCGTTTCACCGAGCGTGTCGTAGCCGCGGTAGCTCGCGAGCACCGCGGTGACGACGTTGGGGACGCCGGTTTCCTTTGGCCCATCGTTGAGATAGCGCGCCGCGACGTGCTGGTGGATCGGCGCCTGGGGATCGGAGAAGGCAGGCAGGCCGTACGTGCCGTAAACGAGAACGCCGCCGGTGACGACCGCCATCGCCAGGGGCAGCCACGGCGCCTGCGCATGTTTCGCTTCCTCGGTTCTGCAAAGGTGGAGCGCGCCCAGCAGCAACACCGTGGAGACGCCGGCGCCGACCGCGGCTTCGGTCATCGCGACATCCACTGCGTCGAGCGCCACCAGCACCGTGGCCATCAGGAAGCTGTAGACGCTGCTCAGCACGACGACGGCGAAGAGGTTGCGGCTGCGAGTGAGCACGGCTACCGTGACGAGCATCATCAGGAGGAGGGTGGCAATGATCAGGGTTTCGATGGCGTGTCCTCCCGCGGCGCAAGCAGCGGCGCCAGGCCGCGCGTCATCGCCGCGCTGGCGAGCGCATGCGCGGCGGTGGGGCTGGCAAAAAAGAGGAGCAGGCCGAGCGCGACCAGCTTCGCGGCGATGAGCGTGGGTCCCGCCTGGAGCAGGAGTCCGAGCAGGAGCAGGCCCGCGCCGAGGGTTTCCGTGACGCTCGCGGCATGAATGCGGGTGTAGAAGTCGGGCATGCGCAGCAGGCCGATGCCCCCGACCACGCAGAAGAAGCCTCCTGCAACCAGGCATGCCCAGCTTGCCGCGTCAATCAGCATCGTCATTGCGCGGGCTCCCTGTCGCCGTCCCCCGGATCGCCGAGATCGCCGCGACGGAAATACTTGAGTATGGCGATGGTGCCGATGATGTTGAGCATGCCGTATACCAGGGCAAGATCGAGAAACTCCGGCCGCCCGTTGCGAAAGCTCATCACGGCCAGCAGCAGCATCGCGCAGGTGCCGATCTTGTTCGCTGCAAGCAGCCGGTCAAAGACGCTCGGTCCGAGCGCGGAGCGCACCAACGCAAGCCCTACCGCGACGATGAGCGCAACGGTTGCGACGGCGAACATCACGGGGAATCCTCCAGCCGGGATACCCGGCGGTCCATTTCGCTGCCCGCGAGAGCCGCGGCGCCTTCGCGGGTGAGCGCGTGAACCAGGATCCCGTCCTGCGCCACCTGCACCGAGAGGGTGCCCGGCGTCAGCGTGATCGAGTTGGCGTGAATCACGAGACCGATATCGGTTTTCTGGGAAGGCTTGAATGATGCCAGCGTCGGTGACACCGGCAGCCGCGGATCGAGTATGCGGCGGCTTACGTCCCATCCCGACTTCACGATCTCCTTGACGAGCCACGGCCAGTACGAGAGCAGCGCCCGCAGGCCGAGGTGGATGGGATGTCCCTCATGGTCCGCGACGTCCATGCGGCGGGCGATGAGGACCACCGCTGCCGCACAACCGGCGCCGGCGCTGAGAAGAAACGCGCCGAAGTTGCCCGACAACAGCAGCCAGAACAGGAACAGGACGACGAGCATGCTGACGGAATGAATCACGAATCCCCCGTTGCGTTGCGAGCGATGCCGTACCGCGAAAACAGGCCCGCGAAGCGGCAAGAACATGCACGGATGGTAAGTAAGGAAAGCGCCGCTGAAAATTCGGGCACGCGCGTACGGCGCCGACACAATCCCGGGTGGACATGCCGGCCGTTCACCCGACACGATGCAAATCGGGGGAAAATACGTGTTTCCCGTACGGCCATCACCGAATTTCGCGAATCGATATGAACATGGAAAATCGGCAGGCACGATCCCTGATCGTTCCGAATGCGTCGATGATTGCTGCACACCGCATGCGCTGGACGGACCCGCTGTTGCTGATCGCGGGCTACGTCGCCCTCGATTGGGCGAGCTTTTTCCACCCCTTGCATGGACTGAGCATTACGCCGTGGAACCCGGCACCGGCGCTCGGGCTGGTGTTCGTGCTGCGGTTCGGCTGGAAGGCGGTGTACCCGCTGGTGGCCGCGGTGTTTCTCGCCGACTGGTGGGTGCGGGAACTGCCGATGCCGCTCCTGGTGACGCTCGTGATCTCGGTCTTTATCGCCGGCGCCGACACCGCAGTCGGTGAGATTCTCAGGCGCAGGCTGAGAGGGCCGGGCATATTCTCCGACCGCCGCAGTCTGCTCGAGTGGGCGGGCATCGTTATCGTCGGGACGTGCGTCACGAGCTTCGCGTTCGCAATCGCCCTGAGGACATTCGGAGTGATCCCGGCGGATGACTGGATTCAGGCGCTGGCTCAAAGCTGGATCGGCGATGGTGTCGGCATACTCGTCACCATGCCGCTCCTGTGGATGTTGTTCGACGAGCGGGACCGTGCGGTGCTAAGTGCCGCCATTCGGCATTGGGAGGTAATCGGGCAGATCGCCCTGACCGTGCTGGCGTTGTGGATCGCGTTCGGCCTCGGCGCTGAGTTCAAGTATTTCTACGTTCTGTTCCTGCCTATCGTCTGGGCGGCGGCGCGCCAGGGCCTTGCCGGGGCGGTGCTGAGCGCGGCGATCATCGAGGTCGGCATCATCGGCGCCGTGCAGTGGGTGGGACTCGCTCCGGTTGCGGTGTTGGAGATCCAGATGCTGGCAGTCGTGTTGGCGCTGCTCGGTTTCTTCGTCGGCGTAGTGGTGGACGAGCAGCAGCGAATCAGTTCGGAACTGCGACAGACCTTGCGGCTTGCGGCCGCGGGCGAGATGGCGGGCGCTATCGCGCACGAACTGAATCAGCCGCTGACCGCCGTGTCGGCCTATGGGTCGGCGTGCGAAGCCCTGCTCGAGCAGGGCGAGACCGGCGAGCGACTGAAGGATGCGATACGGCGCATGGTGGGCGAATCGGTGCGTGCCGCCGAGGTAATCCGCCGGCTGCGCGACTTCTTTCGCGCCGGCACCACGCGCCTCGAGCCGATCGCACTCGCCGATTTCCTGACGTCCACGGCCGCGCCTTTCGTCAACCGTGCCGCGCAGGATGGCATCACCTTCAGCGTATCCGGGGTTCCCGACAGCGTCGTGCTGGGCGATCGGCCGCAGCTCGAAATCGTGATCCGCAACCTGCTGTCGAACGCGTTCGACGCAGTGTCCGCCGGAGCCCCTGAAGGGCGGTCCGTGCGGCTGTCCGCGGAACTACAGGGCGCGGATCGGATCTGCATCGGGGTAGAGGACAGCGGGCCAGGGCTCTCGAGCGCCGCAGCCTCCCGGCTGTTCGAGCCGTTCAGCTCCTCGAAGGCGAGCGGCCTCGGCCTGGGCCTCGCAATCAGCCGCGCCATTGCCGAGGCGCACGGCGGCGCTCTGTGGACGGAACTGGGCAGCCACGGCGTGTTCCGGCTCACTCTCCCCGCAGAACGAAAGGCAGTCCGTGCCGCCTAGCGCATTGACGGTTTTCATCGTCGACGACGACGCCGCCGTGCGCGACGCGCTCGGTCTATCGCTCGGCGTGCGCGGCTACCGCACGGCGATATTCGCCGATGCCGAGAGCTTCCTGCAGGCCTACCGTACGGACTGGCGGGGATGCATCCTGATCGACATCCGCATGCCCGGCATGGACGGACTCGCGCTCCAGAAGCGTCTGCTCGAGCTGGGCTGTACGTTGCCCGTCATCGTCATGACCGGGCACGGTGACGTCGGCTCGGCGCGCGAAGCATTCAAGTCGCGGGCGCTCGACTTCCTGGAGAAACCCCTGGATCAATCCAAATTGATCGCAGCGATCGACGAGGCGCTGCTGCGGAGCGAGACGTTTCAGCAGGAAGCCGAAACGGAACACGCGTTCGCCGCGCTGCTTGCGACGCTCACGCCGCGAGAGCGCGAAGTGATGGAGATGATCGTCGCCGGCCGGCACAACCGCGATATCGCGGACGAAATGGGCATCAGCGCCCGCACGGTGGAAGTACACAAGGCGCGGGTCATGCAGAAGCTCAAAGTGGACAGCATCGCCCAGTTGGTGCGCCTCAGCCTGGGCGTGGCGGATGCTGGCCGCGGCGCGAACTGAGCGCGCCGGCACCAGCGCGTCGTCCGCGAGGGGCCGGCCGGCGCCCGGCCAGTGAATGTCACCATCGCACGACGTTTATTGACTTCGATGAAATTGCCACGGTACGTTAAGATTGCCTGCGAGCCGCATTTCTATTTCAACGCTTCATTTCCTATCCTTGGAGGAATCTATGGCAGCTGCAAACACCGTCGCACCGGGTTGCCTGACCGGAGTCCGTGTACTGGACTTTACACAGTTCGAGGCCGGCACCTCCTGCACCCAGGTCATGGCATGGCTCGGCGCCGACGTGGTGAAGATCGAGAACCCGGAAGGCGGCGACCCCGGGCGCCGGGCCGGCGCCACGAAGCCGCACCGGGACGATCCCTATTTCCTGAACTACAACTCCAACAAGCGCTCGGTCGCTCTCAACGTGAAATCCCCGCGCGGACTTGAGATCGTCAAGGACCTGGCGCGCAAGGCCGACGTCTTCATGGAGAATTTCGCGCCCGGGGCGATCGAACGCCTGGGGCTGGGCTACGATGTCCTGAGCAAATTGAATCCCGGCATCATCTACGGGCAGGTGAAAGGCTTCGGCGAAGGCAGTCCGTACGAGAAGAACCTGGCCTTCGACATGATCGCCCAAGCCTGCGGGGGCACCATGAGCATTACCGGGCAGCCCGACGGGCCGCCTGCGAAGCCGGGACCGACGATGGGCGATACGGGAACCGGGATGCTGATGCTGATCAGCATCCTGGCGTCGCTGCACAAGCGCAGGGAAACCGGCAAGGGCGTGCATCTGCAGGTGGCCATGCAGGACGCGATGCTGCACTACATCCGCAACGCGTTCGGCATCACCACCAAGACCGGGAAGCCCGCGCGGCGTAACGGGGCAAAATCGCTCGATGGTTCCAATCCTCCCTGCGACATCTATCCATGCGCGCCGGGCGGACCGAACGACTACGTCTATGTCTATACGAGCCGTGCCAATCCGCAGCACTGGCCGCGGCTGCTCGAGGCGATCGGCCGCAAAGACCTGGTCGGCGATCCGCGTTTCGACACGCGCGAGGCCCGCGTCAAGAATGAGGCTGCGCTCAACGCAGTCATCACGGAGTTCACCAGCAAGCGCGACAAGTACGAGTGCATGCGCGTGATCGGCGCCGCGGTGCCCTCGGGTGCGGTGCGGGACACTCTGGAATTGATCAACGATCCCAATTTCGAGGAGCGCGGGATCATCCAGAAGATCAAACACCCGCACAACGAGGCGTTCAGGATGGCCGGCTGGCCAGTGCGCTTCAACGGCAAGACGGCGCCGGTGATTCCGGCCCCGCTCCTCGGCCAGCACAGCGCGGAGGTGCTCAGGGACTGGCTCGGCATGAGCGAGGACCAGGTATCGGCCCTGAAAGCGGAGAAGATCATCCATCCACACGCCGAGGCTGAACGCCAGCCGGCGGCTGCTTGAGCGAAACCCTCTAATCAGTAGGAGTAAGGACGATGGCGGAAGTCACAGGCTCTGAAATCCTGGCGAAGTGCCTTAAGAAAGAGGGCACGAAGGATTTGTTCTTCATCATGGGTGGGCCGATGCAGCTCTGCCAGACCCACTGCGCCAAGGAACAGATACGCATGATCGACGTGCGCCACGAGCAGGCCGCCGCGCTGTCGGCGCAGGCCTACAGCCGGCTGCTGCAAAAGCCGGGCGTGTGCATGGCGGCGAGCGGTCCCGGCGTGATCAATCTGACGACCGGCATCGCAAATGCGCTGATCGATTGCGCCCCGGTCGTGGCGATCGGCGGCTCGAGCGCGGTTCGGCTGTTCGGGCGGCAGACCTTCCAGGAGATCGACCAGGTCGCGATCATGAAAGGGTGCACCAAGTTTTCCGACCGCGTCGTGAATCTCAAGCGCATGCCGGAACAGGTGAACAACGCCTTCCAGAAAGCAAGGGGCGGCAAGCCCGGTCCGGTCTATCTCGATTTTCCCGCGGACATCCTCTACGACAAGATCGATGAAAGCGAGGTCGACTGGCGCCTCTCCGGCCGCCCGCTGCTCAACCCACGGCCGCTGGGCGAGCAGGCGCGCGTCGACGAGCTGATCGATGCGCTCTCCAAGGCGAAACAGCCGCTCATCGTCAGCGGCAGCGGCGTGATCTGGTCGCAGGCGTGGACCGAGATGCAGTCCTTCGTGGAAAAGGCGGGCATCCCCTTTTACACCACGCCGCAGGGCCGCGGCGTGCTGCCCGACGACCATCCGCTCTCCTTCCTCACCATGCGCTCCACGGCGTTCAAGGACGCCGATCTGATCATCATCCTCGGCACGCGCATGAACTACATTATCGGCCACGCCGCGCCGCCGCGTTTCGGCGCCAATGCCAAGATTGCGCGCATCGACATCGACGCGGACGAGATCGCGTCGTCGCCGCGCCACGTGGATATCGGAATCGTCGGCGACTGCAAGGCGGTGCTGCAGCAGCTTATCGTCGCGATGCCGCGCCGCATCGAGGCTGAGAATTTCGCGCCGTGGCGCAAGAAGCTCGCCGAGGGCGAGGCGGCGAAGCGCAAGGAAACCGGGGGCGGCATGTCGATGAACAAGACGCCGATACACCCGCTGCGCCTGTGCGAGGAAGTGAAGAACTTCATGAAACGTGATGCGATCCTCTGTGTGGACGGGCAGGAGATCCTGAACTATGGCCGCCAATCGATGCCGACGTTCGCGCCGGGACATCGTTTGAACTCCGGTCCATTCGGCATGATGGGTGTCGGTATGCCTTTCGGGGTCGGCGCCAAGGTCGCGTGTCCTGACACGCAGGTCATCGTGGTCCACGGCGACGGCTCATTCGGGCTGAACGCGATGGAACTCGACACCGCGGTGCGACATAAGATTCCGGTGCTCGTGGTAATCAGCCTGAACGGCGGCTGGACGGCCGATCCGAAGAAGGAAAAGATCGGCCGCAATCTCGGCTACACCCGCTTCGACAAGATGGCCGAGGCGCTGGGCTGTTACGGCGAGTTCGTGGAAAAACCGGAAGACATCGGACCGGCGCTCCAGCGTGCGCAGAAGAAGGTCGATCAGGGCATGGTCGCGCTCGTCAACGTCGTAACCGACGACACGGCACGTGCCGGCACGGTGTCATTCTCGTCGCATGCGGCCGCGGTGACCTGACCGCAGGCGCTGCGCCGCTCACACGTGGCCGAAGCGCCAGCGCTCGATCGTCCAATCGTAGACGCCGGCGCGGTTGAACGGCTCGTCGGCCCAGAAGGCCTCGGCCTCCGCCTTGTCTGCGACGTCGAGGATCAGCACGCTGCCGATGGTTTTCACCCCGTCGTCGTCGAGCAGCGGACCGCGCGCGACGATGATGTCCTTGTGATCCTTCAAGTAGTCGCGATGCGCGTCGCGCAGCTGCGCTCGCCGCGCGCCGCCGTCGGGCCTGTCGTGGCAATGGATAACGAACTGCATCGTGCCGTCCTTGCGCGCATAGTCGCGCTGGCGCACATCGAGGCCCGGCTTCCAGCGTTCGACGGTGATCGCCTGGAAGATGCCCGCCTTGGTGTAGGGATCGGCATTGATATAGGCGAGCGCGGCGTCCCGGTCGCGGAACTCGATCAGCCGCAGGCTGCCGATGGCGTTCTTGTTGTCGTCGGTGAACATCGGCCCGGAATACCAGGTGACTTCGGGGTAGCCGTCGAGGAAATCTCTGTGGGCGTTGATCGTCGCCGCGCGCAGGGCGTCGGTGCCGGGCTTTGAGCGGCATTTGATGAGCCAGTGCATTACTGATCCTCGTGCAAATACCTGACAAGGTACTTGCACCTCGAATTTCCCCTCTCCGCTCGGGAGAGGTGTGCCGGAGCGTGGAGCAGGGGCCCCATGTTGTTCGTGGGGATGCGACCGCGCAGGCACATGTGAGCACGCGGACTCATCCGGCACACCATAACCCGCTTTGGGGTCGCATCCATCGATGACGCCGATGGAACCTGCTCCGCCCTCCGCGGGATCATGGGGTGAGGGGGATGAGCGTCGTCAGGCATTATTACGATGCTCATTAGAGCCTTCCTTTACTCGATCGGACTGCAAAAGGGAACAAATAGGGTGACCCTGATTTTCCGCGCCCCCTTTTAGGCGGTTGTCACCCTCAGATCTCCCGGTTACGACGTCGTACTCGGTAGCCGCCCCGGTGTTCTACCAGAACCACCATATCTGCGGCTCAAGATCCTCACTTGCATGCTCCCGGTGCTCTAAAATGACCCAAAATCACCCACTCGATTTCCAGAAGATCGAATCATCTAAAGGATGGCGGCCCGCACATCATGGTCCAGCTCTCACGTATACAGGTGGCAGGCGACCAGGTGACCGGGAGCCGCCTTGCGCAGGGGAGGCTCCTCCCGGGAGCACTTCGGAAGGACAAACGGGCAGCGGGTGTGGAATCGGCAGCCGCTGGGCGGATTGAGAGGTGAGGGCACCTCGCCTGTAAGAACGATTTCGTCGTCCCGCAGGTCCGGATGGTCCGGGAGAACTGCGGAGAGCAATGCCTTGGTGTACGGATGCAGGGCATTGCTGAACAATGTTTCAGTGGGCGCGTAATCGACAATCTGTCCCAGGTACATCACGGCTGTTTGATGCGCCATGTGCCGCACCGTCGCCAGATTATGCGCGATCAGCAGATAGGCGACATGGTCGCGTTGCTGGATGTCTTTGAGCAGGTTTAATATCTGGGCCCGTATGGAGACGTCCAGGGCGGACACAGGCTCATCCAGCACGATGAGTTTGGGCTTCGAGGCCAGGCCGCTGGCCACGGCGATACGCTGACGCTGCCCACCACTGAATTCATGCGGGTAGTGCTGTGCGTCCGCCGGACGCAGGCCGACCTGAACCATCACCTCTGCTACGCGTTGACGGATATCGCTGCTGCTGCCCCATTTGGTGACGACCAGCGATTCACCAATGATCTTGCCGACCGGCATGCGCGAATTAAGGGACGACCACGGATCCTGGAATACGGCCTGCACAAGGCGCCGGTAGTCACGCAGCGCTTCTCCTCGCATGTCATGAATCGACTCGCCCTGCAGCCGTATCTGGCCGCTCGTCGGTTGCTCCAGGCGGAGAACAAGCCTGGAGGTCGTCGTCTTCCCGCATCCGGATTCCCCGACCAGTCCCAGCGTCTCCCCCGCGGCGATCGAGAAATCAATGCCATCGACCGCTTTCACGTGTCCGACGGTTTTCGCGAATAGAATGCCTTTGGTGACAGGAAAGTGTTTGCGCAGGCTTTCAACGCGCAGCAAGGGCTCGGTCATAATACGGCTGCCCCCACTTTCCAACAGTCAGCCGTATGCTCGCTGCCGACGGCATAAGACCGCGGATAGGTCGTTCGGCAACGGTCGTCTGCCAGAGGACAGCGCGGCGCAAAGCGGCAGCCGCGCGGCAGATCGGAGAACGCCGGCGGCTGACCTTCTATCGTTGGCAAACGGCCCGCCTGCCGTCTCATCTTGGGCACCGACGCGATCAGCGCCTGGGTGTACGGATGCCTGGGGTTATCGAACACTTGACGCACCGGACCGCTCTCGACGATGCGTCCGGCATACATGACCGAGACCCGATCGCACATCTTGGCCACGATGCCGAAGTCGTGCGTGATGAACAGGATCGCCATGTCGGAGTTCTGCTGGAGTTCCTGGAGCAGTTTCAGGTACTGCAACTGGATCGTCACGTCCAGGGCGGTCGTGGGTTCATCGGCGATCAGCACCCGGGGCTCGCGACTGATCGCGATGGCGCCCACCACCCGCTGCTTCATGCCACCGCTCATCTGATGTGGATATTGGTCTATCCGCTGCTCGGGCGCTGCCAGCTTCACTTTTCGCAACGCCTCGATGACCCGCCGCATTACGGTGTCATCTTGTCCCGGATGAAGCTTGGCAATGGACTCACGGAGCTGGTCACCAATCGTGAACACCGGATTGAGTGAGGTCTGCGGGTCTTGCAGGATCATGGCGATCTTGCTTCCCCGGATCTGGCGCATCTCCCGGTCGCTCTTGGTCAGAAGATCCTCCCCGTCCAACAGCACCTTTCCCTGCACCGTGCGGGCTGCCGGCTGCGGGAGCAATCGCAGCAGCGACAGAGCCGTCACGCTCTTTCCGCAGCCCGACTCGCCGACCAGGCCCAGCACCTCGCCCCGCCGCAGCGAAAAGCTGACCCCATCAACGACCTTCACCACGCCCCGCCGCAGGAAAAAATGCGTGTGCAGATCGCGAACGTCCAGAACGGTATCTCCAGTCATGATTGCCCGGTCACAACTGGCGCAGCTTGGGATCCAGACGGTCCCGCAGCCAGTCGCCGAACAGGTTGAAAGCGAGCACGACCAACGTGATGGCGATTCCCGGGATGAGCGAAATCCACCAGGCACTGGCGACTTTTCCCCGGCCCTCGGCAACCATGAGACCCCACGACGGGGTGGGGGGCGGAATCCCGGCGCCCAGGAAGCTGAGCGATGCCTCGGCCACGATCACCACGCCGACGTACAGCGTCAGGAGCACCATGAAGGTGTTCATCACGTTCGGCAGGATATGGGTTACCATGATGCGCACCGGCGAACAGCCGTGCACCCTGGCCAGCGAAACGAAATCTCGCTGCTTCACGGCCAGGACTTCCCCCCGCACCACCCGGGCAAAACGGGCCCACAGCAGCAGACTGATCGCGATGACGATGGTGCGCAGGCCCTGTCCCATGGTCACCGCCAGCAGCAAGGCAAACAGGATGGCGGGAAAGGCAAGGGCTGCATCCACAATGCGCATGAGCAGGTTATCCAGGCGACCGCCCACGTACCCCGAGACGATGCCGATCACGAGCCCGACGCCGCCACCGACCAGGAGCGTCAAGGCGCTCACGATCATGCTCACCCGGGCGCCGTAGAACAGGCGGCTGAGGACGTCGCGCCCGAATACATCGGTGCCGAGGAGATATTTCGCGTTTCCCCCCTCCTCCCAGACGGGGGGTATGAGCTTGTCCGCCAGGGTTTGGTCGATCGGCGAATGTGGGGAGATTACTGGCGCAAACACCGCCATAAACAGCATGGTGATTATGATGAAGAGCGACGTCCAAGGCAGGTTTTTCATGCCGTGGTCATTCCGCTAGACGGATGCGTGGATCGACATAGGCGTAGAGGATATCCACGACCAGATTGATAATTACGATGAGCACGGCGTCCATGATGATCACGGCCTGCAGCAGCGGATAATCCCGGAAGATCACCGCTTCATAGGTCAGCCGGCCGATTCCCGGCCAGGCGAATACCGTCTCCGTCACGATCGCTCCGGTCACCAGGCCTCCCATTAATACGCCCCAGAGCGAGAGCACCGGGATCAAGGCATTTCGCAAACAGTGCTTCCAGACTACGATCGTCTCGCTCAAGCCCTTGATGCGGGCGAGCTTCACGAACTCGCTATCCAGCACCTCCAGCATACTGGAACGGATGAGCCGCATGAAGCCGGCGACGAGAAACGTGCCCAGCGTGATGGTCGGCAGGATGTAGTGTTGGGGGCCGCCCATTCTGGCGGAAGGCAGCCAGCCCAATTGCACGCTGAAGACATAGATGAGCAGGATCCCGAGCCAGAAGTTGGGGGTGGCGATGCCCAGCACGCCGATGGCTCCCGAGACTCTGTCGATCATACGGCCGCGGTACAACGCCGACAGAATCCCCAATGGTATGGCCAGGATCAAGGCGAGGGCCATGGTGCCTGGGACGATCTTGAGTGTGTTGGGAAGACGGGAGAAGAAAACGTCCACGGCCGGCTCGCGGTGCCGGATCGAATCGCCAAGGTCGCCGCGCAACGCATTCGCAAGGAAGATGCCGAACTGCTTGTGCAAGGGGCCGTCCAGCCCCAGGGTCTCGATCAGGGCTACGCGGTCTTCTTCCAGGGCATCTTCCGGGAGCATGAGATCCGCCGGATTGCCCGTGAGACGGCCCAGGAAGAAGACGATCGTTGCGACCAGTACCAGGAGCACAAGGCCCTGCAGAAATCTGCGCAAGATGTAGCGCCGCATCGTCTCCGAACCTCCTCCTGCCGAGTGAGGCTCGGCACGATCTCAACGTTCCGCGAGCAACCCTATTACCAGGGTTTTTGCTCGGGCCTTGGCATGCGCTGGAACAAATCGCCAAACTCGTGGCGCCCGGGAATGGCTTTGAACGCTCCCACCTTCCGGGGATTGACCGCCCAGTAGCCCATCCCTTCGAGGATGGGGACCGCGAACCACTCATTAGACACCAGCTCGATCATGCGGTTGGTCTTTTCAGTTCGCTTGACGGGGTCCTGCTCTACCGTGACCGCTTTGTGGAGCTCGTCGAACGTCTTGCACAGCTTTGGACAGTCCTTGCCGCGGCCGAGCAGATGGTGGGCTCCCTTGCTGTGAAAAGCGCCGTAGAATCTCGCCGCGGCAGCCGGCCGGCCCGCGGTGCGATACATCGAAACGACGCCCACCAATTGCTTCTGCTCGCCTCGTAGCATTGGGGCGAAGGAGCCATACTCATAGTTCGTGTACTTGACCTTGACCCCCAGCCTCCTCCAGAAATCGGCTACAGCCAGGCCGATCGGTACCATGAACGGCGTTCCCGCCAGGGCGGTACTGGCGAATTTGAGTTCGAATCCGTTCGGGTAGCCCGCTTCGGCCAGCAATTGTTTCGCGCGCTTTGGATCGTAGCGGAACGCCTCGCGGCTCCAGTTCTGCCAGCGTTCCGTGTCGTCATCCACGCTGTAGTCGAAGGTGGCAAAGGGCATGGGCATCTTCGCCTCACCGTACATCACATGTTCGATGATCTGCTTGCGGTCGATGGCCAGCGAAAGCGCTTCCCGCACCCGCTTGTCGGCGAGGGGATTCTTCTGCGATTCGGGGAGATACAAGCCATACATCTGATAGATGGCCTGCATCGTCCCCGGGACCGAGACCACCCTCAGCCCTGCGGCCTTGCTTTCCCTGATGGCTTCCGGACTGATACTCGCAATCGCCGCCTCGCCGGTACTGACCATGGCCACCCGCGTGCTTTCTTCAGGCACCAGCAGGAGGATCATTCGCTTGAAGTGGGGTGTGCCGCGATAGTGTGGGTAATCGATCGCTTCGTACTCGATGCGGTCGCCGGGCACGCTTTTCACGAACTTCCAGGGGCCGCTGCCGATCGGTTTCTTGCGGAATCCCTCGGCGCCAACCGTCTCGATGTATTTCTTGGGCATGAGCTGCCCTTCTTGATACGTCGCCCGGCTCAGGCCCTCTGCAAAGTGGACTTGCACCCCGTTGGTATGGACCTGGACGGTGTAGTCATCGATCACGTCGATGCTCTTCACATCCCGGCGTAACCCCGGCCCGCGGGACGCAATCGACTCTTTCGACATGGTGCGCTCGAGGCTGAACTTCACATCGTGCGCCGTGACGGGATCGCCGTTGTGCCACTTCATGCCCTTCCGGATATGGAAGATCCAGCTCAGGCCGTCCTTGGCGAGTTCCCAGCGTTCGGCAACACCCGGCCCCGCCCCCCCTTTTTCGAAGTTGAACCCCACTATCGCGTCGTACATCGGCGCCTGGTAATGGGCATGAGCGCTTCGGGTTTCCTGGATCGGGTCCATGGATTGAGCGCCCAGTGTGTCAATGGCGACGATCAGGGTTCCCTGCTGCTTCTCGGCAGCCACGGCGGTCCAAGCCAAAGCCAGAAGAAGGGAAAACAGACAACCCTTTAACAAGCCACGATGTCTCATGACACACCTCCTCTACAGGATGAAGATAGCGCGATTAAAATTTCGCCGTGGGTTCTGCTGCCCACGCAGTCACCATAATCCGAACCGAGAGTTGTTGTCAATTATGCCTACGCCTCCAAATCTCTGATCGCCGCGAGGTCACCCTGCCTCTGCGCGCGCGAGGTGCCGGCCCGCGATGTAGCCGAACGTCAGCGCCGGCCCGAGCGTGATGCCCGGTCCGGGGTAGCCGCCGTTCATGATCGTGTTCATGTCGTTGCCGCAGGCGTAGAGCCCCGCGATCGGTGCGCCGGCGGCGTCGAGCACCTGTGCGTGCATGTTCGTGCTCAGGCCCGCCGCGGTGCCGAGATCGCCGGGGTACAGGGCAACCGCGTAAAAGGGGCCCCGCCCGATCGGCGCCATGCAGGGATTGGGCGTGTGCTCGGCGTCACCAAGATACTTCCCATATGGGTTGCCTCCCTTGCGGAACGCGCGGTCGACCCCCGTGCGCGCATCCTCGTTGTAGCGCAGTACGGTCGCCTCCAGTGCCGCCGGGTCGATGCCGAGCGCCCCAGCCAGGGCGCGAATCGAAGCTCCCCGCGCGAGGTAGCCGCTTGCCGTATACGAACCAAGAGACGGCGTGAACGGCTTCACCGCCCCCAGGCCGTACTTCCACACGCCGGCCCGGTCGCAGATCAGGAAGGCTGGAATCGCGTGCGCGCGGAACATGGCCTGGACGAACTCGTGGTACGAGACGGCCTCGTTGGTGAAGCGTTGTCCGAGGCGGTCCACGGCGATAAAGCCGGGCTTGCCGCGGTCGGTGACCGTGTGGGGGTAGACCGCCGAAGTCCCGTCGGCACGCCGGAAGCGCGAAACCGGCGTCCAGTATGCGTTGTTCGTGTTCTCCTCGACCATGCAGCCGCCGGCCGCGAGGCCCAACCGCAGCCCGTCGCCCGAGTTCGTCGAACAGGCCGCGGACGAGGGTCCGGTTTCGGCGGGGAGATAGCGGGCACGCAGCTCGGCGTCGTTCGAAAATCCACCGGCCGCCAGGATGACTCCGCGCCGCGCACCAAGTCGGGTGCCGTCCGCGAGTGTAACTCCGGCCACGCGCCCGGCCTCCATCGCGAGCGAGGCGACCTGCGTTAACGTGCGCAGCTTCACATCGAGCGTCACGACCGATTTGAGCAGGCGCGCCGCCAGCGCGTTGCCCAGCACGAGATGCGCGCCGCGGTCGAACGAGAGGCGATCGAGAGCATGGCGCGCTACGACGCGCGTGACGCGCAGCGCGGATGGGAGCGAACGCCACGCCGTGCGGAAATGCGGGATGTCGGCGCGGTCGACCATCATGCCGCCGAACAGCATGAACTCGGGCAGCGGCGGGCGCAGCAGGCCGAAGTGGCGTCCGAGCTCGCGTCCATCGAACGGGACGGGTTCCAGCACCCGTCCGCCGAGGGTCGCGCCGGGCAGATCCGGGTAGTAGTCCGGGTAGAACATCACCGGCTTCAAGGCGAGCGCCGTGTGTGCTTCGAGGTACTCGATCGCCTCCGGCGCGCGCGTGAGGAAGACCTCGCGCAGCTCGCGGTGGAAATCACCGGGAACCGTGTGGCTCAGATAGAGCCGGGCCTGTTCGAGAGAATCCGTGAGTCCCGCAGCGCGCATCTTCGCGTTGGCGGGGACCCACACCATGCCGCCCGAGACGGAAGTCGTGCCGCCGACACGGTCCGCCTTCTCGATGAGCAGCGTCGCGAGCCCCTCGGCCGCCGCGACGCACGCCGCAGTCATGCCGCCCGCGCCGGCGCCGATCACGATGACATCATGGTCCTCGGAGAAACTCATGCTCCACCTCCGCTGGATATTCCGCCGTTCCGCCGCGTTGCGCACCCGCGCCGCATGCTCAAACCCGAACCGCCATGGAAACACACGAAAGACAGCTCAAATTCGTCAGGGAAGCGCCAATAGAGCCGGGCAGTTCACGCCGTGCAGTCGATCACAACGGTCCCGTGTTTTGGCGCGTACTCGACAGCGGCGTGCGCCTCGGCGGTGCGGGCCAGGGGATAGATAGCGGACAGGGTATGGATCATGCCGCCTTCGCGGAGCCACCGCGCGATATCCGACTGGGCGCGGCGACGGGCGGCATGGGGCGCACCGTTCAACAGCACGCCGTGTATCGCGAGGTTGCGACGCATGACCTCCGGCGCGGAAAGCACCGGCGCCACGTTGCCGCGCGATGCGTAGTACGCGATCGAGCTGTTGGGCGCGACAAGCTTGAGCGTAACCGCCAGGTTGCCGCCGAAGTCCACATCGACGACGTGATGCACGCCCGTGCCGCCGGTATATTCGCGCACACGTGCGGCAACGTTTTCACCACGATAATTCACCGCCAGATCGGCACCCGCGGCGACAGCATGCGTGGCCTTCGCCGGCGAACTCACGGTGGCAATCACGCGCGCGCCGAACCGTTTCGCCCACTGGATTGCATAGTGACCGACCGCGCCCGCGCCTCCGGTCACCAGCACGTTTTTGCCGGAAAGCTCGCCACCCAGCGTCACGCACCGGTGCGCGGTCATGCACGGAATGCCCAGACACGCGCCCTCCGAAAAACCGGCGTTGTCCGGCAGGCACGACACCAGGTCGACATCGAGTGCTATGTACTCGGCGGCGGTGCCAAGCAGCCGTCCCGCGCGCTGGCCGTTGTAGAGCCACACGCGCTTGCCGAGCCACGTCGCATCCACGCCCGCTCCGACCTCGTCCACGACGCCGCTGCCGTCGCTGTTCGGAATGATCAGCGGCCCTTCCATCGCATACGTGCGTCCGACGCAGCGATTGCTGTCCGCGGGATTCACGGCCGATGCGTGCAAGCGCACGCGCACCTCGCCGGCCGCGGCATGGGGCGTTGGCTGCTCCCCGAACTGCATCACTTCGGCAGGCACCCCCTGGCGGGTGTACCAGACGGCTTTCATCAGTCCTGGACGTTGCTCAATCCGAGCGCACCACGGGGGAGGAGGCGTGAGCGCGGGAGGCATCCGTATCATGGGTTACTCGACCTGCCGCCGAGACGAGGCTGATCCCCGCCGAGATGAGCGACTTGGCCACGCTCGCCAGCACCATCAGCACAAAGGCGGCGAGGAAGAGGAGGACCACGGTGCGCGCGGGCTCGCTCACGTTGAGCTCGAAGGTGTCCCTGCCCACGTGACCGTAGAGCGCCTTGTCCTCGACGCGCAGTTGGCTGACGATGAGCTTGACGAGCGGAACGTCCTGCGGTGAATTGACGACCTGGAACACGATGAAGCCGAGATAGCAGAGCAGCACGGTTCCGGCGATGATCAATGCGAGGCCGATCGGAAGAAGCGGTTTACCCATGCGGCGTGACTCCTAATTCAGATAACCCAGGGTGCGCGGCAGCCACAGCGCGATCTCCGGCACGAAGGTGACGGCGAGCAGCATCCCGGCCATGCCCAGCACGAACCAGACGACCCACGGCAAAGTGGACTCGATCGGAATCTGCGCCATGCGGCACGTCACCATCAGGTTCACGGCCATGGGCGGCGTGAACTGCCCGATCGCGAGGTTCATGGTGATGACGATTCCGAACCAGACCAGGTTCCAGTTGTAGTGTAGCGCGATCGGCACCAGCAGCGGAAGGAAGATGAAGTAGATCGAGATCGCGTCGAGAAACATTCCCGCGACCAGCAGCAGTGCGGTGATGCCGAGCAGCACCGCCGCTTCCGATGCCCCGCTCCCGATCATGGCGTGTGCGAGGCGGTCGAAAGTGCCCAGAGTGCTGCTGGCCCACGCGAATACGCTGGCGAGGGCGACGACGATCAGTATCACTGCCGCGATCTCCGCCGCCTCCGCCAGGACCTCGAAGATGTCCTTCCACGTGAGCGCGCGATAGACGATGGTGCCGACGAAAAATCCGTAGAAGGCGGCCACCACGGCGGCTTCGGTGGGAGTGAACCAGCCGCTGCGCATGCCGCCCAGGATGATCACCGGGGCGGCAAGTCCCCACAAGGCATCCCTGAAGCTGCTCCACGGCGGCGGCACCGGTTCACCGTCATCGTGCGCGCCGAAGCCATGGCGCTTCGCGAGCCACACGCCGACGGCGATCAGCGTGCATCCGGCCAATATGCCAGGAACAATGCCCGCGGCGAAGAGCGCCGGCACGGTCGCCTGCGGCACGAGCAGGCTGTAGATGATGAAGGCGATCGAAGGCGGGATCAGGATGCCGGTCGCGCCGCCTGCAGCGATGAGACTCGCGCTGTAGGGTTTGGGATAACCCGCCCGGGTCATCGCCGGCAGCATGATCGCCGCCACCGCCGCGGAGTCAGCGGGGCCGGAACCCGAGATGCCGCCGAGGATCATGCAGACCAGGATGGCGGTGATCGCCAGTCCGCCGTGGCGGCGGCCGACGAGGCTCGCGGCGAAGTTGACTATCGAGCGTGCCACTCCCGCGCGCTCGAAGATAAGGCCCGCCAGCACGAACACCGGGATTGCAAGCAGCGGGTACTTGGCAATGCCGGTATAGACGCTGATCGGCACCGACATCACGCCGAGGCTGGTTGCGGCAATGACGGCGGTGCCCGCCAGACCAAGCGCCACGCCCAGCGGCACGCCGCACAGCATCAGCAGAACGAAAACGCCGAACAGCACCCAGTCCATCAGGCTTTAATCCACGGCACGCAGCCGCACGCGGAACACGTGCAGCAGGCGCAGCACGATGAGTGCCGACAGCAGCGGCAGCCAGAGGCTGTAGATCCACTGCGGCCATCCGAGCGCAGGGGAGGTGACGTCGTAGCGGAAATCGTCCCAGGCCATGCGCGCGCCGTACCACGCCACGATTGCAAACATGAGCGAGCTTGCACCGAGCGCGAAGAGTTCGGTGGCGCGGCGCGCGCCGGAGGCCAGGCGGTCGAGCAGGAGCGTGACGTTGATGTGGCTGCCGCTGCGGAAGGCGGTGGCGGTGCCGACCAATGTCATGAACACCATCAGCCAGACCGAGATTTCCTCGGTGAAAGCGAAGGAGAAATTGGTGAAGTAGCGCACCACGACGTTCGCCATCGTGATAATGCACAGCGCCGCCATCGACACCGCAAGCAGCCAGCGCTCCACCGATGATCGCGGAGCCGGATGACAAGCCGGTGGAGCGCACGACGGTCCCCTCTCCGCTCGGGAGAGGGGTTCGGGGTGAGGGCCGAGCGGCGCCACGCGGCTACGCGAATAGCGCTCGGGAGTGCATTCCCCTCACCTCTTCGCAATCGCGGCTTCGGCGTCCTTCACCAGGTCGCGGCCGATCTGCGCCGCCCATTTGTCGTACACGCCCCGCGTCGCAGTACGGAATGCCTGTCGCTGCGCCGCCGCGAGGCGGGTCACGGTCACGCCATTCGCTTCGATTTGCCTGATCGCCTCGGTATCGGGGGCGGCGATACCCTTGCGCGCGGCGACCACATTCTCCGCACCCGCCTGCACGGCTGCTGCGCGCACGGCTTCGCGGTCAGCGGGTGTCCACGACTGCCACACCTCGCGGTTCACGACGAAGATCAGTGGATCGGCGGCGTAGCCCCACAGCGTCAGGTGCTTCTGGTTGAGCGTGTGCATCTTCGCATTGATGAACACCGACAACGGATTCTCCTGGCCGTCGACGGCGCCGCTCGAGAGCGCGGGCTGCGCATCGGCAAAACTCATCTGGGTCGGATTGGCGCCGAGCG
>MEQT01000002.1:21546-37777 GCA_001770325.1 Betaproteobacteria bacterium RIFCSPLOWO2_02_64_14
AATGTCGATGAAGATGGGTGAGCCGACCACGCGGAAGTTCCTGCCTTTCATGTCGGCCGGGGAGGCGATCGGCCCCTTGGAATTCGAGAGTTCGCGGAACCCGTTCTCTCCCCACGCGAGCGGCACGACGCCCGCCTTCTCGACGATGGCGAAGATTTGTTTTCCGACGCTACCCCTGGTGAGCGCATCGATTGCCGCGTAATCGTGCATGAGGAAGGGCAGTGAGAAGAGATTCAACTGCCGCACCTGAGGCGACCAGTTGATGGTCGAACCGATGGCGAGATCGATCACGCCCTGCCGGATAGCGGAGAATTCCTTCGTCTGGTCGCCGCCGACGAGACTCGTGCCCGGATACATCTTGATGTTGATGCGGCCCTTCGTCTTCTCCTTGACCAGCGCCGCCCACCGCTCGCCCGCCTTGCCCCAGGCGTAGCTGCCGGGGAGCACGGTGGAGAGCTTGTATTCCGGCTTGTAATTCTGGGCCGGCGCCGAATGCGCCAGCAGTAGCACAAGCGGGACGATGGCCGCGGTCAGCACGCGGTTCATTATGTTCGGCACTCTAATCCTCCTATTCGTCGGCGCGCAGTTCCCTGCGGTAGACCTTGAAGTCTTGCGAATATTGGTCGGCGGCGTCGAGTATGAACTTGATTTCCCGCTCTGTGAGCTGCCGCACCACTTTCCCCGGTGAGCCGACGACGAGCGAGCCGTCGGGTATCTCCTTGCCTTCGGCGATCAGCGAGTTGGCGCCGATCAGGCAGTTCTTTCCAATCTTGGCGCCGTTCAGGATCACCGCCTTGATGCCGATCAGCGTGCCGTCGCCGATGGTGCAGCCGTGCAGCATGGCCATGTGGCCCACGCTGACGTTTTTCCCCAGGGTGACGGGGAATCCCGGGTCCACGTGCACCACGCAGTGGTCCTGCAACTGCGAGTTCTCGCCAATGGTGATGGTGTCGTGGTCCGCGCGCACCACGCAGTTGAACCATACGCTGGCGTTGTTCTCGAGGATGACCGAGCCGATGACCGTTGCATTGGGCGCGATCCAGCAGTCTCCCCTGCAGACGACCTTGCGGTCAGGAAGCGAGAATTTCACAGCAGCGGCACGATCAGCAGCGCGACGATGTTGATGATCTTGATCAGCGGATTCACTGCCGGGCCGGCCGTGTCCTTGTAGGGGTCACCGACGGTGTCGCCGGTCACCGCCGCCTTGTGTGCGTCGGAACCCTTGCCGCCATGGTTGCCGTCCTCGATGTACTTCTTGGCGTTGTCCCACGCGCCGCCGCCCGTGGTCATCGAGATGGCGACAAACAGGCCGGTGATGATCGAGCCCATCAGCACGCCGCCCAGCGCCTGCGGCCCCAGCGCAATGCCGACGATCACCGGGATCAGCACCGGGAGCAGCGATGGCACGATCATCTCCTTGATCGCCGAGCGCGTGAGCATGTCCACGGCGCGCGAATAATCGGGTTTCGCGGTGCCTTCCATGATGCCGGCGATCTCCTTGAACTGGCGCCGCACTTCGACCACAACCGATCCCGCGGCCCGGCCCACCGCTTCCATCGCCATCGCGCCGAACAGGTACGGCACCAGGCCGCCGATGAAAAGCCCGATGATCACCATATGGTTGGAGAGATCGAAGGTGATGCTCTTGCCCGCCGCTTCCAGCGCATGAGTGTAATCGGCGAACAGCACCAGTGCCGCGAGGCCCGCCGAGCCGATGGCATAACCCTTGGTCACGGCCTTGGTGGTGTTGCCCACGGCATCGAGTGGATCGGTGATGGCGCGAACCTCCTTTGGCAGGTCCGCCATCTCGGCGATGCCCCCGGCGTTGTCAGTGATCGGGCCGTAGGCGTCAAGCGCAACGATGATCCCGGTCATCGACAGCATCGAGGTCGCGGCGATCGCGATACCGTACAGGCCCGCAAACGCGTACGCCGCGTAGATGCTCGCGCACACCGCGAGCACGGGCCAGGCGGTCGATTTCATCGACACGCCGAGGCCGGCGATGATGTTGGTGGCGTGACCGGTGGTCGATGCCGCCGCCACGTGACGCACCGGCGAGAATTCGGTCGCCGTGTAGTACTCGGTGATCACCACCATCAACGCGGTGAGCACGAGGCCCACCACCGCGGCGCCAAAAAGTTTCAGTACCGACAGCTCGGGATACTGCGCGCCGATGTCGCCCATCAGCCACACCGTCGCAAAATAGAAGCCGATGGCGGAGAGAGCGCCCGAGACGATCACGCCCTTATAAAGCGCGCTCATGATTTTCTTGCTGGGCGTCGCCTTCACGAAGTAGCAGCCAATGATCGATGCGATGATCGAGATCCCGCCCAGCACCAGCGGATAGACCACCGCCAGCCGCACGACCTCAGGTTTGGACAGCAGCAGCGCGCCCAGCAGCATGGTGGCGATGATGGTGACGGCGTAGGTTTCGAAGAGATCCGCCGCCATGCCAGCGCAGTCGCCGACGTTGTCGCCGACGTTGTCGGCAATCACCGCCGGATTGCGCGGATCGTCCTCCGGAATGCCGGCTTCCACCTTGCCCACAAGGTCGGCGCCGACGTCGGCGCCTTTGGTGAAGATACCGCCGCCCAGCCGGGCGAAGATCGAGATGAGCGAGCCGCCAAAAGCGAATCCCACCAGCGGATGCAAAATGTCCTTGATCGAGGCGCCGCGCACTGCCGACTCGTGCAGCACCCAGAAGAACCCGGTGACGCCCAACAGGCCGAGGCCGACCACCAGCATGCCGGTGATCGCGCCGCCGCGGAAGGCGACCGAGAGGGCCTCGTTCAAGCCGGTGCGGGCGGCTTCAGCGGTGCGGACGTTGGCGCGCACCGAGACGTTCATGCCGGCGTAACCCGCGAGCCCCGAGAGCACCGCGCCGATGAGAAAGCCGACCGCGGTGGACCAGGACTTGAGCGCGACGCCGATGACGATGAACAGGATCAGGCCGACGATGCCGATCGTGGTGTACTGGCGGTTGAGGTAGGCTGACGCGCCTTGCTGGATCGCACCGGCGATCTCGCGCATGCGGTCGTTTCCCGCGGGACGGGACAGTATCCACCGCGTGGACACTCCCGCGTAGACCACACCCGCAAGCGCGCATACCAGCGCGAATATCAAACCATTGGACATGATGACTCCCTTTGTTGACGTTGTCGGCCGGCGTCTCGCCGGCCTTGATTCTGTTCTAGCTCTTCTCCGGATCGAGCGCGAGACCGCCCTGAAACCGGGTGCCGGGCCGAAAACCGAAAATGCGTTCCGGTTCCATTTCTACGATCAGCCGATCCACGGCTTCCTGGCCATGTTCCCTCGTGACCTCCGACAGGATCAGCTTTGACGAATTCGCATTATAGAATCCGCCGAAGTCCGCCTGCACTTTCAGCAGTTGTCGCGCCCTCTCCAGGGTCATGGGATGCTGATTCGCGCCTCGTCATCAAACGCGGAATGCCGCGGCCAGCTTCTTCTTTACAGGGATGTTCCTCAACTTCACGTAAACCGGCAGGCCGTTGCGAAACGGCGGCGGGTCCTCTCCCTGGATCAATGGCGCAAGGTAGCGGCGGCAGCGAGCCGTGATGCCAAAACCGTCTTCCGTAATGAAATCGCGCGGCACCTTCTTTTCTCGATTCGAGATGTCCTTCAGTTCGGCCACGCCGATCGTCCAGCGATAGGGCCGGTCCGACTTGCGCACGATCACCGGCATGACCGCCGTGCGGCCCTTCGCCGCGAGTTCCACCGCCGCCTTGCCGACCGCGTAGGCCTGCTCCACATCCACACTGGATGCGACATGGCGGGCGGCGCGCTGCAGGTAATCAGCGACCGCCCAGTGGCAGCGGTAGCCGAAGCGGTCTCTGACGAGTTTCGCGATGCGCGGCGCGACGCCGCCGAGTTGAGCGTGGCCGAACGCATCGCGCATGCCCGACTCCGACAAGAACTTTCCCTCGGGGTCCCTCAGACCTTCCGAGACGGCGATCGCGCAGTAACCATACCGTGCGACGGCGGTCTCGACGCGCGCGAGGAAGCGCTCGAGATCGAATGCGAGTTCCGGGAACAGCAGGACGTGCGGCGCTTCACCTTCCTTTTCACTCGCGAGGCCGCACGCCGCGGTGATCCAGCCGGCATGCCGTCCCATGACCTCAAGCACGAAAACCTTGGTCGACGTGCGGGCCATCGAGGCGACGTCGTAGCCCGCCTCGCGTATGCTGGTCGCCACGTACTTGGCGGCCGACCCGAAACCCGGGCAGTTGTCGGTGACGGCGAGGTCATTGTCGATGGTCTTGGGAATCCCGATGCAGGCGAGGGGATAGGCGAGCTTTTCGGCGAGTTGCGACACCTTCCACGCGGTGTCGGCGGAATCATTGCCGCCGTTGTAGAAGAAATAGGCGATGTCGTGCGCCCTGAACACGGCGAGCAGCCGCTCGTACTGGGCACGGCTTTCCTCGAGCCCCTTGAGCTTGTAACGGCACGAACCGAAGGCGCCGGCGGGCGTATGACGCAGCGCGCGGATGGCCGCGGGCGTCTCCCTCCCGGTGTCGATCAGGTCCTCGGCGAGTACCCCGATGATCCCGTCGCGTCCGGCGTACACTTTGCCGATCCGGTCCCGGTAGCGGCGCGCCGTTTCGATGACCGCGCAGGCACTGGCGTTGATCACTGCAGTGACGCCGCCGGACTGTGCGTAAAGGGCGTTGCGCTTTGCCACAGGCATGCGGGATTGATGCGTCAAAAATGTGTCATTTTACCGCAGCCTGACCGCGAGACCCCAATCCGTCAGCTTGTTGCAACACATCGACGAGGGCGTTGGGCCTGGTCCGTCCATCAACAGCCTGCGAGGTCCCGGCCGGTTTTGCCCGAGGCCACGCCGGCGCGATCCTTTTCGTGATCCGCCTGCAGCCGCAGCGTCGTCGTGACGCACTCGGCGGGCTCAACGGTTACGCGCCTGCCGTAGCGTTCCTTGAGCGCCGTTTCGACGCCCAGCGCTCGGCGCCGGTGAAATCGGAAATCTGTCGCGTCATGTCAGTCCCAGGGCCGCGAAAACCCGCGTGCGCGAAGTCGCCACGTCGCCGCTGCCGTCCACCCGCAGGCAGCGCGGGGCATGGGGATCGCCGCTTGCCGCCCATTGCTGGTAGTAAGCGGTCAATGCCGAAGCCATGGCCTGATAGTCCGCGAGGCGTTTGCGGACGATTTCTTCCGCATCGTCGGGCCGCTGCATGAGCGCCTCACCCGTCGCGTCATCGCGGCCCGCGACACGCGGTGGATGCCGGGTCACGTGATAGATGCGCCCCGAGGCCGGGTGGATGCGCCGCCCGGTCATGCGTTCGATGATCTCCGCTTCGGGCACGCGCAGTTCGAGCACGACATCCAGTTTCACGCCGGCCGCGCGCAGGGCTTTGGCCTGCCCCACCGTCCGGGGAAAGCCGTCGAGGATGAATCCATTCGTGCAATCCGCCTCATTTACGCGTCGCACGACCAGCTCGATCACGAGCCGATCCGGAACCAGTTCCCCTCGATTCATGTAGCCTTCCGCCTCACGGCCGAGCGGGTCGCCGGCGCCCACCGCGGCGCGCAACATGTCACCGGTCGAGATCTGCGGCGCGCGCAGTTTTTCCGAGAGCGCAGCCGCATGGGTTCCCTTTCCCGCGCCGGGCACCCCCATCAGCATGATTCTCATCGCATGCGGGCGCGCCCCGGTTCAGCCGTGCTTCGCGGCGAGGGCTGCGAACATCTTGTCGCGGATATGCGCGACCGAGCCCTTGCCGTAGATGTTGGCATAGTGGGGTGTGTGCCCATTGCCGCGCTCGGCCCATTTCATGTAATAGGCGATGAGCGGCTTGGTCTGGGAATGATAAATCGCGATGCGGCGCTTGACGGTGTCCTCGTTGTCGTCGGGGCGCTGCACCAGGGGCTCGCCCGTGATGTCGTCCCTGCCGGGTACCCTGGGGGGATTGAACTCGACGTGATAGCTGCGTCCCGACCCGGGATGGACGCGGCGCCCGACCATGCGCCGCAGAATCTCGCCGTCACCCACTTCGATCTCGACCACGAAGTCGATATCGACCCCCGCCTCGCGCAGCGCCTCGGCCTGCACGATGTTGCGGGGGAAGCCGTCGATGATGAAACCCTTGGCGCAGTCGGGTTCCTTCACCCGCGCCTTCACCAGGTCGATCACGATATGGTCGGGCACGAACATTCCCTTGTCCATGTACGACTTGGCTTCCATGCCGAGCGGCGTGTCCGCCTTGATTGCTGCGCGCAGCATGTCGCCGGTCGAAATCTGCGGGATACCGTATTTTTCCATCAGGAACTGGGCCTGCGTGCCTTTGCCGGCGCCGGGAAGACCCAAGAGCAGGATACGCATGCGGGCGCTATTTCCGGCGCATCGCGCGGCGCAGCCGCCGCAGGTCGTGGGGCGTGTCTACACCCGTATGCGGCGCCCTGCCCGTGACCGCGACGCTGATGCGATGCCCGTGCGCGAGCGCACGCAACTGCTCCAGCGCCTCATAGCGCTCGATCGCCGCACTGGCAAGTCGCGTGTAGCGCTTGAGAAAGGCACAGCGATAGGCATAGATGCCAAGGTGACGGTACGCGGGGAGACCGCGCGGCAGCGACTTGATTCCGCGGGCGAATGCATCGCGCGCGTAAGGTACGGGGGCGCGGCTGAAGTAGAGCGCGTAACCGTCGCGGTCGAGCACGACCTTTACGATGTTGGGATTGCGGAAATCGCGCACGTCGCTGATCGGCGTACAAACGGTCGCAATGTCCGCGTCGCCGTGGCGGGCGAGATTCTCGGCAACCCGGGCGATAAGGCGCGGGTCGATCAGCGGCTCGTCACCCTGAACATTGACGACGATGTGCCGCGCCGGGAAGCGCCGTCGCACGGCCACTTCGGCAATGCGATCCGTGCCCGTGGCATGGCTGCGGCGCGTCAGCACCGCCGTGTGTCCGTGCCGCTCCACCACCTCGGCAATACGGCGATCATCGGTCGCGACCAGCACCTCGGTTGCGCCGCTTCGCTTCGCGCGCTCGGCGACATGCACAACCATCGGCTTTCCGGCGATATCGACGAGAGGCTTGCCGGGGAGACGCGACGAACCGTAGCGCGCGGGAATGACGACGGTGAACTTCAAAATGATGAATGAGGAATGATGAATGCGGAATGCAAGAATGCGCCGCGCGAGCCGCGGGGAAGCAAGCCAACGACTTCTTGTTCATCATTCATCATTCATCATTCCGCATTCAAACTTCCTCCTCGGGAGGAAGTTTGCGCGCCTCGTCCTCGAGCATGACCGGGATGTCGTCCTTGATGGGGTAGCCGAGACGGCACGGCCGGCACACGAGCTCGGACTGCGCCTTGCGGTGCACGAGAGGTCCTTTGCACAGCGGACAAACCAATATGTCGAGCAGCCTGCTATCCATTTATGACGGCCCGGTGATTTCGCGCACAACGAGTTCACCGAAAGCGGGATCGATCTCGGCGTCGACGGCGAGCGCCCACCAGCGTTCACCCGCGAATCCGCCGCATTTTACCGCATCCTTTTCCGTCATCACGACCTCCTCGCCGCGAAACGGCGCGGCGTCGGCCTTGGTGTAGGCATGGTGGTCGGGAAACGGGTGCGCCGTGAAGTCGAGACCGAGATGCTGGAGGTGCGCGAAGAAGCGGCCGGGATTCCCGATGCCGGCGATGGCGTGCACCTTCCTGCCGGCGAAATACTCGGGTGCGACGCAATGATCGGGATTGAGGAGGTTGCGAAATGTACCGCCTCGCAACGCCATCGAAAACACGGCGGGCGCTTGCAGAAACATGTCCGTCGAACCGTCTCCGTTGACGACGACTGCTTCCACCGATGCCAGCCGCGCGCGCGGTTCGCGAAGCGGGCCGGCCGGTAACATCCAGCCATTGCCTAAACCACGCTCGCCATCGACCACGACGACCTCGACGTTCCTTGCGAGCCGATAATGCTGAAGTCCGTCGTCGCACACGATCACGTCGCAGGCGGGGTGCGCCGAAAGGAGCGCGTTCGCGGCGGCGACGCGATCCCGCCCGACCCAGATTGGCACATCGCAGCGCCGCGCAAGCATCACCGGTTCGTCGCCAACCGCGGACGGATCGCTGTCCGCGGCGACGCGCTGGACCGTGCCTGAGCCGCCATGGCCGCGACTGACGATGCCGGGGCGTAGCCCCCGGCTGGTGAGCAGTGCCGCGACCCACAGTACGAGCGGGGTCTTTCCCGTCCCCCCGACGTTGATGTTACCGACAACGATCACGGGCACCGGGAGCCGGGTGCTTTTCAAGATCCGGATGCGATAAAGCACCTTCCTGGCAAGAACGGCCAGTCCGAAGACGAGACTTAGCGGGTAAAGAAGAACCGCGAGGGGCGTCACCTTCCGCCAGTAGCGTTCGATCCAGGTCATGACATCGTAAGGCGTTGGGCGAAAGAGGGAGGGTTTGGGGGCCGTGGAGCGGCGGCGCGCACTGCTGGGGGGCCGGGATTCCGGTTACTTATTGCCAGCCTGCGTGGTAAAGGTGATCTTGCCGTAGCCCGCGATCCGCGCCGCTTCCATGACGTTGATCACCGACTGATGGGGCGAATTGGCGTCGGCGCTGATGACGACGATGGGGTCTTTCCGGTCGCCGGCGGCGCGGCGCAGCTCCTGGCTGAATCCGTCCGCACCGCTGAAGACGACCGGCGACTTGTTGATCAGGTACTTGCCCTGCGCGTCGACCGCCACGTCGATCTGCTCGGTGCGCTCGGGCGCTTTGGATGCGTCCGCCGTGGGCAGGTTGATCTGCAGTTCGGCGAACCGCGAGTAGGTAGTGGTGACCATGAGAAAAATCAGGATCACGAGGAGCACGTCGATCAACGGGATGAAGTTGATCTCAGGCTCTTCCCGGAAGGCGCGGGGGTGGAAGCGCATCGGTCAGGCCTGGCGTTCGCCGTGCAGGATCTCGACGAGCTTGATCGCCTGCAGTTCCATGTCCACCAGCATGGCGTCGACCTTGGCGCGGAAATGCCGGTAGAAAATCATGCTCGGGACCGCGACAACCAGACCAAACGCCGTATTGTAGAGGGCGATCGAGATGCCATGCGCCAGCACCAGCGGGTTGGTGCCCTGGGGCGTCTGCGCGCCGAAAATCTCGATCATGCCGATGACGGTGCCGAACAGGCCCAGCAGCGGCGCGATCGCCGCGATGGTGCCGAGGCTGGTCAGGAATCGTTCCAGTTCGATCGCCACCAGCCGGCCGGACTCTTCGATCGCCTCCTTCATGATGGCCGGCGCGTTTCGTGCGTTCCGCAGGCCGGCCGCGAAGATGATGCCCAGGGGGGAGGCTTCCGAGAGGCGGGTCAGCGTCTGGGCCGAGACCCCGTTTAGCCTGAAATCCTGAACGACCTGCGAGAGCAGGCTTTTCGGCATGACGACGTTGGCGCGCAGCGACCACAGCCGCTCGCCGATGATGGCCAGGGCAATGACGGAACACAGCAGCAGAGGCCAGATCGGCCAACCGGCCGCTTCGATGATCGCAAACACTGATTTTGCTCCGCAAAAAAGTCCGCGTAACTTTATCCGCCTGCAGGCGTTTCAGCAAGCGACCCGGTAGAGTACCGGCAGACGAACCGATTTGCGACAACCACCTGTTTGGCAACCGCAAACGCGCCGCCGCGTGGCAAATCACACGGCTTGCCTGTGCAAGGGACCTCCTGTGGATAAGCCTGTGAACAACATGTACAGAACGTCGCCTGAATTCCTTGGCCATATGAAAGTTTGGCTGAGTTGTTGCAGGCCGGGTTGCCTGTTTCTGACGTGAAAACATCGATATAAGACGTTTTCCCTCTGGTGTGCGCTGCAACACACTGGCGTGGACCCCGGTACGGGCGCGCTTGTGGATGAGAGGTCTGTCAAGCAGGCATGGATGCTGCTTGGATTGGCTACGGGAGTTGGAGAAGGCGCGGCCCATCGCGCGTGGGAGCGTGGCGCGGGCCTGCGTTAGAATCGAACCATGATGGACTCCGCACTACCTGCGGCGGCGCGGCAAGTGATATCGGTGAGCGAACTCAACCGACTCGCGAGGGACGCGCTGGAGCAGAACCTGCCACTGACCTGGGTCGCCGGCGAAATCTCGAATTTCAAGCGCTACGACTCGGGACATTGCTATTTCACGCTGAAGGATGCGCAGGCGCAGGTCGACTGCGTCATGTTCCGGCACAAGTTGCAGTACCTGAACTGGTTGCCGGAAAGCGGCATGCAGGTCGAGGTGCGGGCCTATCCCACGTTGTATGAGGCGCGCGGCAAGTTTCAGCTGAACGTCGAGGGCGTGCGGCGCGCGGGCCTGGGCGCGCTCTATGAAGCATTCGAGAGACTCAAGGCGAGGCTCGAGAAGGAGGGACTGTTCGATGCCGGGCGCAAGCGCGCGCCCCCCAGATTCCCGCGCGCCGTGGGGGTGGTCACGTCGCTGCAGGCTGCTGCGCTGCGCGACGTACTGACGACCCTGCGGCGGCGTCTGCCGATGCTGCCGATCATCATTTATCCATCGCCGGTGCAGGGCGAGGGCGCTGCCGGGAAAATCGCGCAAATGATAACGATCGCCGGCGCGCGGGGCGAATGCGACGTTCTGATCGTATGCCGCGGTGGCGGCAGCATCGAGGATCTGTGGGCCTACAACGAAGAGGTCGTGGCGCGGGCGATATACGCATGTCCGCTTCCGGTCATTACCGGGATCGGCCATGAAAGCGACTTCACGATCGCCGATTTCGTGACGGATGTGCGCGCCGCGACACCGACCGCGGCGGCCGAACGCGCCGTGCCGGACCGCGCTGACTTGGGGCAGCAACTGAAATACCAGTACGACGGTCTCAAGCGGTCGATGAAACGCCATCTTGAAGACCACATGCAGCGGCTCGACTACCTGTCGCGGCGGCTGCAGCATCCGGGCGAACGGATACGCAACCGGTTGTTGCACCTGAATCATCTTGAAGCCCGTCTGGGCGGAGGCTGGCGGCGACAGCATGAAACGGCTTCCTGGCGCGTCCGGGAACTCGCCCAGCGCCACGGTTTTGCCCGGCCGGACCTCGCCGCGCTGGGACGCCTCGGCGCCGAGCTTGCGCGACGCCTGGGCGAGGCGGCGCGCGGAGGCATGAAGACGGCTGCGACCCGGCTCACGGCGGCCGAAGCGCACCTGAGGCACCTCAATCCACAACTCGTGCTGGAGCGGGGCTACAGCATCACCGAGACGGGCGCCGGGCACATCGTTCGGGACAGCGCAGTACTCGCGGCGCGCGCGGAGGTGAAGATCACGTTCGCGAAAGGCTGGGTGGCGGCGCAGGTGACGGCAAAGGCGGGCGAGAAGCCATAGCTCCGCGGCAAGCATGAGTACGGACGATCTCGACTTCACACAACCGGCGCAGAACGCGATCTACGATCCGGCGGTCGCGCGCGCTTTTTTCGAATCCGCCGGCGCCGCGCAAAGCGTATCGCAGGGTGAGTCCCTCTTCATGCAGGATCAGAAAGGCGACAAGGTCTACTTCCTGCTGGAAGGTGAGGTCAGCCTGATGCGCGGCAGGAAGATGATAGACATCGTCAAAGCGGGTGAAATCATCGGTGAGATGGCGATGGTCAGCCAGCAGCCGCGCTCGGCGACGGCACTCGCACGGATGCCCTGCCGGGTGATCGCGCTTGACGCGCGCCATTTCCAGGTCGCATTTCAGAGAATGCCCGAGTTCGCGCTCATGCTGATGAGTACGACGATCAACCGCATTCGCCTGACGGTGGCGACGCTGAGCATCGGCAATACTCTCTCGGGGCAGGACCGATGGCGCGAATGCTGCGTGTTCGACCGCGCCTCGCTGTCAGCGCTGCTGAGCGAACTGGGCGATCGTACCCCGCTCTATGCTCCGCGCCGCAAGACCATCATGAGCGAGGGCGAAGCGGGGGTGTTCATGTACGTTGTCCTGGAAGGAACCGTCGCCATCTCGATCAAGGGCAAGGCGGTCGAGAAAGTCGGGGAGGGCGGGGTTTTCGGGGAAATGGCGCTGGTCGACAAATCGCCGCGCATGGCCACCGCTGTCGCGGAGTCCGACTGCTCGCTCCTCACGATCAACCGTACGGATTTTCTTGCGCTGGTAAAGACCCGGCCGGATTTCGCCATGTCGATCCTGAGGGCTCTGGCGGACAGGCTGCGGTTCCTCACGTCGAGATACGGTTAAAGCGGACGGAACCGCCGCTTTAACTCCGCACGTTGGAACGGACGCGCGGCGCCGTTCACCGTGCGGGGAACACGAGATTAGGGACGCTCTGAAAAACTGTCATCGCGAGGAGCCGAAGGCGACGTGGCGATCTCGTGTGCCACGGGATTGCTTCGTCACGTCGTTCCTCGCAATGACAATTTCAGGTCAACCAGAGGTTCCTTAGCGGATCCCAAAGCTGCCGCAGCTCACCCGCCTGCCATCTGCGCTTCGATCTCCCGCCGCAGGTACTCGAGCGCGAGCTCCGGCAGATTCTCGTCGAGACAGTCGAATTCGGTCGTATCCTGCATCGACCGCAGCCACGTCAACTGCCGTTTGGCGAGCTGCCGGGTGGCGGCGACGGCTTTCTCGCGCAATTCGGCGAGACTGAATTCGCCGTCCAGGTACTGCCAGACCTGGCGATAGCCGACGCACCGCATGGACGGCATGGAAAGGTCGAGACCGTATTCCTCCCGCAGGCGCCGCAGTTCTCCGATCAGGCCGAGTTCCAGCATCTCCTCGAAGCGGTGTGCGATGCGCTCATGCAACACTTCGCGCCGGGCGGGCACGAGAGCGATCTTGATCGCGGAATACGGAAAATAGACGTACTTCGGCTTGCGCAGGAGTTCCGACATCGGCTTGCCGGTCAGGTAGTAGATTTCCAGCGCACGCTGGATGCGCTGAGCGTCCCGCGGCTCCAGGCGCCCGGCCGTTTCCGGGTCCAGGCGCGCCAGTTCCGCGTGCAGCCCGGGCCAGCCGGATTTCTCCGCCATCGTGTCGATAATGAGCCGAATTGCGGGGTCGGCTTCCGGCAGATCGTTGAGCCCCTCGGTGAGGGCCTGGAAATAAAGCATGGTGCCGCCGACGAGCAGCGGAATATTGCCGCGCTCGGTGATCTCGCGCATTGCAGTCAGCGCGTCGTCGCGGAACCGCGCGGCCGAATAGCTTTCGTGCGGTTCGATGAGGTCGAGCAGGTGGTGCGGCACGCGCGCCCGCAGCCCGGGTTCCGGCTTGGCCGTGCCGATATCCATGTGACGGTAGATTTGCGCGGAGTCGACGCTGACCACCTCCACGGGAAGCGTCGCCGCAATGTTGGCGGCGAGGGTCGTCTTGCCACTTGCGGTCGGGCCCAGGAGCAAGATGACCGGCGGCCCTTTCATTCATCTCCCGCGCATGAAGAGTTTGTCGAGGTCGGCGAGCGAGATCTGGTGCCAGGTCGGACGCCCGTGATTGCACTGGCCGGAGCGCTCGGTCTCCTCCATCTCCCGGAGCAGCGCATTCATTTCGGGCAGCGCCAGCCGGCGGTTCGCGCGCACCGCCGCATGGCAGGCCATCGTCCCGAGCAGCTCGTCGCGACGCTCGGTGAGGACACGGTCGGCGCCGTACTCGCGCAGCTCCCGCACGACTTCAAGTGCGAGCGCCGGCAGGTCGGCGTCCTGCAACAGCGCCGGAACGCTGCGCGCAACCAGCGTCGTGGGCGATACGGGGCTCAGGTCGAAGCCGAGCGTGCTCAGCACGTCGGCGTGCTCCTCGGCCGCGGCGACATCGACGGGTTCGGCACGAAACGTGACCGGCACCAGCAGCGGCTGGGAGGGCATGCGCCGGCTGTCGAGCGCGCGCTTGAGCTTCTCGTACATGATGCGTTCATGCGCCGCGTGCATGTCGATGATGATCAGCCCGTGGGCGTTTTGCGCGAGTATGTAGACGCCACATAGCTGGGCGAGCGCAAAACCCAGAGGCGGAGTCGGTTCCGTGGCGGATTCCCCGGGTGACGTTTCAGGTTCCCCGCGCCTGCCGAACAAGGCATCGTAGAACGCAAAGGGCTGTGCCGCTTCCAGCGCCATCGAGTGCTGGTGCCGATACGCGGGCGCCGCCGCATCCGCTGCCGTCACAACAGCCGGTCCGGCGCCTGTCGTCGCCACTGCGGGCGCCGCAGGGAGCGCCAACGCCTTATTCAACGCGTGGAACACGAACTGGTGGATGCCGCGCGCGTCGCGGAAACGCACCTCGATCTTGGTCGGATGGACGTTCACGTCGACCTGGGCGGGGTCGACCTCCAGGAACAGCGCGAACGCCGGGTGCCGCTCGTTATGCAACACGTCCTGGTAAGCCTGCCGCACCGCGTGGGCAAGCAGCTTGTCGCGAACGAAGCGGCCGTTGACGAAGCAGTATTGCGCATCCCGCGACGAACGCGCGTGCGACGGCAATCCGATATAGCCCGTAAGCCGCAAGCCCGAACTGGGTTCGTCGATGGCAAGCGACCCGGAACGGAATTCCTCGCCGAGCAGGGCGCCAACGCGCTCCGAGACACCTTGAGCCCTCAAGTGCTGTTGGACGCGCCCGTTGTGCTGCAGCGTCAGCGCGATATCACTGTGGGAAAGCGCAATGCGGTTGAACGCTTCCACGCAGTGCCCGAATTCGGTCGCGCCGGACTTGAGAAACTTGCGCCGCGCCGGCGTGTTGAAGTAGAGGTCATGCACCTCGATCGTGGTGCCCCCCGTGTGTGCAGCCGGGACGACTGCCGCAATCTCTGTGCCACGCGCGGCGATGCTCCAGGCATGTCTATCGCCCGCGCGGCGGCTCGTCAGCGTCAGTTGCGATACCGAGGCGATGCTCGCCAGCGCCTCCCCGCGAAATCCGAGCGTGGCGACGCGCTCGAGATCCGTGCTCGACGCGATCTTGCTGGTTGCGTGGCGCCCCAGCGCCAGCGCCAGTTCGTCGCGCGCGATGCCGCAACCGTCATCGCTCACCTTGATAAGCTTGACGCCCCCCTCTCCGAGTTGCACCGCGATCTCGCGGGCGCCGGCATCGACGCTGTTTTCGAGCAGTTCCTTGAGGGCCGAGGCCGGCCGGTCCACGACCTCTCCCGCGGCGATCTGATTGATGAGCAATTCGGGCAGTACTTTGATGGGCGGCATCACCCGATTATACCGGCGCGGATGCATTGCCGCGGCCTGGTGTGCCTGCCGGTTTTCGTATGCGGATCAGGCTTGTGCGCAAGAATTGCAGCAACAATGCGGGCAGATCGGGCACGGGCAGCCGTCTCCGCCCGGTTATTTCCTTTTCGCACGCGGTTTGATGGAGATCAACAAAGTGGGGGTGTCCCTTGCCCGTATAATGCGACACGTCGCGCTGCGAGGGCGCGTTGTTGCAGTCGATCGTCAACATCCAGTGGAAACAAGAGGGAAATTCATGCCTCAAGTGATAGGGGTGCCAACAGAGACGGCAGCCGGTGAAAAACGCGTCGCCACCGTTCCGGAAGTCGTTGAAAAGTTGATCAAGCTCGGTTTCAAGGTCGCCGTGCAATCCGGAGCCGGCGAGGCCGCGAATTTCAGCGACGAGGTTTATCGCGCCGCCGGCGCCGACATCGTGCCCGATGCCGCTCGGTTATGGGCGAGCTCGGACATCGTCTTCAAGGTGCGGGCACCGAGCGCAGAGGAAGTGGGGCTGGTGCGGGCAGGGCAGGCCATCGTTGCGTTCATCTGGCCGGCCCAGAATCCCGATCTCATGCAACAGCTCGCGGCGAAAAAAGCCACCGTGCTTGCCATGGACAGCGTGCCGCGCATCTCGCGCGCGCAAAAGCTCGACGCGCTCTCCTCGATGGCCAACATCGCGGGCTACCGCGCGGTCATCGAAGCCGCACATCAATTCGGCCGGTTCTTTACAGGTCAGATCACGGCTGCGGGCAAGGTGCCTCCGGCCAAGGTTTTCGTCATCGGCGCAGGTGTTGCGGGTCTCGCCGCCATCGGCACGGCCTCGGGCCTGGGCGCGATCGTGCGCGCCAATGACACGCGCCCCGAGGTCGGCGATCAGGTCAAATCGATGGGCGGCGAGTTCGTCACCGTGGACTATCAGGAAGAAGGCACTGGCGTCGGCGGTTACGCCAAGGTGATGAGCGAAGGTTTTCTGAAAGCCCAGGCCGAGGTGTTTGCCAGGCAGGCGAAGGAAGTGGACATCATCATCACCACCGCGCTCATTCCGGGCAAGCCGGCGCCGAAGCTGATCACCGCCGAAAT
>MEQT01000003.1 GCA_001770325.1 Betaproteobacteria bacterium RIFCSPLOWO2_02_64_14
CAATCCGCGCAGTCGAGCGTGTTTGCCCCCGGGGTGGCGGAAACCGACAGTGCGTTGCCGGGAATCGCGTGCTTCTCGGTGCGATGGCACGAGCTACAGGTCATGTTCGCGCCATCCACGCCCATGTGCACGTCCAGCGTGCGCTTCGGCTTGCTCATCGAGCTGTCGAGATCGCCTTTTTTCACGTGATCGCCGCCGCCGCCGTAGAAATGGCACGCACCGCAGTTGTCGCGGCCCGGCTTGCCAACGCTCCTGGCGACCTTTTCAAGGTCGACCGCCGCCCACTTCTTGCCGGACTTGGGAGGAAACTCCTTCTCCTCGTAGGCCGGATGGCCGGCAGCCACCGGGAATTTCTTATAGGTGCCGGTCGTGTCGTGACAGATCAGACAATCGACATTCTCCGCCTTGGTGAAGTCGAATTCCTTCTGCGACCAGCCGTAGCCCGCGTGGCAACTGGTGCAACGCGGATAGTTCCCCGGCAGGGAGATGCAGTAATTGTTCAGCGCGTTGGCCTTGCCCAGGTCCACCACCCCTTTGCCCGGGACTTCCTGCTTGCGCGACCAGGTCCAGTGCGCAGTCTTCATGAAATCCTGGGCTTGATTCTGATGGCACTGCAGACACGCCTTGGTCACGTCCGGCCCGGTCTTGAAGGGCCCCTTGATGACGGCCGAGTGGTCCATCGCAGCAATCGCCGTTGTCCCGGCCAGCAAACCCGAAACGAGTAACGCAATGGCAGAAATCCAGACTTTCATGGCGTGCTCCTTGTCTGCGCACAGTTCATAAGGATATTCTAATATTATGGCCAGAATAAAGACCGGGCTTTGACTCAAGTCAATCGGACTGCGCAAATCCGCCGGAACCCCATGATCGGGTCATTCAGAATGGACGGCGCATTTGTCGCGGGTCCTGCGGCATTGTGCCGCGCCCTGCAATGACGAACGGACGGGAAGCCGTCTTCAGTGCGCCGACTCGGTCTTGAACCGCCGCCAGTTCGCCGCGTAATAGAGCACCGGGATGACGGCGAGCGTCAGCAAGGTCGAGACGAGAATGCCGAAGAGCAGCGTCACCGCCAGCCCGTTGAAGATCGGATCGTCGAGGATGAAGAGCGCGCCCAGCATCGCCGCGACGCCGGTGAGCACGATCGGCCTGGCGCGCGTTGCGCCGGCGCGCACGATGGCGTCCTCGAACCGGGCGCCGCGCGCGACCTCCAGATTGACGAAATCCACCAGCAGAATCGAGTTGCGCACGATGATGCCCGCGAGCGCGATCATGCCGATCATCGAGGTCGCCGTGAACTGCGCTCCCAGCAGCGCATGACCCGGCATGACGCCGATCACCGTGAGCGGGATCGGCGCCATGATGACGAGCGGCGTGACATATGAGCGGAACTGCGCCACCACCAGCAGGTAGATCAGGATCAGTCCGACGGCATAGGCGATGCCCATGTCGCGGAACGTCTCATACGTCACCTGCCATTCGCCATCCCACTTGAGCGCGTAGCCGGCATAGCGATCCGGCGGCTGGCGGATGAAGTACTCGCCCAGAGTGCCGCCCTGCGGCAACGCCATGCCGGCAACGGCGCCGCGGATCGCGAACATGCCGTAGAGCGGACTGTCGAGCGCGCCCGCCATGTCGCCCACCACGTAGACGACCGGAACGAGGTCCTTGTGGTAGATGGTCTTGTCGCGCACCGTGCTCACCGGCCGCACGAACTCGGAAAGCGGAACGAGCGCGCCGGATTGGGCGCGCACCCGCAGTTGCAGCACGCGCTCGAGGCTCGCCTGTTCTGCCGGCGGGATGCCGATGCGTATCGGCACCTCGAACTTCGCCGTTCCGGTAAATAGCGGCGTCACGGCGTCCCCGCCCAGCGCGAGCCGCACCGCGCTCGCGATCTCCCGCTGCGTAACTCCCACTTGCGCGGCTTTGCTGCGATCGACCTGCAGCACCACTTTCGGCGCATCCGCCTCGGTGCTGTCGTCGATATCGACGATGCCGGGCGTGGCGGCGAACGCCGCGCGCAAGTGCCGGGCCACCGCGATCTGGCCGGAGTAGTCGGGGCCGTAGACCTCGGCCACGATCGGCGCCAGCACGGGTGGGCCCGGCGGCACTTCCACCACCTTCACGCGCGCGTTCGAGCGCCGCGCGATGCGCTCGATTTCCGGGCGCGCGCCGCGCGCGATGTCGTGACTCGCCCGGCTGCGTTTGCGCTTCTCGAGGAGGTTGACCTGGATGTCGCCCGTTTCCGGACCCTGGCGCAGATAGTACTGGCGCACCAGGCCGTTGAAATTGATGGGCGCCGCAGCGCCCGCATAGATCTGGTAATCGGTCACCTCCGGCACCGTCACCAGATAGCCGGCGATTTCCTGCAGCACCCGCGCCGTCTCCTCGAGCGCCGTGCCCGCCGGCAGGTCCACCACCACCTGGAATTCGGACTTGTTGTCGAACGGCAGCATCTTCAGTACCACCAGCTTGAATGCGGCGAGCGATACCGCCAGGACGATCGCGGCGAGCACACCCGCGAGCAACAGCAGACGGCGCCCGCGGCCGCGGCGCCCGCCGAGAAACGGCGAGATCAGGCGGTCGAAGACGCGTAACATCCTGCCGCCCGCGTCTTCCCCGCCGTGCACGGCGGGCTGGGGAGCAGCCAGCTTGAGCGCGAGCCACGGCGTCACCACGAACGCAACCGCGAGCGAGATCAGCATGCCGATCGAAGCGTTGATCGGGATCGGGCTCATGTACGGGCCCATGAGTCCGCTTACGAACGCCATCGGCAGCAGCGCCGCGATCACCGTCAGCGTCGCGAGTATCGTCGGCCCGCCCACCTCATCCACCGCCGCCGGGATGAGTTCGATGAGCGGCGCATCCGAAGTGGCGCGGCGGCGGTGGATGTTCTCCACCACCACGATCGCGTCATCGACCAGGATCCCGATCGAGAAAATGAGCGCGAACAGCGACACGCGGTTCAGCGTGAAGCCCCACGCCCAGGAAGCGAACAGCGTGGCCGCCAGCGTCAGCAGCACGGCGGCGCCCACGATCACCGCCTCGCGCCGGCCAAGCGTGACCAGCACCAGCGCGATCACGGAGAGCGTGGCGAAGATGAGTTTCTGTATGAGTTGCTGCGCTTTGTCGTTGGCGGTCGCGCCGTAGTTGCGCGAGACCGCCACGTGGACGCCTTCCGGGATGATGCTGCCGCGCAGGTCGTGCACGCGCTGGATCACGCGCTCGGCGATATCAACCGCGTTCTCCCCCGGTTTCTTGGTCACGGCCAGAGTCACCGCCGGAAACTCACGAGGCGCCGCGCCGCCCTCCGCGCGCACGCCGTGGCGCACGTACTGCTCCGGCAGTTGCGGGCCATCCTCGATTACCGCCACGTCGCTGAGATAGACCGGCCGCCCTTCGGTGCGCGCGATCGCGAGCGCGCCCACCTCCGCGGCCGAGGCGAGAACGCCGCCGGTCTCGACCTCGATCTCGCGGTTGTCGCGGGTGAGGCGGCCCGAGGGCAACGCCACGTTGGCGCCGAGCAGGGCGCCGCGGATGTCGTGCGCCGTCACGCCGTGGGCGTTCATGCGCCCGATGTCGAGCAGCACCCGCACCGCGCGCGCCGCGCCGCCGATGGTCGTCACGGTGCGCGTGCCGGCGATGCGCTTCAGCTCGATCTCCGCGGCGTTGGCCACCTGCCTCAGTTCGTACGCCCCGCGCTCGCGGTCTTCGGTCCAGAGGGTGAGCGAGACGATCGGGACGTCGTCGATGCCCTTGGGCTTGACGATGAACTCGCCCACGCCCAGTTCCGGCGGCACCCAGTCGCGGTTGGCGTACAGCGTGTCGTACAAACGCACCAGCGCCTGGATGCGGTCTTCGCCCACCTCGAACTGCACGGTGAGGATCGCGAGCCCGGGCTTGGTGATCGAGTAGACGTGCTCGATTCCGGTGATCTGCGACACCACCTGCTCGGCGGGCGTCGTCACCAGGCTTTCCACGTCGCGCACCGCCGCGCCCGGGAACGGAATGAACACGTTCGCCATGGTGACGTTGATCTGCGGCTCCTCCTCGCGCGGCGTGATGAGCACTGCAAACACGCCCAGCAGGAACGCGACCAGCGCGAGCAGCGGCGTGATCTGCGAGTCCACGAACGCGCGGGTGATGCGGCCCGATATGCCCATCGCCAGAGTCCTTGTCATTGCGAGCGGAGCGAAGCAATCTCGTTGCAGGCAATGCGCCGCGGCCAGCCGCGAGGTTGCTTCGTCGCGACATGTCGCTCCTCGCAACGACAGCGGAATTCGCGTCCGCGTGCAGCCATCGCTCAGCGCTTGTCCGCCTGACTCTTGAGCGCGATTGCGGCCTTGACCGGATCGAGCGCCACTTTCTCGCCGGGGCGCAGCCCCGCCAGCACCTCAACGACGTCTTCACCGATGGCCTCCCCCAGCCGGATCTGACGAAACCGCACTTCTCCCTGCTCCGACACGAGATAGGCGCCGGTTAACTCCGTGCGCCGCACCACCGCGGCCGCCGGGATGGCGAGCCTGCGGGCCTGACCGAGGATGAACAACACCCGCGCGTACATGCCGGGGTACGTTCCGGGCACGTAGCCGGGCAGACCCAGGCGCACCCGTGTCGTGTGGGTGCGCGCATCCGCCGCCGGCAGCACGGTAATCGAGCTGGCCGTGACACGCTCGCGGGCGTTCCCGAGCTCGATCACAGCCGTGGTGTCCTTGCCGATCCGCGCCACCCGTTGCTGGGGCACGTCGGCGACGACCCGCAGGTCCTCCGGAACAAACCCGGTCATCAGCGGCTTGCCCGGCTGAACGGTCTCGCCGAGCTCGACGTGGCGTGCCGCCACGACTCCGCTGTAAGGAGCGGTCACGGTCGCGAAACTCTTGACGGTGCCAGCCTGGCTCACTGCGGCGGCGGCGCCTTCCAACTGCGCCTGGGCAGCGCGGTAGTCGGCGAGCGCCTTGTCGAGCGCCGCCTGGCTGACGAATTTCTGATCGAACAGCCCGCGCGTGCGCTCGTAGACGGCCCGGGCATTGACGAGCGTCGCCTGCGCCTGCGCGAGCTGGGCGCGGCTGCCCGCCAGCGCGTCGCTCGCCTCGCGCTCGTCGATGCGCACGATCACTTCGCCTTTCTTGACGCGGTCGCCGGCATCGAAGCGGATCTCCACCACGCGCCCGGAAATCTGCGCCGCGACCGTCGTCTGCTTGACCGCTTCAACGGTGCCGTCGGCGCTGTAGATGTCGTCCGCCTGCCGGTATTCCACCGGCGCCGTTGCGAGCGGCTCGGCGCCAGCGGCCTGCGCCGCACACCAGAGCGCGGACACGAGAAAATTGTGAATCTTCATCCTCTACCTCTTCGCTGGATGCGCGAGCAGCGAGCGCAACTCCGGCAGATTGCGCGTATTCAACACTTCGGCGCCCGTGAGCCAGCCGCGCCGCGCCTGGCCGATGCCGTACTGCAGGTGGGCAAAATCGTCGACGCCATGCGCGTCGGAGTTGACCGCCACCAGCACCCCCTCGTCGCGCGCCATCCGGCAGTGCACGTCGTCGAGATCGAGGCGGTCGGGCTGCGCGTTGAGCTCCAGAGAACAGCCGTTGCGCCTTGCCTTGCGCACGATCTTGAGCATATCCACGTCGCAGGCCTCACGCTCGCCGAGCAGCCGTCCGCTGGGATGAGCGAGGAGGCTGAAATACGGATTATCCATCGCCCGCAGGATGCGCTCGGTCTGACGGCGCCGCGGCAGGTTGAACGCGCTGTGCACCGCTCCGACCACGATATCGAGACGCTTCAGCACCGAGTCCGGGAGATCGAGACTGCCGTCCTCCAGGATATCGACCTCTATGCCCTTGAGGATGGTGATGCCGGAGAGCGCACTGTTGACGCGGTCGATTTCGTCGATCTGCTTCGACACGCCACGCGGGTCGAGGCCGTGCGCCACTCTCAGCCGGCGTGAATGGTCCGTGACGGCAACGTAGGCAAGGCCCGCGGCCTTCGCGGCGAGCGCCATTTCCCGGACGGTGTTGTGGCCGTCGGTCGCCCGGGTGTGCAGGTGCAGGTCGCCCTTGAGATCGGCAAGCGTCACGAGTTCCGGCAGCTCTCCGCGGCGCGCCGCCTCGATCTCGCCGCGGTCCTCCCGTAATTCCGGCGGGATCCAGGGAAGGTCAACCGCAGCGTATACCGACTCCTCCGTTTCGCCTGCCACACGCACCGTCCGCCGGAATACGCCGTACTCGTTGATCTTCAACCCGCGCGCCTGGCCGAGCCGGCGAATCGCGATGTTGTGCGACTTGGATCCCGTGAAGTAATGCAGTGCCGCGCCGAAGCTCACCTGCGGCACCACGCGCACGTCGACCTGCAATCCCGAACGCAACACGACGCTCGCCCGCGTCTCGCCGCTCGCGAGCACCGTCTTCACTTCATCGTAGGCGCGCAGCCGTTCCATCACGGGACCAGCCACCCCGGCTGCCACCAGGATGTCGAGATCGCCCACGGTTTCCCGCCGGCGCCGGAAGCTGCCGGCGACGGTCACCTCTGCCACCCCGGGCACGGAGCCGAGGTACGTAGCGAGGGCCTCGGCGTATTGCGCCGCCGTCGCGAGTTTCATGCGCCGTTCGGCGCTTCCCCGGCTTTCAAGCGCTTGTGTGATCTGGCTCTCGGTTTTCTCGCCGAAACCGGGAACATCGCGAATCGCCCCGGAGCGCACGGCCCGGCGCAGCTGCTCGATGGTGTCGACTTCCAGCGCGTCGTGCAGCAGGCGCACGCGCTTCGGGCCCAGCCCCGGAATCCTGAGCAGTTCCGTGATGGCGGCCGGCATCTCGCGATGCAGCCGTTCGAGCAGCTCGCAAGTGCCGTTCGCGCAGATTTCGCGGATCTTGCCTCCCAGGTCGGCGCCGACGCCCGGCAGCTTGGGCAGCGACCCGCCCTGGTCGATCAGCGTCTTGAGGTCGCGGCGATACTCGCCCACGGTCCGGGCCGCATTGCGATAGGCCCGGATGCGAAACGGATTACCGCCCTGGATTTCGAGCAGGTCGGCGATTTCCTCGAAGATCGAGCCGATGTCAGCGTTGTGGACGGGCACGACACGCAATCCGGAATCGCTCGATCCATTCGCACGCCTGCGTGCCAGGCCGCTGCGTCAGCGAACCGCCAGCGTCCGGCAGTCGAGCGGCCAGTCGCGCATCAGGCGGCTGATGATGTTGACGTCCAGTTGCGCGGATAGATGAGTCCAGGTGGGCTCGCTCTTGTCAAGATGGTTGAGACGGTCGTACCGGATGTTGATGCCCTGGTGGGCGAGTTCCGCGGCCCGGTACCGCGCAAGCTCGGCCTCCGCCGCCGGGTCGCCAGGGAAGGTCAGCCACTCCTGCGCGAACACGTACTGCACGTGCTCGAGATCGTGGCACAGCGCATCGTCGACGCGCACCGGTTTGTCCAGCAGCGGCGGTTCGGCGTCGTAGTCGTAGACCCACCCGCCATACAGATCTCCGCCGCGCGTCGCATAGAACGCGTTCTCATAGCGCGCATAGTAGTTCTCGAGCTTGAAGAATGCCGTCTGATACTCGGATCCGACCGCCCCCACCCACCAGCCGCACACATCGTGTTCTCTGGCGCGGTACACCACCGCGCACAGCAGGCCCACCCCCCATGGCGCATAGGCGACGTACGTCTGGGGATCGGATGTGATATGGGATGCGCGCGACTCGCCGCGCGAAAGCACTCCAATTGCGTTCATGGCATCTCCTTGGTTCCGCCGTCATCGTAGCGCGGGCGCACCATCGCCGGTTTGACGTGGATCAACCGGCGCTGACCCCACGGTCCATTTGGCCCGCGAGATCGCGCAACGCCGGGGCGATTTCGACCGGATAAGGCTCTGCTGCGGGGTCAAGGCCCGCCAGACCCGGCGGCAGGCGCGCAAGCTGCGCCGCCGCGCGACGGCGTATCGCTTCCAGCGTTTCCTTCGGTTCCAGCCGTGTTCCGTTGCGCATCACCGGAACGAGCAGCGCCTCCCCGGGCCGGGAGTCACCCTCCACGGTGACGACGTCTTGATCGAAGCAGCCGTCGCTGCGATACCGGCGATAGACCTGCTTGCGGCCCGGCCACGTTGCCTTGCCCGGCGACAGCTTGCGGCGCGGCGTGCCGGCGTATTCCTGCAGTTTGTAGACGGCATCCAGAAATGGCGCATCCGCAGCGGTGACGAGACTGGTGCCGATGCCGAAGCCGTCTATGGGTGCGCCCAGCGTCATGAGTTCGCGCAGCCGGTACTCGTCAAGATTCCCGCTCGCAAAGATGGTCGCTTCGCGCAGGCCCGCATCGTCAAGAATTCGGCGGGCACTCCCCGCGAGCGCCGCGAGGTCACCGCTGTCGAGCCGCACGCCCTTGATTGCGATGCCCTCGCTCTGAAGCGCCGGGGCGAGCGCAGCAACCTTGCGCACCGCGGCTTCGGTGTCGTAGGTATCGACCAGGAACACGGTTCCTTTCGGAAACGCCCGCGCAAAGTCCGCAAACGCCTGCGCCTCGTCGTCGTGCGCCTGCACGAAGGAATGCGCCATGGTGCCGAACACCGGTATGCCGAAGAGCGCGTTCGCGAGCACGGTGGCCGTGCCGCCGTAACCGGCGATATACGCGGCGCGCGCGGCCAGCAACCCTGCCTCCGCACCGTGCGCCCGGCGCAGCCCGAAATCCACCAGCAGCTTGCCCGGTGCCGCCAGCACGCTGCGCGCCGCCTTCGCCGCAACCACCGTCTCGAAATGCATCAGGTTGATGAGCCGCGACTCGACCAGTTGCGCCTGCGGCATGGGCGCCACCACGCGCAGTATCGGCTCGTTGGCGAAGAAGATGGTGCCTTCCGGCATCGCGAACACGTCGCCGGTGAAGCGCAGGCTCGCAAGTTCGCGCACGAACTGCGGAGGAAACAGCGCGCAGCCCTCCACCCAGGCGAGTTCCTCCGGACCAAAGCGCAGGCCTTCCAGAAAATCCAGCGCCTGCTCGAGCCCGGCTGCCATGAGAAAGTTGCGCTGCGCCGGGAGCTTACGCACGAACAGCTCGAACACCGCCGTCTCGCGCATGTCGCGCGCGAAGTAGGTGTGGAGCATGGTGAGCTGGTACAGGTCGGTGAGCAGCGGTGACGACACGAGGTTCACGATGCAAAGTCCTCCACCACCGCGGGAACGGCGCCCAGGTCCAGCATCTCGCGTTCGGCGCGCGCGCCGTCTCCGGGTTGCACGTCGACGGCGCGGATCGCGTCCCTGAGCAGCAGCACCCGAAACCCCTCGTTGAGCGCGTCGCGCACGGTGTTGAGCACGCAATAATCGGTGGCAAGCCCGCCGACGAGTACGCG
>MEQT01000004.1 GCA_001770325.1 Betaproteobacteria bacterium RIFCSPLOWO2_02_64_14
GGATCCATGGCTGCGTGGAGCTTGATCGCCCCGTCAATCGCGATGAGGCGTCCGATGGGAAGCGCGCCCGCGAGCCGTCCCGCATCATCGGTTACGCACAGCAGTTCGACGCTCGCCGGCTTTTCCGCGGCGAGCCGCGCCAGCGCCGCGGCGGCCGTTTCGTCACCACGTGCGCGCAGCACTGAAGCAACGAGGTGACTCCCAACCGTCTCGTGGCGCATCAGGCGATCTCGATGGCTTCCAACCGCTTCGTGACGCATCAGGCGATCTCGATGGTCTGGCCGGGCGACGGCACCTCGGCGCGCCAGCCCTTGCGGCGGATCTCCTCGCGCAGCGCGTGCGCCGCGGGCGGCTCGCCGTGCACGATCCAGGTTTGGCGCGGTGCGCGTTTGAAATGGCCGAGCCAGCCAAGCAGTGCCGGCCGGTCCGCGTGCGCGGACAGTCCGCCGATCGTGAAGACCTTGGCACGCACCGCGTACGGTTCTCCGAATATGCGCACCGTCTTTGCACCGTCCACGATGCGCCGGCCCAGCGTGCCCGCCGCCTGGAAACCAACGAACACGATCGAGCATTCGGGACGGGAGATGTTGTAGCGCAAGTGGTGCTTGACGCGCCCGCCGTCGCACATGCCGCTCGCCGAGATGATCGCAGCACCCGAGCGCACCGAGTTGATGCGCATCGACTCCTCGACCGATTCGGTGAATTTCATGCGCGGGCCGCCCCTGCGGCTTGCGATCGTATCGGTCAGCGCGTAGGCGAACTCGTCGAGAGTCTGCACCCGGCTCTTGTGGCTGCGGTTGCCGTAAGTGGACTCAACCAGCAGCACGAACGCGATCTCCTGCGGCGCAAAGGCGAAACGCCGGTTCCTGCGTCCGGCGCTCCGGCCGCCCTGGAACATTCCGCACTCGATCAGAAACTTCACCTCGCCGGTGTCAACCAGATAGCAGGAGCCGGTCACCTCCCCCGCCGCCCCGAGAAACGTCAACTGCGCCATCGTATCCGGTCAGCTGCGCTGGAGCGCAAGCGTCGCACGCCTGAGTCCCGGTTCGCCGGGAGCGAGGCCGATCGTGAAACCGAGGTTCGCCAGCAGCCTCAGCATCGACTGGTTGGCCGCGAGGATGTCGCCGCTCATGGTCGAAAGCCCCCTCGAGCGCGCGACCTCGATCAACTGCGTCATCAGGCGCCGGCCAAGGCCCTGCCTGCGCCAGGCGTCGTCCACGACGAGCGCGAACTCGCAGGAAGCGCCGTCGGGGTTGGTGATATAGCGCGCGACCGCGATCTCGGTTTCGCGACCGTCTTTTCCGGTCGCCGCGATCAGCGCCATCTCGCGGTCGTAGTCGATCTGGGTGAAGCGCGCGAGCATCTGCGGGGCGAGCTCGGAGAGCGCGTTCATGAAGCGGAAATAGCGCGCTTCCGGCGAGAGGTGCTTCACGAACGCCTGCTCGATTTCCGCGTCCTCGGGGCGGATCGGGCGCACCGTGACGCGTTCGCCGTTCGGCAGGGTGCATTCCGACACCAGGTGCGCCGGATACGGATGGATCGCCATGTGTCCGTAGCGCGGGAGCGCGGACCGGTCGCGGCCGACGATGATGCGGGCATCGAGCGCGATCGCTCCGGATTCGTCCACGAGCAGCGGATTGATGTCCGCCTCTCGGATCGCGGGCAGCTCGCACACCATCTCCGAGACGCGCAGCAGCACCTCATCCAGCGCGGCCCGGTCCACGGGCGGCATGCGCCGGAACGCGCCCAACAGACGGCTCGCCCGCGTGCGGCCCACCAGATCCTCGAGCAGCACGGCGTTGAGCGGCGGCAGCGCCACCGCCCGGTCGGCGTGCACCTCCACCGCGGTGCCGCCGGTGCCGAAGGTGATGGCCGGGCCGAAAATGGGATCGCACACGACTCCGACCATCAGTTCGCGGCCATGTGGCCGCTTGACCATCGGCTCGACGATGACGCCGTTCACGCGCGCATCGGGCCGCAGGCGCGCCGTATTGTCGATGATCTCGCGATAGGCGTCGCGCGCCGCCTGCGCGTTGGCCAGGTTGAGTCGCACGCCGGCAACGTCGGACTTGTGGGTGATTTCAGGCGAGTCGATCTTGAGTGCGACCGGAAATCCCAGTTCCTGCGCGACGAGCATGGCCTCGTTCGGCGAGTGCACCCGTACTGCTTTCGCAATCGGCACCCGGAAGGCGGCGAGCACCGCCTTGGCTTCCATCTCCGAGAGCACGGTGCGGTGCTCGTCAAGCGCGGCCTCGATGATGAGCCGCGCGCCCGCGACGTCGGGTTCCGGGCCGGCCGAAAGCGGCCCCGGCGCCTGCAGCAGCATCTGCTGGTTGCGGTAGAAGGCCGACACGTGAGCGAACATCTCGATCGCCGGATCGGGCGTGCGGAAGGTCGGAATGCGGTGCGCCGCGAACAGCCGCCGGCTCTCCGCCACCTGCTGCTCGCCCATCCAGCACGTGAGCAACAGCTTGTCGCTCGCCTTCGCGCATTCGATGACTGCGCGCGCCGCCTCCATGGGCGCGGTCATCGCCTGCGGCGTCAGCATCACCAGCACGCCGTCCACGCCCGGGTCAGCGAGGCAGGCCGTGAGCGCCGCGCGGTAGCGCGCCGCATCCGCATCGCCGATGAGATCGATCGGATTGCCGTGCGACCAGTTGGGCGGCAAAGCCTGTTTCAGCGCCTCGATCGTGGCGTCCGAGAGCTCCGCGAGCGCGATGCCGACGTCCGTGGCGCGGTCGGCGGCGATCACACCGGGGCCTCCGCCATTGGTGATCACCGCCAGCCGGCGGCCGCGCGGCCGCACGTGAGAGGACAGCGCGTGCGCCGCCGCGACCAGTTGGACGATGGTGCCGACGCGCACCACGCCCGCGCGGCGCACCGCCGCATCGAAGACGTCGTCGGCACCCACCATCGCTCCGGTATGCGACACCGCGGCGCGCGTGCCCGCCGCATGGCGCCCGACCTTCATGAGGATCACGGGCTTCACCCGCGCCGCCGCCCGCAGCGCGCTCATGAAGCGCCGCGCATCCCGGATACCCTCGATGTAGAGCAGGATGTGCTCGGTCCGCGGATCGCTGACGAGATAATCGACGATCTCGCCGAAGTCCACGTCGGTCGAGCCGCCAAGCGACACCACGCAGGAAAAGCCAACCTCGTTCGCGCCCGCCCAGTCGAGCATGGCCGTGCAGATCGCACCCGACTGGGAAATCAGCCCGAGCGAACCGGGTTTTGCGTGTCCCTGCGCGAACGTCGCGTTCAACCCCAGGTCAGGCCGCATGATGCCGAGGCAGTTGGGTCCGAGCACGCGCAGCCGGTGACGGCGCGCATTGTCGAGCATCTCGCGCTCGAGTGCCGCGCCGGCAGGACCGGTTTCGGCGAATCCGGCGCTGATCACCACCGCTGCCCGCACGCCCGCCTCGCCGCAGGCGCTGATGATGTCCGGCACCGTCGGCGCGGGAGTCGAAATCACCGCCAGATCCACGCGCGCCGGAACCTCGCCGATCGAGGCGAAACACGGCACGCCGCGGACCTGCCGGTACTTGGGGTTGACGGCGTAAAGACCGCCGCGATAACCCGCGCCGAGCATGTTCTGGATCAGCACGGCGCCGATTGCGTGCTGCCGCTCGGTCGCCCCGATGATCGCGACGGACGACGGTTCGAACAGCGGGGCGAAGTAGTGACGCATGGGAGTCGCGGCGGGCATTGGACGAAGTCTATCCGCGCGACGCGGGGAAGACCAGAAGCAACCGGGTTATTTCAACTTCACTGGAACTTGTAGAGCGTCACGCCCAGAAAGTGCACCACGTCATCGATCTCCTGCGCGCTCCAGCGGAGATTTTCCTCGCGCTGCCACCGGTCGACGACCTCACGCATCTCGGCGGCGGTAAGGATCATCCGGTTTGGCCGCGTATGAACCTTCTGCGTATGGCAGACCTGGCAATGATTTTCATAGAGCGCACCGAAGCGCGAAGCAGGGACCCGCTTGCGGGATGCGACCGCTGAGGTGCGCATAGGCCCACGTATGTTCCCGGTGCGCTTTGGCCCACTTCCGGGTCGCACCTACCGCGATACCGGTAGGCACTGCTCCGCCGTCCGTGGGCCCTCGCCCGCGCGTGAGGTCCGGCGGTTCGGCGCCCGCCGCCTGCGTGATCCACAGCAGCGGGATGAACCAAACCAGCCGTAGCGTCGTGCTCAAGACGAACACTTGCAGAGCTTCTTGAGCGCCGCCTTGATTTCGGCTTCCGCAACGCACCGGTCTTGCGCGCGGCACTTGCCGGGTTCGACATCCCGGAAACGCGCGGCGCGGAAAAACGCAACGTCCTCGGCCAGCGATTTGCACTGCTTGCTACCGACGGCCACCGTGGGCCTGGACTTGCGCTTCTCCCCGGTCATCTTCCGCGCGGGCCGGGTTCGTGTGGCGACGGGCGCCATGATTCCCGCTCAGTTGACGGTGACGCGCTTCCTGGAGGCCGCGGCTTTCTTCGGCAACGTGAGCTTGAGAACGCCGTCTGCGTACTTGGCATCGGCCTTGGCCTCATCGACGTCGGCATCCAGCGTAAAGGTGCGCGAGATCGCCCCGTAATAACGCTCGCTGCGGATCACCTCTTCGCCTTTCTTCTCCTCCGATTCCTTCTTCACTTCGGCGCTGATCGTGACCCGGTTGCCGTCGATATCAATCTTGATGTCTTCTTTTTTCACGCCCGGCAGTTCCGCGGCAACGGTATACGCGCCATCGCTGCTCTTCACGTCGAGCTTGATCTGCAGCTGCTGCGGCATATCCACGTCAAACCGCACCGGCCGCATCCAGAACCCCTTGAACATGTCGTCCAGATCACCGAATGGATCGTAACGCTTGAGGGCTGTCATGACTGTCTCCTGCTGTGAGCTATTGAACGTCCCAAATTGCCAACTCCTCGCGCCACAACCTCCCTCCTTATGCTAGGCCCGACGAGGGTTTTTGCTTTGATCTGCGTCAAAGGTGGTCCTCGTCAGTCAGTATCCGGTGCGCCGGCCCCTCGAGGTCTTCAAACTGTCCGCCGTGGAGCGCCCACCAGAACACCGCGCCGGCCGCGAACACCAGCACGATCGAGAGCGGGATCAGGAGATACAGAACGTCCATGCGGAAAATCGGGGTCAGAGTAACTTTTCCACGGTGTATCCGGGCGATCCGGTCGAAAAAATCGGAA
>MEQT01000005.1 GCA_001770325.1 Betaproteobacteria bacterium RIFCSPLOWO2_02_64_14
GTATAGGTCAAACCTTGCGGAGTCCCCCGGCAGAGCCGGGGGTTTACCTCGCCGAATCGCCTGGGCAAGCCGGGGACGCTTCCCTCTTCAAGCGGGCAGCTTGTCGCAATCCTGGGTGCAGAGCGCGCGTTCGAGGTCGTCGATCTCGCCCGGCTTGCGCGCGCCCGGCGCCCGGATGCGTGCCTGGCTGATGAGACGGGTCAGGTGGTTGTTGGTGTGCGCGAGCGCTTCCAGCAGGTTGCGGTTGATGGCGTCGCGGAACTTCGCGTTGATCCTAAATCCAGCGATTGAACCGCGAAAGACGCGAAGGACGCCAAGGAAATCAACATCAAATCGAATATGGATGTAATCACCAAGTTGGTGATCTTGATCACAAGCGTTGTTCTTTGTTTTCCTTCGCGTCCTTGGCGTCCTTTGCGGTGAATAGCTTTTTCTAGGTTGATGCGCTCGCAGCCGTGGTAGCGCCGGTCAAACGCCGGCTTGGCGATCTCCAGCAGCGTCGTGTTCTCCCGCGCTACCATCGTCGTGCTGTGCGCGACACCGTCGATCAGGCCCATATGGCCGCACAGCCGCCCCGGGCCGAGGATGCCGTCGATTTCGGCGGGCGCGAGTCCCGAGAACAGCGACACGTTCCTCACCGGTCTGCCGCGTGCATGTCCGCCTGCCGCGGGAAGTCTCTCAAGACCTGGGATCCGGTTTCTGTTCCACCCTGTCCTGCGGCGCCGGTTGGAGAATCGGGTCCGGCTCCTCCTGGTGCGCGTCCATCAGCTTCTCGATGACGCAATCGCGTTTGCCGCGGGTCACCGTAAGCGTGCCGTTGATCCTGCCGATCTCCGTGCCGCAGTAGTGCATGCGGTCGACATCCCGGAACAGGAACTTCACGTACTTCGGGCGGTTTTCGATCAGGAAATCCCCGGTCTCGGTCGTGACCTTGGTGAACCGCCCCTCATCGCTCCAGGTGCTGTAGGCGTCGTCACGCTGGATGTGCACCGAGCAGGTGCGCGGCTTCTTCTTGCTGTAATAGGCGAAGCTCTGCACCCGCCCCCCACGCACCTCCACCGCGATGCGCGCCTGCTCGTCCTCGGTGCCGCGCGTGCACATCAGCCTCTCCAGCCTGGCGGGCGGCTTCGCCTTGACCTTCTTTTTCTGCGCCAGCGTCGTGGCAGGATACATTGCAACGGCAACTGCGGCGGCCAACGCCACGGCCCAACCTATCGTTGTTGTATGCCAGAAGCTGCACGGGGTTTCCGTCAAATGGAATCGCTCCTCAAAACCGCTGCAGTTGCCGAACCCCTCCCTTTCGGCGATTATAGCAAAGGCTCCCGCGCCGATCCGGTCGAGGTAACATGACAGAATTCAGGCTCATTCAGGTCGCCGATCTCCATCTGAGCGCCGCGCACGATTACCACTCCGACAACTGGCGGCGCGTCGCGGCGTGGATCGCGCGCGAAGCGCCCGACCTCGTGGTCGTGAACGGCGACCTCGTGCTGGAAGACCCGGACGCGGACGCCGATCATGCGTTCGCGCGCGGGATGCTCGAGAAGCTTGCTGTCCCGCGCCGCTTCCTCCCCGGCAACCACGACATCGGCGACAACGTCCTGTTCGGCAAGATGGCGAAGCGCGTCAACGACGAACGCCGCGCACGTTTCCTCCGCCACTTCGGCGAGGAGCGCTGGGCGTTTGAGGCAGCCGGCTGGGGCTTCGTCGGCATCAACTCACAGCTTTTCGGCAGCAGCGGGCAGCAGGCGGAGGCGGAACAATGGGCCTGGGCCGAAGACAGCCTACGCCGCTACTCGGGCAAGCCGATCGCGCTCTTCACGCACAAGCCGCTGTTCCTGGATCACCCGTCGGACGCTGACCACGATGACCTGACCCTACGTCAGTCGTGCGTCGACCGGGCGAGCCGCACCCGGCTCCTGGCGCTGTGCCGGGAGCATGGCGTGCAGCTCGTCAGCACCGGGCACAAGCACCAGACGCGGGCATTCTCGCTCGACGGCATCTACCACATCTGGGCACCGTCCACGGCCTGCGTCAACGGCCGTCCCGACGCGCTGCACTGGGGCACGCGTGAGGTCGGATTCGTCGACTACCGCTTCACCCCGGACGGCTTCACCCACCGCATCGTTGGCGCGGATTTCCTGTTCCGGCACGAAAACTACGTCCGCAAGCTCGGCGCTGCCGAGGGCTGAAACGTACCAGCATGGCTACGGCCGCGCTCGACACGATTACCAGTATCAACCGGCGATTGGGGAAGTGCGATGGCACTGAAGGACTCTGTCGGATTCGAAGTCAGCGGCGCGAACGCACGCAGCCTGGAAGCGATCGAGCAGGCATCGCACGAGCTGCGCTGCTACATCAACGATCCTGTCGCAACGGTCGACCGCGCGCTTGCGGAAAGCCCGCAACTCACCATGGGGCACGCGCTGAGAGCGTACCTCCATCTCCTGGGAACCGAACCCGGCGGGCTGCCCGTGGCGCGCGCCGCATGCCAGGCTGGGCAGGCGCTCCCCGCAACGGACCGCGAGCGCCGCCACCTGCAGGCGATCGACCACCTCGCTGATGGACGCTGGCGGGCGGCGGGCCGGGTGCTGGAGGATCTGAGCGTCGAGTACCCGCGGGATGCGCTCGCGTTGCAGGCAGGCCATGCGATCGATTTTTTCACTGGCGATTCTCGCATGTTGCGCGATAGGATCGCCCGGGCGCTGCCGGCGTGGGATGCCGGGGTGACCGGCTGCCACGCAGTGCTTGGGATGCACGCGTTCGGCCTGGAGGAAACCGGCGACTACGCGCGCGCGGAAGCGCAGGGACGGAAAAGCGTGGAACTGGAGCCGCGCGACGGCTGGGGCCAGCACGCGGTCGCACACGTGATGGAAATGCAGGGGCGCCGCCGCGACGGCATCGCCTGGATGCGCTCGAACCCGGAGGCCTGGTCGCGCGACAGCTTTTTCGCCGTGCACAACTGGTGGCACGTCGCGCTCTATCATCTCGGGCTCGACGAGGTGGACGAGGTGCTCGCGCTCTACGATGGCCCAATCTACGGCAAGACCTCGGGTGTGGTCCTGGAGATGATCGACGCCTCGGCACTGCTGTGGCGCCTGCACCTGCGCGGCGTCGACGTGGGCAACCGGTGGAACGCGGTAGCGGACAACTGGGCGCCGGTCGCGACCGCCCGCAATTACGCCTTCAACGACATGCACGCGATGATGGCGTTCGTGGGCGCGGGCCGCAGCCGGGCCACGGAAGCGGTGCTGGAGGCACAGCGCGCGGCAATGGACGGCGCGGAGGACAACGCGTCGTTCACGCGTGAAGTGGGCTATCCCGCGACGCAGGCCATCAATGCCTTCGGCGACGGCAACTACGCGGAGACCGTCCGGCTGCTGCGGCCGGTGCGCAGCTATGCACACCGCTTCGGCGGCAGCCACGCGCAGCGCGACGTGCTCGATCTCACGCTGATCGAAGCGGCGCGGCGCGCGGGCCAGAATAACTTGGTGGCGGCATTGCTCGCCGAGCACGCCGGTAAATTGGAGGTCCGGGCCGACTGAGCGCTTCACCCCCATCCCAACCCCCATCAAGGGGGAAGGGGTGTTTAGTGGAGCAGGTGCCGCAGTGAGCGCATGCGCTGTACCGAGTCGCCGGCGAGATGGGTCCAGATCATGGCGTCGCGCACGAGCTTGTCGACGCCCCGGTTCATCAGCGACCCCTCGGGGCCGTGGACGTCCATGTTGAGGCTGGTCACGCGCTGCACCACCGGCTGGGAATAGTTCATTACCAGCCCGGCGTTGGGCGAGTCGCGCAAACCCTTGTCGCCGCGCACCGCCTGATCCCGCTCCCACGCGGTTCGCATCACGAACGAACGCAGCGCTTCGGTGAGCATGTGCATCTCGGACAACTTGAGCTGCACGAGCTGGTATTCGCCCAATGGCTTGCCGTTGCGCCGCGTGCGGGCGTGCTGCATCGCCATCTCGACCGCGGCATCGCAGATTCCGAGCGCGTTGGCAGCGAGTTCGAGATCGCCGAATTCCGACAGATCGGTTTCCCGCGCTTTCGCCGCGCCGTTCACCTGCCCCACCAGGTTGGCGTGCGGCACGCGCGCGTTCTCGAAGATGAGCTCGGCATTCTGATAGAAGCGCCAGCCGCGCTTGTTGAAGACCTTGCCGATGCGAAAACCCGGGGTGCTCGTGGGCACCAGGAAAAGCGTCGATCCGTCCCTGACGCCGACGTTCGGGTTGGTGCGCGTGCGCACGAAAAAGAGCTTCGCCACGCTGCCGTTCGCGATGAAGCACTTCTCGCCGTTCAATATCCACTCGTCGCCCTGGCGCTCCGCCCGCACCTGCACGCCGGCCTTGATGTCGTCCTTGGGCGGCAGGCGATTGTCGGAGCCGGCGTTGGGCTCGGTGCTGCCCGAACCGAGCAGATAGGTATCGTCGGCGAGAAACGGCTTGAGGAAGCGCTCCTGCTGATCCTCGGTGCAGGACGCACCGATCAGTTGGCTCCATTTCCAGTTCTGGCTGAAGGTCTTGGAGATGGCGCTGTCGGCCCTGGCGAGTTCGGTCATGACGAGCGCCTGCGTCACCAGGTCCGCGCCGTGCCCGCCCCATTTCCTGGACACTGCCAGGGTGCGGAAACCCAGCCTGGAGCCTTTCTTGATGATCTCCCAGTCAAAGGTTGCGCGCGGATCGGAGATCTCGTCCCGCGCAAGCGAAATCGGACGGATCTCCTCTTCCGCAAACTTGCGCGCTTCCATCTGCCAGCCGCGCTGCTCTTCGTTCAGCGAAAAATTCATGACGACCTCATCACAACATGTGGACTCTACGGCGCATCGCCGCACGCCGCTGCGTTCCCGCCCGGCACCGGGGAATGTAACGCGTTTGGGCAAGGTCGTCGAGAGGTCGTGCTCCGGCGTCGGTCAGGTCTTCCACGGCAGATCGATGCGCTCGCCGTCGGGGAAAAAGGTGCCGACCGGCTACTTACAGCGCAAGGCGCGGCCGCGGGAACCCGCCGCCATCGCGCGCCATGATTGCGTGGTGTTTCGCATGCCGACCAGTGGGCGCGAGCGGCCGTGGGAGTTCAGCAGCGGAGGAAGACCTGTCGTGCTGCATCCGCAGGCTCATTACGTGGTGAACGAGGGCGAAGGGCTCATTGTCGCCGCCGTTGCCGGCCTCGGCCTGATACAGGTGCCGGACTACATGGCGTACGCGGCGGTGGCGTCGGGGCAACTCGACGAAGTACTCGTCAAGTTCCGGCCGAAGCCGACGCCGATCGCACTTGTTTTCCCGACCAACCGCCACGTTCCCCTGCGCTTGCGGCTTCTGATCGATGCACTGTCGCAGCGGGACCGTGTCGCCGCCCTGCGGGCGCGTTCACAATCCGTGTAGTGCCCGGGACCGTCTGGCTGCCGCGCCCATGCACACCGATTTCGCGTTCAACATCGTCAATCAGATGTCGTTTCGCGTGGACAGCCTGCAGACGCTGCGCGAGATGGAAACCAGGCTCAAGGGCGAGCCGGGTGTCACAATCCAGGGCCCCATCACCCACGGCAACGCGCTGTCGCTTTATTTCCGCGACCCCGAGGGCAACCGCGTCGAATTGCTGATCGACACCCCGTGGCACGTGCCGCAGCCGTATCGAATCCCTGTCGATCTCTCGACACCGGACAAAGATCTTTGGGGATTCATCGAGCAGAAGGCGCGCGCAACGCCCGGCTTCAAGATGCGCACCGAGTGGCAGGCAGAGATCAAGTAGAAGATCGCCGGCGCCGCAACGCAAATGTGATTGTTGGGATGCCCCCCGCCTTCGCGGGGGCTGACAGCGCGCTTATCCCAACCTACGCACTCCCGTCACGCAAGCATCGTAGGTTGGGGTGAGCGTGGCGAACCCCAACACCCCGACGTGACCGTTGAGATGCGCTTCGCTTATCCCAACCTACAGCACTTCGGCCGTTGTCATGTTACCTGGCAGACGGGTACTACCCTCAATTTGGTAACCGGATAGGCATGGAATCTCTTGAGCCCGTCCTTCGTGAAAACACAAGTCGTTCCCACCCAGAGGCCTTTCTTGGTACCGGGAACGATCGGATAAGCGACGATCGTCACGCACTGGCCGGGCTTGTAAACCCACTCCAGATCACGCTGAGTGATACGGCTCGGAATACGGGGGTCTTCGACCACTCCCGCGTGCGGGCGATGGTTGTAGGTGCTCCAGCCGCTCAGCAATGGCAGGCCGGTGATGTATCCGGCTGACTTGATCGGCTCCACCCATTTGTTGATGTCCCGGCCCGTCATGCCGGGCTTGATTTCGGCGATCGCCTTGTCGTGAACGGCGACCGCCGTCTCGAACAGCTTGCGATACTCGGGAGTCGGTTCACCGATGAAATAGGTGCCCCAGATCTTTCCGAAATACAACCCGTAGCCGAGCGCGACCTCGGTCATGACGACATGCCCGGCCTCGAGCGTCTGATGGGTTGGAAAGAAATCGGGATAGCACCGATCCGGGTTTGCCATCGATGTCGATCCGATATGCGAAAACGGGTAGCGGCCTCCGAACCGGTTTGCCACCCCATCCATGATTCCGCGCAGGTCGGAGTGGCGGACCCCCGCTTTGCTTGCGAGCACGACTTCCTCATGCGCGACATCGCAGAGGGCGCCAGCCCTTTCCATGCGGGCGATTTCCTCGTCGCTCTTCATCAGGCGGAAGTCTTCGAACCAGTCGGTCACCGTCTCGAAGGTAGCGTTAGGGAATGTCGTCGTCAGATGCACATGGTGTTCATGAGGCAGGGTGATCGTCCACCAGCTGGGCAGCGGGCCAACGATACCGATTTTGCCCTTCTCCAGGCCGAGCTCCTTCAGCCGAGCGCCGACCGCCGTGATGAGATCGAATCCGCCGATACGCACGTCCTCGATTGCCGCGCAATCCTTGGCATTCGTTATATGGCTGGCAAAAGAAATGAATAAGCTCGGTTCCTCGGTCAGCGGCAGCACGACATAGCTGTGGGGAATGGCGGTGTAATTGGACAAATAGACCGCATTGACCTGTCCCGTGTCCGTGCCTCCCCAATGGTAGGCACCATAGACGATCAGGCACTCGAGCCCTTTCTCCTTCATCGAGGCCCGGATCGCCCGGCGCCTGTTGGCATATTCCTGTTCCGAAAACGGCGGGAAATAATCGTTTGGCGCTAGCAAGGTCTGTTCCTTTTCAATGGTCGAGCGGCTTTGCAAATGCTAACACGATTGCATGTCGGCTCACGGTTCACGGATCACGGATCACTGGTTCCCGAGCGCGAGCATGAGCTGGTTCAAGCGCTTGACGAATCCGGCCGGGTCTTCGAGCTGCCCGCCTTCGGCGAGCAGAGACTGGTCGAACAGGATCTGCGAGAGATCGTCGAAACGCCCGTCGTCCGCCTCCCCTTTCAGCCGCTGCACGATGGGGTGGCGCGGGTTGATCTCCAGAATCGGCTTCGACTGCGGCGCCTTCTGTCCGGCGGCCTTGAGCATCCGCTGCAGGTTCGCGCTGAGATCGTTCTCGTCGGCCACGAGGCACGCCGGCGACTCGGTCAGGCGCAGCGTCACGCGCACCTCCTTCACGCGCTCGCCGAGCGACTTCTTGATCCTCTCGATCAGATCCTTGAACTCGCCCGCTTCCTTCTCCTGCTCCTTCTGCTCCGCCTCGTCCTCGAGCTTGCCCAGTTCCAGCCGGCCTTTCGCCACCGATTGCAGCGGCTTGCCTTCGAACTCGGTGAGATTGGACACCACCCATTCGTCGACGCGGTCCGAGAGCAGCAGCACTTCCACTCCTTTCTTGCGGAAGACCTCGAGGTGCGGGCTGTTCTTCGCCGCGGCGAAGCTCTCGGCCGTGACGTAATAGATTTTCTCCTGTTCGGGTTTCATGCGCGCCACGTAATCGGCGAGCGACACGTCCTGCGCCTCGGTATCGGCCTGTGTCGAAGCAAAGCGCAGGAGCTTCGCAATGCGCTCGCCGTTCGCGTGATCTTCGCCCGCTCCTTCCTTGAAGCAACGACCGAACTCCTTCCAGAACGTCGCAAATTTGTCCTTCTGGTTGTCGGCGAGGTCTTCGAGAAGCGAGAGCACGCGCCGCACCGACCCCGCGCGTATCAGTTCGACGTCCTTCGATTCCTGCAGGATTTCGCGCGAGACGTTGAGCGGCAGATCGTTCGAATCGATCACCCCGCGCACGAAGCGCAGATACGCCGGCATCAGGTGCTCGGCATCGTCCATGATGAACACGCGCCGCACGTAGAGCTTGATGCCGCGCCGGTGCTCGCGATCCCACAGATCGAACGGCGCGTGCGACGGCAGGTAGAGCAGTTGCGTATATTCCTTGGTGCCCTCGACCTTGTTGTGGGTGTAGGCGAGCGGCGTCTCGAAATCGTGGGCGACGTGCTTGAAGAATTCGTAATACTGCTCCTCGGTGATCTCCGACTTCGGCCGCGCCCACAACGCGCTCGCCTGGTTCACCGTCTCATCCTTGCCGGTGGTGCGATAGACGCGGTTGTCCTTGTCCCACTCCTCCTCCTTCATGAGGATGGGGAGCGTGATGTGATCGGAATACTTGCGGATGATGCCCTGGAGCCGGACGCGGTCGAGTATCTCGTCCTCGCCTTCGCGCAGGTGCAGCGTCACTTCAGTCCCGCGCCCCTCCTTTTCGACCTGCTCGATCGTGTATTCACCGCTGCCGTCCGACTCCCACCGTACGCCGTGTTCCTTCGTCAACCCCGCGCGCCGCGTAGTGAGCGTCACCTTGTCGGCGACAATGAACGAAGAATAGAAGCCGACCCCGAACTGGCCGATGAGGTGCGCGTCCCGCGCCTGGTCGCCGGTCAGGCTCCGGAAAAACTCCCGGGTGCCGGATTTCGCGATGGTGCCGATGTTCTCGATTACCTCCTGGCGCGACATGCCGATGCCGTTGTCCGAGACCGTGACCGTGCGCGCCTTCGGGTCGTAGCTCACGCGAATCCTGAGCTCCGGATCATCCTCGAACAGCGCCTTGTCGGTCAGCGCCTCGAAGCGCAGCTTGTCGGCCGCGTCGGAGGCGTTGGAAATGAGTTCACGCAGGAAAATCTCCTTGTTGCTGTACAAGGAGTGGATCATCAGGTCGAGCAGTTGCTTCACCTCGGCCTGGAAGCCGAGGGTTTCCTTGGTCGCCATGTCGCCCATGTGGTTCTCCGTTCGCAATTTCCCGGTAATGATTGGGCCAGCCCGGTGACTTTTCAAGCGGCTATCGCGCTGATTGGCGGGCCG
>MEQT01000006.1 GCA_001770325.1 Betaproteobacteria bacterium RIFCSPLOWO2_02_64_14
CAGCACCGGCAACGCCGCGAGCTGGACCGTGTCATTCATGGGGCGGCGCTGGGATTCAGCACCGGCAACGCCGCGAGCTGGACCGTGTCATTCATGGGGCGGCGCTGGGATTATTTCCACATCTCCCGGGACGGTGGGCACGTGAGCTTCTTCAATCCCTGCTCGATGCGGATGCTGGCGGCGAACTGCGGCTTCACGGTCGAGCGCATAGCTACGGCGCGCGTGAGATTTTTCGAGAGAGCAGATGCCTCCGCCGTGCTTTACACCGCGGGAAAGATCGCCGCCGAACTCCTGAACCTGCCGGCGCGCCTGCTCGGCAGAGGCCACGACATGCTCGCCTACCTGCGGCGCCCGCCCGCGCACGCCGCCCCGCGGCACAGCAGGTAGAGGTCGTTGCCGCCGAGCCGATACTGCCGGCTCACCTCGCCCAGTTTCGGGTCCGGCTCGTACGCGATCACAAACCCGGATTCCCATTGCGCCGGCGGGAAAGTGAGCGGCGGCTGCGGCAGGCGCAGAATGTCAAGGTGCGCCACGACCGATAAGCCGCTGGCGCTGACGTTCGACGCATATAGCGAATGGCCGCCGGTTCGAACGTGGATGTCGCGCGCGGCAGCCGCGTAATTCTCGCCGCGATACCGGTTTTGGTAGTAGGGAAACAACACCAGCACCGCGGCGAGCTTCAGCGCAATCGCCGCGATCAGCCACCGCCGCAGGTTGCGCAGCGCCTCCTCGCCCAGCAGCCACAGCACGCGCGCGAGCAACAGCGCCACGAGCGGATAGAGCGGCAGCAGGTAGCGCACGCTGCTTTGCGGCGCGAGCCAGTACGGCAGATAGCTGAGGAGGCAGATCCACGCTGCGTTGCGCAGGTGCGGGTCGCCGCCCGGATCGAACGCGCCCCGGCGCCGCCACAGGTAATAGGCGGCGATGAGGAGCGCGGGAAGGAGCCGCGCCAGCGTCTCCAGCGGATAGGTCACGAGTTTCAACAAGTACTCGCCAGGGCCTTCCGGCGCGAGTTTGGCGAGAATTTCCGCAAACATGCGCCCGCCCTGCCCGGTGTTGGCAGGCACGAACGCAAGCCATGCCGCGGGCAGTGCCGCTCCCAGCGCGTGGATGAGCCACGACGCGGGGGCGAGCAGAACCGCACGGTAGCGTGGCGTAAACAGCAGCACGAACGCCGCCGTACCGTAGAACACGTACGCGGTGAACGCCTTGCTCATGAAAGCCGCGGTGAGTGAAGCAACCGCCACTGCGAGGAGCAGCGCCTGCCGCCGCTCGCAGCCGACCCAGAGGCAGGCAAGCGCCGCGGCAATGAAGAACGCGAACAGGGGGTCGACGTAAGCAAGCCACCCCCGGTAGAAAAACACGTCGGCGAACGTGATATACACGAGCGCCGCGAGCGCCGCGAACCTCGTATCGCGGTAGAGCGCGTGCGAGAGCCAGGCGACGACCAGACCGGTCGCCACCGTGGCGCACACCGTGAGCGCGCGCGCGACCGCCAGCACGTGCTCCCAGCCCACCGCGCTCGCGAGGGGAATGATCAGCCAGTTGTAGAGAGGATTGTGCTTCAGTTCGCCGCCGTAGAGCAGCTGGCGCCCCCACTCGCCGTGGTACCACATCTCGAGCGAACTGATCGCAAAGATCGCCTCCTCGCCGACGTAGTGGAAAGCGAGCGTGGGCAGGTAGGTGGCGGCCGCAAGCGCGTAAATCCACCACCAGCGTTGCATCCGGGCCGTCGTCGTCACCGGGGTCGTCCTCACGCGGCGCAATTGCTCAGTCTGAAGCAGCCCGCACGCTTTTCGTCCCCGCGCCCGGCAGCCGCGCGAATACCCGCGCATAGCATGCAGGCAGCGCGTGGTGTGGATCGATGAACTCGTCAGCCGCGCAGCCGAACTTCTCGGACGCGCCCGCATCGATCAACGTCAGGCGTTCACGTGCGGCCCACGCCGCAAGGGCTTCCTTGGTGCGTTTGAGCGCGGCGCCACTGTGCGCGGACGCGAGCAGCGCCTGTTCCAGGCCCGGCATGAGCGGAGGCAGAAAAAGGACCACGGCCCCGCCGGCTCGCGCAAAGCGCCTTGCCAGCGCCGCGAGGCGCTCGAGCGTCGGCGCATACGGCTCGCCCCGCGTGCGGCGCAATGCCATCGCGTACTGTGACCCGGATGCCGCCGCCGCCGCGAGGAGCGCGCCGGCATTGCGGGCAGCGATTCGACGCTGGTCGGCAAATGTCGCACTGCCGTCGAAGCGAAACCCGTTGCACAGGCCGCGGTACAGGGTGTCGTAGTCGCGCGCCGGGGTGCCGTCCGCACAGCGATACTCCTCGCCGGCGGGTTCGAAGAAGAACTGCCGGAACGCCGTTGCCTTGCGTTCGGCCCGAAGCACATCCCTCGCGATGCCCATGAGGTCCTTCACTCGTGGCAACGACAGCGCATCGCGCACCTGGGCGAGCCACTCATCGCGCCGGCGCCCGGCCTTTGCCGCAGCCCGCACCGCCTCCGGCGACAAGTCCGTGGCGGCCGGCGTGCCTGGATCAAACGTGAAACCGAGTGCCCAGTCGAGCGGGATCACCAGGTAGCGGATGCGCCCGGGCCAACGAGCGACGACATATTCGGCTTCGCCGACCACCGCCACCAGCGAATTGCCGCTCTGCGCGAAGTTGTATGCGCGAAGGGGCGGCGCGAATGCGGCCTCGCGTATGCCCATCGTGGTCGACGATCCGAACATGATGGCATTGATTTCGCCGACCCGTTCGTTCAGCCGCAGCGTCTTGAACAGGCGATTGTCATTGATCGGCGGCGCGTAAGTCACACCCCGCGTGCGCTGCTGCCATGCGCTGGCGAGCGCGTTCTTGTCGTGGCGGAAATTGTTGTAGGCGAGCATCAGGTTCAGCGTCAACACCGCCGCAAGGATGGCTGCGCACGATCCCAGCACCAGCGCCACGTAAGCGCGACTCGTCATCGTGTCAGCCGGTTGAAGGATGCTGTTCATGTTGGCAGGTGGCTTGCACGCAGTCTTACATGGAAATTTGTCGAGTCGGAATGCGACAAATTCCTAGAACTGGAAATAGAGAAACTCGGAATGCCGGTTGAGGTTGAGCACCACGGCGAGCGCCATCGCGCTGATGGCGCCCGCGCCCAACGCGGTGGGGCGCCAGTGCCACCGCGTGGCGGGCTCGGGCGGAACACCGAGCGCCGGCCTGAAACGCGCCATGACCTGCTGAGTGTTCGGCGCGCACCACACCACGAACAACAGTATCCAGATCCAATGCACGACGCCGGTACGCCCGAGTGCCGGCGTCGCGCCAAAGACGACTCCGTGCCGCGCGAGCCACTCGCCCAGCACGCCCCATTTCGGCAGCCACGCGTCCGGAACCACCAGGCCGTTCATCCCGGCCATCGCCTTGAGAAGGGCGAGCGCGGCGTCCATGCTGCTCGCACGGAAGATCACCCAACCGACCACGACCGCGAGAAAGGTGACGGCGCACCCGAGCGCGCGCCCGCGGGCCGTGGGACGGTCGAGGTCATGCCCCAGCCGGCGGCGCAGCGCGCGCCACGCGTGGTTCACGACGAGATACACGCCGTGCAGGCCGCCCCAAATGACAAACGTCCATCCGGCGCCATGCCACAGTCCGCCCAGCAGCATGGTGATCATGAGGTTGAGGTAACGCCGCGCGCGTCCCCTGCGATTCCCGCCCAGGGGAAAATACAGGTAGTCGCGCAGAAAACGCGACAGCGTCATATGCCAGCGCCGCCAGAATTCGATGATGTTCGCCGCCTTGTAGGGCGAGTGGAAATTGATCGGCAGCCGCACGCCGAAGAGCAGCGACAGCCCCACCGCCATGTCGGAATAGCCTGAAAAATCGAAATAGAGCTGAAAGGTGTAGGCGAGCGCGCCGCACCAGGCTTCGAGGAACGTCAGGGTCAACCCGGACTGCGGCGCGTCGAACACCGGTGCGACGTATCCGCCGACTCCGTCCGCGATGATCACCTTCTTGAACAGGCCGATGACGAAGATCGTGAGCCCCGCAGCGATGTCGTCGTAGTTGAGACGATAGATGGCGGGCTGCCCGAACTGCGGCATCATCTCGCCGTGGTGCAGCACCGGCCCCGCGATGAGATGCGGAAAATAGGTCACGAACAGGCCGTAATGCACCAGGCTGTACTCGCGCGCCTTGCCCTGGTACGCGTCCGCGAGAAACGCGATCTGGGTGAAGGTGAAGAAGGAGATGCCGAGCGGAAGGATGATCTCGCCGAGGTTTGCGGCGGTGCCGAGCGCCGCATTGACGTTATCGAGAAAGAAGTTGGCGTACTTGTAGTAAGCGAGCACGCCGAGATTGGCCGCGACCGCGAAGACGAGCAGCCGTTTCCTGTGTGCCGCGCGCCCCGCCGCCTCCGAGCGGACGATGGCGAGCCCCAGCGCGTAGTTGAAGAGGATCGAACCCGCGAGCAGGGCGACGTAGAGCGGATTCCACCAGCCGTAGAAGAAGAGTGATGCCGCGGTGACCCATCCCGCAGCAAGCCTGGGTCCCGCGCGCGCGAGCAGGAAGAACCCGGCGAGCGTTACCGGCAAGAACAGGAAAATAAAGGCGTAGGAGTTGAACAGCATGGCGAACGCTACGCGGAAATGGGTAGTGGGTGACGGGTAATGGGTAGGCGTCCGTCACGCATCACTCATCACCCATTACCTGAAGAATGCGGCGATCGCCGCGACGACGCGCGCGATGTCGCTGTCCCCGAGTTCGTAATAGAGCGGCAGGCGCACGAGCCGCCCGGCCGCATCGTCGGTGACCGTCATCGCGCCGGCGCTGCGTCCGAACTTGAGGCCCGCCGGCGACGAATGCAGCGGCACGTAATGAAACACCGCGTGAACGCCGCTCGCCTTGAGATGAGCGATCAACGAGGTGCGGGCAGCGAGATTCCCGGCCAGCACGTAGAACATGTGCCCGTTCCCGGCCGTGGCGGGCGGATCGGGCTGCGGCAGGCGCAGGGCGCCGGCGTTTTCCAGTTCCTCAAGGCCTCTGCGATACGCGGCGCACAGGGCCCGCCGCCTGGCGATGATGGCGTCGGCGTGCTCCAGTTGCGCGCAGAGATACGCGCCGACCAGTTCGCTTGGCAGGAACGAGGAGCCGATATCGACCCAGGTGTACTTGTCGACCTCGCCGCGGAAGAACTGCGAACGGTTGGTGCCTTTCTCGCGGATCACCTCGGCGCGCGCGACGAGCGCCGGGTCGTTCACCAGCAGCGCGCCGCCCTCGCCGCTGATGACATTCTTGGTTTCGTGGAACGACAGGCAACCCAGGTGCCCGATCGCCCCCGGGCGTCTCCCCTTGTAGTCCGAGAGGATGGCCTGCGCCGCGTCTTCCACCACGAGCAAGCCGTGACGCCGGGCGATGTCGTTGATCGCATCCATCTCGCACGGCACGCCGGCGTAGTGAACGGGGACGATGGCGCGCGTGGCCCGTGTGATCGCAGCTTCGACCAGCCGTTCGTCGAGGTTGAGGGTGTCGGGACGGATGTCGACGAACACCGGCACCCCGCCGCGCAGGACGAATGCGTTCGCGGTCGAGACAAAGGTGAACGAGGGCATGATGACCTCGTCGCCCGGGCCGATGCCGGCAAGGATCGCCGCCATTTCAAGCGCCGCAGTGCACGAATGCGTGAGCAGCGCCTTTCCACAGCCCAGCCGCTCCTCGAGCCAGCGATGGCAGCGCCGCGTATACGGCCCGTCTCCCGAGAGATGGCCGCCCGCTACGGCGCGTGCAATGTTTTCAAGTTCGCCGCCGATCGTGAACGGCTTGTTGAACGGGATATTCATGGCCGGCGTGCAACGAGCAGGAGGGAGCCGCCGGCGGGAAAGCCGAGCCCGGCCCGGATCAGGCCCCGTTCGCACGCAAGGATGGCGCCCAGTATTGCGTTGAGCCATCCCGCCATCCGCAGCTCCGCGAGCGCGTCGTAATCAGCTCCCGGCGCGCGCCGCGCAAGGCGCGACAGCACCATCAGCGGCAGCAGCAGCGAGACAAAGGAGGTCAGCCGCACGATTTCGAATCCGGCCGCCAGCACTTTCGCACGCAGCTCGCGGGCGGTGTAGCGGCGCACGTGCCGGGCGCGCACGTCGAATTCGCTCCATAGCCAGGGATGCTGGGGCACGGTGAGGAGGATGCCGCCGCCCGGGCGGACTGCCCGGTGCATTTCGCACAGCACCACCCGGTCATCCTCGATATGCTCGATCACGTCGAATGCCGCCACGACATCGAATTCGGCTGTGAACGGGATGGCCCGCGCGTCCATCTGCATGAGGCGCGCGCCGTGGACACGCTGCGCCGCGAACCTGAGGCCCGACACGTGCGCCTCGCTCGCCGCGATGCTGATCCCCGGAATCGCGCCCGCGATGCCGGCCATGACGAACCCCGTGCCGCAGCCGATCTCGAGCAGGCTCTGTGCGTGCGCGAAGTACCGCCGCAGCGCCCACGCGATGAGGCGATTGCGGCCCCGAAACCAGAAGTTCCGCGCTTCGAGCCGCGCGAGCTCGGCAAAGAGCGCCGGGTCGAAGCCTTCCGCGGCGTGCGCGACCTCGGGCGCAAACGCGGGGAAGCCCTCCAGCGTCCGCGGCGTGTATCCGCACGCCGTGCAGCGCCAGTCTTCTCCGTGAAAGGATGCCTCGCAACGCAGACATCGCTTCAACCCTGGCTCCCGACCACGATGCCGGCGCAGATCAGGGCGAGCCCGGCGAGCTTCTGCCAGCTCACCGGTTCGTGGAAAAACCAGGCGCTCAGGACCAGCACCAGGATGAAAGCGAGGCTCATGAACGGATACGCGTGCGAGAGCTCGAGTTCGGTCATCGCCGCCATCCACGTCAGCGCGGCCGCGAGCGCGGCCGCGAGCGCGGAGATCACCCACGGATTGACAAGCAGCCGCAGGAGAAACCACATCTGGTCCGCGGCGGTCGCCGGAAACGCGCCGGCCGCCAGCACCTGCCACTTGATGACGATCTGGCCGTACACGGTCAACAGCACGGTGGCAAACACCAGCGCATAACTCATCGCCCGTCTCTCATGGTTTGTGGATCACGTAGGCCTGCTGGATGCCGAAACCGCCGCCCGAGTACTCGCGCTCGATGTCGTGGAAGATCCGGTTGATCGGATTGGAATACCCGGGGTAGGCGGCGGGATCGGTCACGAGCTCCCTCAGGAAGCGCGAACCGAGGTAATAAATGGAAGAGAATTCCTCGACGCTGAAGGCGAGCCCCTGCGCACGCAGCCATGCTTCGAGGCGCTGCTTTTTCAGGTAGCGGTTGAAATCGTGTTCCACCAGCGGCGGCAGCTGCTTCAACGCCCGCATCGCGTTGAGCAGCACGAGCGGCTCCCAGAATGCCTCCGACAGAATCACCTTGCCGCCGCCGCGCGCCACGCGCAGGCACTCCTTGATGCCCGTCACCTGCTGTTCCCAGGTCGGCAGATTGATCAGCACGCGCGTGGTGTAGACCTTGTCAAAGCTCGCGTCGGGAAATGCAAGCCGGCGGACGTCGCCTTCCAGAAACTCGACGCTATCCCCGAGCCGGCGTTCGGCCCGCGCGCGGCGCGCGGCCGCCACCATCTGCGCCGAAAAATCGATGCCGACCAGCTTGCCAAGCTTATGCCGCTCGAGCTGCGCGAACGCGGAATGGCCGTTGGCGCAGCCGGCGTCGAGCACGGTGTCGCCGTCATCGAGGTGCTTCGCGACCGTCTCGATCTCGAGCGCGATCGCCCAGTTGTCGCCCCAGGATGCCTCCGGCGAAGCGCCGTGCCTCCCGGCCTGGTCTTCCCAGAATTCGTGGATGAAGTCAGCCATGATCGCCGGTGTGTTTTTCGGGGAAAGTCGTCCGGGCGACGATGTAGAGCGGGCGCTTCTTCGCCTCCTCGAAAGTTTTGCCGAGGTAGATGCCGATGACGCCCAGGATGCTGATGATGATGCCGCCGATGAAGTAGAGCGAGACGATGAGACTGCTCCAACCCGCGACCGCCGATCCGTAGAGCAAGGCGCGCACCAGAATGTAAATGCCGTAGGCAAAAGCGAGGAAGGACATGACGAAGCCAAAGCGGATCGAGAGCCGCAACGGCTTGTCCGAGTAGGCGATGATCGTATCCGCGGCGAGCTTCCACAGCTTGGCGAAGGTGTAGGTCGAGTGCCCGTCGTGGCGGGGCGCATGCGCCACCTCGATGCTCGCGGTCGGAAATCCCATCCAGTTGATGAGCCCGCCGAAGAAGCGCAGCTGCTCGCGCATGCGCCGGCAGTTCTCCACCACTCTGCGTGAGATGATGCGGTAGTTGCCGGCGTCGCCGTCGTACTCGGTGTCCGCGAGATAGCTGAAAATGCGATAGAACAGCCACGACGTAAAGCGCCGCGTGACGGTGTCCGAGCGCCTGCCGCGCCGCGCGAGCACGACGTCGTAGCCCTCCTGCGCCTTGGCGTAAAGGCGCGGAATCTCCTCCGGCTGATCCTGGAGGTCGCAGTCCATCACCACCACCCAGTCCGCGTCGCACAGATCGAGCCCCGCGGTGATGCCGTAGTGCTGGCCGAAATTGCGGCTGAACTGGACGCCCTTCACCCGCGGATCGCGCCGCGCCAGCTCGCCGATGATCTCCCACGATTGGTCGCCGCCGCAGTCCTCGACCATGATGATCTCGAACTCGGCGGTGATGGGCGCGAGCGCCGCGGCGAGGCGCCGGTAAAGCTCCTCCAGGCAGCCTTCCGCCTGATAGACCGGAGTGATGACGGCGACGTGGGCCATGGCCGCGGCTACAGACTCCTGCGCGAACTCGAGGGACAGCACCAGCCGCGGCCATAAAACCAGGCCGAAAGCCGCGCCGTGATACCAGCCTCACCGCCCCGGTGCCGGGAAATACGGAAATGCGCTTTCAGCACCCCAAGCCTGGACCGGAGTATCACTGCTCTCGCCCTTTGTTAAGGATTTTGTCGGCGCCAGAGCCGGCAAAATCCTCCGCGAACTGGATGCGGTACAGTTTGGCGTAGATTCCGCCGCGCTCCAACAGCTCGCGGTGCGCGCCGGTTTCCGCGATGCGCCCGCGGTCGAGCACCACGATGCGATCCGCGCGTTCAACGGTCGAAAGCCGGTGCGCGATCACGATCGTCGTTCTCCCCTGCAGCAGGGTCTCCAGCGCCGCCTGGACGTGGCGCTCGGACTCCGAGTCGAGTGCCGAGGTCGCTTCATCCAATATCAGGATCGGCGCGTTCTTGAGCAACGCGCGCGCAATCGCGAGCCGCTGGCGCTGCCCGCCCGAGAGTTTGACGCCGTTCTCCCCCACCAGCGTTTCCATACCCTCGGGCATCGTTCCGATGAACTCCATCGCATGCGCCGCCTCGGCCGCGGCCACGATGGCCTCGCGCGCGGAGCCGTTCATCGTGCCGTAAGCGATATTGGCGGCAACGGTATCGTTGAACAGTACCACGTCCTGGCTCACCAGGGCGATGTTGGCGCGCAGGCTCGCGAGCGCAAGCGTCTTGAGGTCATGACCGTCGACCGTGATGCGCCCCCGTGTCGGACGGTAAAAACGCGGCACCAGATTGGCAAGCGTGGTCTTGCCGCTGCCGGATGCGCCGACCAGCGCCACGGTCTCGCCGGGCCGGATCGCGAGATCGACGCGCTCCAGCGCGGGCTGCGCGGCGCCGGGGTAGGTGAAACCCACCTGCTCGAACCGCACCTCGCCGCGGGCGCGGTCGAGCGCCACCGTACCCGGGTCGGGCTCGCCGGCCTGGTCGAGCAGCGCGAACACACTCTCGGCGGCAGCCAGGCCGCGTTGCAGCGGTTCGTTGACGCTGGTCACGCGCTTGAGCGGCGCGGTCAGCATCAGCATCGCCGTAATGAACGAGCCGAAGCTCCCGACCGTGATTTCGTCGGAGCCCGACTGCAGCGTAGCGAGGTACACCATCAGCGCGAGCGCGGCGGCAGCGACGAATTGCACGATGGGAACGCTCACTGCAGCAGCAGCGGCCTGCTTCATGAGAGAGCGGCGCACGCGATTGGCGGTGGAATCGAAGCGGCCGGATTCGTAGCGTTGTCCCCCGAACAGTTTCACCACCTTGTGCCCGTCGACCGCTTCCTGCAGCACCTGCGTCACCTCTCCCATCGCGTGCTGCACTTCGCGGCTCGACCGGCGCAGCCGCACGCTGACTGCGCGCACCACCACAATGATGACCGGCGTCATGGTGAGTGCGAGGAGCGTGAGCTTCCAGTTGAGCCAGAACATCCAGCCGAGGAGCCCCACGATGGCGAGCGTGTCCTTGAACATGACCGTGAGCACGCTGGTGGCCGCGCCCGTCACCTGCGTGACATCGAACGTGAGTTTCGAGATGAGCGCACCGGAAGCGTGATCGTCGTAATAGGACGTGGGAAGCTCCAGGATCCGGGAGAACATCGCGTTCCTCAGATCCATCACCACCTTGCTGCCCACCCAGTTGATCGAATACGAGGCGACGTACTCGCCAAGCCCGCGCACCACGATCAGTCCCATGATGACGAGCGGCATCCAGCGCATCAACGCCTGGTCCTTCTCGACAAAAATACCGTCTAGCAGCGGCTTGAGCAGCGCCGGGAGCGCCGGC
>MEQT01000007.1 GCA_001770325.1 Betaproteobacteria bacterium RIFCSPLOWO2_02_64_14
CAAAGCAGCAGGTTCGTTCTTCGGTCAACAACCATTTCAAAGGAGACGCACATGGAGCATCCGCCGGAATTCCTGGCGCTCGTCGGTGAGGTAAGGAAGAGGATCAAGGAGCTGTCGCCGGAGGACGTCAGGGCGCTGGTAAAGGGTGGCGCGGTGGTGATCGACGTGAGGGACAAGGAGGAATTTGCCGGCGGGCATATCCCCGGCGCGGTCAACGTCAGCCGCGGGACGCTCGAGATGCGCGTCAGCGAAGTCGTTCCCGACAAGAACGCGCAAGTCGTGTGCTATTGCGCGGGAGGCAACCGCGGCGCGCTGGCAACGGACACCCTGGTCAAGATGGGCTACCGGAACGCCGTATCCATCGCGGGGGGATTACGGGCGTACGAGGCCTCGGACAAGAATCGCTGAGGCACGCGGGCGCACACAGGAGACGGCCCGCTTCACGCAACCCGCTGAAATCCATGGGATCCGCCGGGAATTGAGCCAGTGGCTCGGCGCCACGCTTGGCGTTGGCGCACGGCCGCGTGCTGACTTGACATCGCCTATCCTTTCGATAATACTGGAAACATGAAATTGGAAACCGCCGCCGAACGTCTCGCCGCATTGGGACAGGAAACCCGTCTTTCGATCTTTCGCCTGCTGGTGCAGACCGGGGCCGAGGGCATGAGCGCGGGCGCGATCGGCGAGAAGCTGGCCATCCCCGCGCCGACGCTTTCGTTTCATCTCTCCCACCTGAGCCGGGTCGGTCTCATCCGCGGGCGGCAGGAAAGCCGCTTCATCTATTACGCTGCCGATTACACCGCGATGGACGATCTGCTCGCCTATCTCACGCAGAACTGCTGCCAGGGCGGGCAATGCCTGCCGAAGACGGCAGTGGTCGCCCTGCCGAAGAAGCGCAGCGCTGCCAAGGTTTCCGCGTGAGCACACACGCCGACACCGCGCCCGGCAAGCCATCCACGTCGCAGATGAGCGTCTTCGAGCGCTACCTGACCGTCTGGGTGTTCCTGTGCATCGTGACCGGGATTGCCCTCGGCCAGACCCTGCCGGCGCTGTTCCAGTTCTTCGGCCGGCTCGAAATCGCACGCGTAAACATTCCCGTGGGGCTCCTCATCTGGGTGATGATCATCCCGATGCTGGTGAGGATAGACTTCGGCGCCCTGCATCAGGTCCGCAGCCACTGGAAAGGAATCGGCGTCACGCTCTTCGTCAACTGGGCGGTGAAGCCATTCTCGATGGCGCTCCTCGCGTGGATCTTCGTGCGACAGGTGTTCGCGCCGTATCTCCCCGCCGGCGAGCTCGACAGTTACGTCGCGGGCCTGATTCTGCTCGCGGCGGCGCCCTGCACCGCCATGGTGTTCGTATGGAGCCGGCTCACCGGCGGCGACCCCTACTTCACGCTCTCGCAGGTGGCGCTGAACGACGCGATCATGATCTTCGCCTTCGCGCCCATCGTGGGACTGCTGCTCGGCATCTCGTCGATCACGGTGCCGTGGGATACGCTCTTCACGTCCGTGGTGCTCTACATCGTCGTCCCGGTCATCATCGCGCAGGCGTGGCGCAAATCGCTGCTCGCGAAGGGCGAGGCGCATCTGCAAGCGGCGCTGGCGCGGATCGGCCCGTTCTCCATCGCCGCCCTGCTGGTGACGCTCGTCCTGCTCTTTGCCTTCCAGGGCGAGGCAATACTCCGGCAGCCATTGGTCATCGCGATGCTGGCGGTGCCGATCACGATACAGGTGTTCTTCAATTCCGCCCTCGCCTACTGGCTCAACCGTGCGGTGGGCGAGAAGCACAGCATCGCCTGCCCCTCGGCGCTGATCGGCGCCTCCAACTTCTTCGAACTTGCCGTGGCGGCGGCGATCAGTCTCTTCGGGTTCCAGTCCGGAGCGGCACTCGCCACCGTGGTGGGCGTGCTGATCGAAGTGCCGGTGATGCTGGCGGTGGTGAAGATCGTCAATTCCACGCGCGGGTGGTATGCGCGTGGAGCATGAATTCAACACCATCTGCCACAGAGAAGGAGATTGAACATGAGTACGGAAACCATCCAGGAAGCCGTCAAGGAGAAATACGGGCAGGCGGCACTGCAGGCTCAGAAAGCGAAGGCTTCCTGCTGCGGGCCAACCGGCACGTGCGATCCGATCACCTCCAACCTCTACAGCGCGCAGGAGAGCGGCGCCGTGCCGGAACCCGCCCTGCGGGCCTCGCTCGGCTGCGGCAACCCCACCGCGCTCGCGGAGCTTAAGCCAGGCGAGACGGTGCTGGACCTCGGCTCCGGCGGCGGCATCGACGTGCTGCTTTCCGCGCAGCGCGTGGCGCCGGGCGGTAAAGCCTATGGCCTCGACATGACCGATGAAATGCTGGCGCTCGCGCGCGAGAATCAGAAAAAGGCCGGCGCCGGAAACGCGGAGTTTCTCAAGGGCGAGATCGAAAACATCCCGCTTCCGGACAATTCCGTGGACGTCATCATCTCCAACTGCGTGATCAACCTCTCGGCCGACAAGGATCGCGTGCTGCGCGAGGCATTCCGGGTGCTGAAGCCCGGCGGCCGATTCGCGGTATCGGATGTCGTCGTGAGAGGCGAAGTACCGGCCGAGATCAGGAAAAACGTCGAACTGTGGATCGGCTGCATCGCGGGCGCGCTGCGCGATGTCGATTACCGGGAGAAATTGGCCGCTGCCGGTTTCGAGAGCATCGACATCGAGCCGACCCGCATTTACGACATCGAGGACGCGCGGCAGTTTCTCGCGGCACAGGGGATCGACGTCAATGCGATCGCCCCCCAGGTGGCGGGCAAGTTCATGAGCGCCTTCGTACGCGCCCGCAAGCCAGCCGCAAAATCCTGTTGCGCCCCGACCTGCTGCACGTCATGAGACATGAAGGACTGCTGTCTGTGTCATTCCCGTGAAAACGGGAATCCATTCGGCGTCCGGGGCTTCGGCAATCTCCATATGGATTCCCGCCTGCGCGGGAATGACAACGACACTTTGAACATTGGTTCCGACACTAGTTATGGCGGATTACATCTACAACGTGCTCTTCCTGTGCACGCACAATTCCGCGCGCAGCATCATGGCCGAGGCGATCTTCGGCAACCTGGCGCTCAGCCAGGGCCGGTTCAAGGCGTACAGCGCGGGCAGCATGCCGGCAACGCAGCCCAATCGATTTGCGCTCGAGCAGATCGAACGCGCGGGTCTGCCGACGAAAGGGCTGCGCAGCAAGAGCTGGGACGAGTTTGCCGTGCCCGGAGCGCCCCGGCTCGATTTCGTCTTCACCGTCTGCGACAACGCCGCGAAGGAAGCCTGCCCGGTGTGGCCGGGGCAACCGATAACCGCGCATTGGGGTTTGCCTGACCCCTCGCTCGCCGCGGGCAGCGATGAAGTGAAGCGCCACGCGTTCAACGAGGCATTCCGCCAGCTCGCGACCCGGATCGGCCTGTTCGTGAGTCTGCCGCTGGACAAGCTCGACCGCCTGAGCCTGCAGAAAAAGCTCAACGACATCGGCATCATCAAGCATTGCCCTTAAGGTAGTTGATCCACGTCAAGGTACCGACCGTCGCCTGGCGGTAAGTTACAGGGGTATTGGCTTATCCGGCGCTCGGCGCCGTTCGCCGCATCGGGGGGCGAGGCTGATCGCCACATTCTCGTGTAGCACGAGCCACCCTTTAGACCTGAAGGAGTGCCCATGAAAAAACTTCTCGTTGCATTCATCATGCTGTTCGCGGCCGCATGCGCGCATGCCCAGGACAAGGCTCTATTGGACAAGGCCAGGTCCGAAGGCAGGGCCGCCTTCTATGCCAACATCACAGCCGTCGAGCCCATCATCAAAGCCTTCACCGCCGACACCGGGGTCAAGGCCGAGTACACCCGGATTTCGACCACAAAATTCGTGGCCACGGCCATCACGGAATTCGAGGCCGGCAAGTTCATGGCCGATGTCGTCCAGGGCCCCCTCCCGATCCTGGAGCTGCTCAAAGCGAAGGGGATGTTGGCTCCGTATCGGTCGCCGGCCGCCGCCGGGTATCCGCAGTGGACCAAAAAGGACGATCACATCCAGCTCTTCGGCATCGAGTATGTGGCGCTGATCTACAACAAGGAGCTGGTAAAGAAGGCGGACGTGCCGAAACGCTACGAGGACCTGACCCATCCCAAATGGAAGGACAAGATCGTCATGCCGAATCCGGCCAACCACGCCACGACGATCGGTTGGCTGATCGGGCTCAAAGAACACGTCTTCAAGTCCGAGGCTGAGTGGATGAAGTTCGTGAAGGGGCTGGCCGCCAACAAGCCCATGTTCGTGGCTTCCCTGGGACCCACCCCGGCGCCGATCGAGAGCGGCGAGAAATGGATCGGCATTTCCATGCCTAAATACATCATCACGAAGGCTCCGGCCCCGCTCGACTGGGCCAGGGTGACGCAGCCGCTGCTCGGCACGCCGCGCGCGATCGCCGTGACCTCCAAGGCCCCGCATCCCAATGCGGCGAAAGTTTTCATAGACTACTGGCTCTCGAAGAAGGCCATGGGGATGCTGGCCAAGGACGTCGGGGAATACGTGCTGGCGCCCGGCGTGTTTCCGCCCATCGACGGCATGAACAAGGCCAAAGTCATCGCCATCCGCGAGTTGTCGGACGATGAAACCAAGAAATGGGGCGGCGAGTTCAAGAAGATATTCGACGTAAAATAGCGCCGTTCCCCAGGAGTTCGCCAGCCGCCCGGACCCAGCAGGCCGGGCGGTTTGCTGTGCGGGCTTGGTCTTCCTTTCAACGATAAAGGCGCTCGCGGACAAACACCGTGGAAATCCGGATCCAAGGCGTCAGCAAGTACTATTACTCCGAAGGTAAGACTATCAAGGCCCTGGATGGCGTCGATCTGACCATCCCGGCCAACCAGATATTCACGCTGCTGGGTCCCAGCGGCTGCGGCAAGACCACGCTGCTTCGCTGCATCGTCGGCCTGGAAGCTCCCGATACGGGGGAAATCAGCATCGGGGACGAAATCGTCTGGTCGAAGGACAGGAACATCTCCATCCCGCCGGAGAAGCGGGGACTCGGCATGGTGTTCCAGACCTACGCCATCTGGCCGCACATGAACGTCTTCGACAATGTGGCCTACCCGCTCCAGGTTCGGAACGTTTCGAGGGATGCCATCCGCGAGAGGGTGGAGAAGACCCTGCGCTTCGTGCAACTGGAAGGCTTCGAAAACCGCCCGGCGACCAAGCTCTCCGGAGGCCAGCAGCAGCGCGTCGCGCTCGCCCGGGCCCTGGTGGCCGAACCCAAAGTGATTCTCTTCGATGAACCTTTGAGCAACCTGGACGCGAAGCTGCGGGAGGAAACTCGCAAGGAGCTTAAAGCCTTTCTGGGAAAGCTCAAGATCACCGCGGTCTACGTCACGCACGACCGCATCGAAGCGCTTGCGCTCTCGGACACCATCGCGATCATGCGCGCCGGAC
>MEQT01000008.1 GCA_001770325.1 Betaproteobacteria bacterium RIFCSPLOWO2_02_64_14
GCAGGGAAGCTGCGCGCGATCCGCGACAGCCACGGCCGGCACGCGCTCGCCGGTTTCGGCTCGGCCAAGGGCACGAATGAAGAGGCGTACCTGTTCCAGAAGCTGGTGCGCACCGGGTTCGGAAGCAACAACGTCGATCATTGCACGCGGCTGTGCCATGCCTCGTCGGTTGCGGCGCTGATGGAAGGCATCAGCTCCGGCGCGGTCTCGAACCAGGTTAACGACGTTGCACGCGCAGAGGTCATATTCCTGATCGGCGCCAATCCCGTTTCCAACCATCCGGTGGCGGCGACCTGGATCAAGAACGCGATCAGGAAAGGCGCCAGGCTCATCTACGCCGACCCGCGGCGCTCGGAACTTTCCCGCCACGCGGCCTACGCGCTGCAGTTCAAGCCCGACACCGACGTCGCGCTGTTGAACGCCATGATGCACACCATCGTTCAAGAGGGCCTGGTGAACGAGGCGTTCATCCGGAGCCGCACCATCGGTTACGAGGAGCTCAGGAAGAACGTCGCCGGCTACAGCCCCGAAGCAATGGCGCCGGTATGCGGCGTTCCGGCGGAAACGATCCGGGAAGTGGCGCGTCTCTACGCCAAATCCAGAGCCTCGATGATCCTGTGGGGCATGGGCATCTCGCAGCACGTGCATGGCACCGACAACGCGCGCTGCCTGATTGCGTTGTGTCTCATGACTGGGCAGGTGGGACGGCCCGGCACAGGTCTCCATCCGCTGCGCGGGCAGAACAACGTTCAGGGGGCGTCCGACTCGGGACTCATCCCCATGGTGTTCCCCGACTATCAGCGCGTTGACCACGCCGACGCCCGCGCGCGATTCGAGAAGCTGTGGGGCGTGAGCCTCGACCCCCAACCCGGGTTGACGGTGGTCGAGATCATGCACGCCGTGCTCGACGGCAAGATCCGCGGGATGTACGTCATGGGCGAGAACCCGGCGATGTCGGACCCGGATGCGCATCATGCGCGCGCGGCGCTCGCCAAGCTCGACCACCTCGTCGTGCAGGAAATTTTTCTTACCGAGACCTGCTACTACGCCGACGTCATTCTGCCGGCGACCGCCTGGCCGGAGAAGGACGGCACTGTTACCAACACCGATCGCATGGTGCAACTGGGCCGGAGGGCGCTGGACGCCCCCGGGTCGGCCAAGCCCGATCTGTGGATCATCCAGGAGATCGCGCGCCGGCTCGGGCTCGAATGGAACTACTCGGGGCCCGCGGACGTGTTCAACGAGATGCGCCGCGCGATGCCGTCGATTGCGGGCATCACCTGGGAGCGCCTGGAGCGGGAAAGCTGTGTCACCTACCCGTGCGAAAGGGAAGGCGATCCCGGGCAGCCCGTCGTGTTCACCGAACGCTTTCCGACACCCACAGGGCGCGCCAAGTTCGTTCCCGCCGACATCATCCCCGCCGCCGAACGTCCCGACCGCGAATTTCCATTCGTGCTGATCACGGGCCGGCAACTCGAACACTGGCACACCGGCGCCATCACGCGCCGCGCCACGGTGCTCGATGCCATCGAGCCGGACCCGATCGCCTCCCTCCATCCGCTCGATCTCGACGCCATCGGCGCGAAACCGGGCGAGGTCATCAGCGTGGCCTCGCGCCGCGGCATCATCTCGCTCTACGCGCGCGCCGACGATGGCACGCCGCGCGGCGCGGTGTTCATCCCGTTCTGCTATTACGAGGCGGCGGCGAACCTGCTCACGAATCCGGCGCTCGATCCTTTTGGCAAGATCCCGGAGTTCAAGTACTGCGCGGTGAAGGTGACGAAGGGCGGGGAGCTGACGCCGCGTTCGAGCTACGGCGGCGGCCAGGCGCTCGCCGCGCTCCTGAGTGCCTGAACTCGCTGCAAAGGCAAATCCGCCACAGAGAGCACAGAGGAACGCATGGCACAGACGATGGCGGAAAAGCTGCTGACGCGGCACAACCTCTCCGGCAACCCGGCGCGCGCCGGGGATTTCGTAGAAGCGAAGATCGACGGCGCGATGTGCCACTACCACGCCGCCGAGCCGATGCACGACATGGCGCTCGAGGCGGGCTTCAAGGACGGGCTGCCGCGAGTGTGGGACCCGGCGCGCGTCTACGTCCTGCTCGATCATCACCAGCCGACGCTCTCCCAGAAGCTCGCGGACGAGAATGCACTGATCCGCAGGGAAGTCGCCCGGCTGGGCATCCAGTGCTTTCACGACTCCGAGCCCGGGATCGCGCACCAGATGATGCTCGACTACGGCCTGGTGCGCCCCGGCGAACTCGTGGTAGGCAATGATTCGCACACGGTGGGCTACGGATCAGTCAATGCGGGCGCGACTGGCATCACGCGCGCGGACATGTTCTACGTGCTGCTCTACGGCGAGCTGTGGTTCCAGGTGCCGGAATCCGTCAGGGTCGTGCTCGAGGGAAGGCAACCGAGTTATCCCATTGCCAAGGACATGATCCTCTATCTCGCCGGAAACCACGGCGACGATTTCGCGCAGGGCATGTCCATCGAGTATTCGGGTTCGCTGGTTCCCCAGCTCTCAATCGACAGCCGCATGTGCCTTTCCACCCACGGGGTGGAAGTGGGCGCCAAGTTCGCGCTGTTCGGGTCGGACGAAGCCACGCACCGGTTCGTGAAGGCCCGCACCGACCAGCCGTATGAACCGCTCGCACCCGATGCGGGTGCGCACTATGCGAACGAAATCAGGCTGAACGTCGACGAGATGCCGTTCATGGTGGCGAAGCCCCATCAGTTCGGCAACGTCACGCCGGTTGACGAGGCGAGGGGGACGCGCATCAACCAGGCGCAGATCGGATCGTGCGCCAACGGCCGCTTCGAGGACATCGAGATCGCGGCGCGCATGCTGGAGGGAAAGAAAGTCGCGAAGGGCGTGCGCTTTCTCATTTCGCCCGCGTCGCAGCACGTCTACCTGCAGTGTCTGAAAGCGGGGCTCATCGAGAAGCTGATCGAAGCCGGCGCCCAGGTCATCACGCCCGGTTGCGGCGTGTGCCAGCCGCGCGTCGGATTTCTCTCGGACGGCGAGGTTTGCATCACCGCGACCACACGCAATTTCAAGGGCCGCAAAGGCAGCCCCAAAGCTGAGATCTACCTCGCGGGTCCGCTCACGGTAACGGCCGCGGCGGTGGCGGGAGAGATCGTGAATCCGAAGGAGATGTTCCGTGGGCTTTGATTTGAACCGCGTGATCCGCGGCCGGGTCTGGAAGTTCGGCGACTCGATCGAGACCGACGCGATCAATCCCTATTACCGTTATCCCACCATGGACGAGTTGAAGCAGCACACCATGGAGGTGTACCGGCCGGAGTTTCCTGCTCAGGTACGGCCGGGCGACATCCTGGTCGCGGGCCGCAACTTCGGTTGCGGCTCGAGCCGGCCGGGCCTGGTGCTGCGCGAGGTCGGGATCGCCGCAATCGTCGCGGAATCCGTCGCGCGGCTGTTCCTGCGCAACAGTATTTCGCGCGCGATCCCCATCTTCGTTGCGCCGGGTGTCGCGGGCATCGTGGAGGACGGCGAGACGCTGGAGGTGGACTACCCGGAGGCCGTCATCCGCAATGTCGCGAGCGGAGCCAGCGTGCCATTGCGGAAGTTTCCGCCAATGATCGAGCAGATCTTCGAATGCGGTGGGCTGCCCGAGTTTGCGCGCGAGCGCTACTTGCGCGAGCAAGCGCTGAAATGACAGCCGCCGATGAACGCCGATCCACGCCGATAAAAGACCAATCCTTTCTCTTGCTTCAGGCTTCCCGCTTGCGAAATTCACGAGTGCATGAATGAAACAACCTTATGACGTAATCGTAGTTGGCGGCGGGAACGCCGCGCTGTGCGCCGCTCTTTCTGCGCGGGAGCATGGCGCGAGGGTGCTGCTCATCGAGCGCGCACCGGAGCACCAGCGTGGAGGTAACAGCGCCTTTACCGGCGGCGGCTTCCGCATGGTGCACCACGGCGTGGAAGACGTGAAAAAGGTCGTGCCCGATCTCTCGGAGGGAGAAATCGCCAATACCGACTTTGGGGAGTACACGGCGGAGCAGTACCTCGACGACTTGGGCCGCGTGACCCAGTACTACTGCGATCCGGACCTCGCCGAGACCGTCGTGCGACAGAGCGCCGACACCGTGCAATGGCTGCACGGGCGAGGGGTGCGCTTCGTGCCGAGGTTCGGGCGCTACGCGTTCAAGCACGAAGGGCGCTTCAGGTTTTTTGGTGGAACAGTGGTCGAGGCGACCGGCGGCGGGCGTGGCCTGGTCGAGGCTGAATACAAGGCCGCCGAGCGGCATGGCGTGGACATCCGTTACCAGGTGCGCGCCACGGCCCTCATGCGCGGGCGCTACGGCGTGGAGGGCGTGCGCATCGTCGCAGAGGGCATCGATGAAGACCTGCGCGCGCGGGCCGTGGTGCTCGCCTGCGGCGGCTTCGAAGCGAACCGCGAATGGCGCACGCGCTACTTGGGCCCGGGGTGGGATATGGCCAAGGTGCGCGGCACGCGCTACAACACCGGCGACGGTATCCGCATGGCACTCGACATCGGCGCACAATCCTACGGCCAGTGGTCCGGTTGCCACTCGGTGTCGTGGGAACGCAACGCTCCCGATTTCGGCGAACTGGAGGCGCGCACGCCATTTTCCCGCAACGGCTATCCATTCAGCATCATGGTCAACGCGGAGGGCATGCGCTTCGTCGACGAGGGCGCCGATTTCCGCAACTACACCTACGCCAAGTACGGCCGGGCCGTGCTCGAGCAGCCGGGAAGCTACGCCTGGCACGTGTTCGATGCCCAGGTCGCGCACCTGCTGCACGACGAGTACAAGTCGCGCGGCGCGACCAAGGTGCAGGCCGATACGCTCGAGGAACTCGCCGCGCGCATGGAGGACGTTCACCCCGGGCGGTTCCTGCAGACGGTGCGCGAATTCAACGCGGCGGTGAGGCGCGAGGTGCCATTCGATCCGAATATCAAGGACGGACGGCGCACCGAGGGACTCGCGATCGACAAGTCGAACTGGGCCAATCCTCTGGAGCAGCCCCCATTCGTCGCATATTCGGTCACCTGCGGCATCACGTTCACTTTCGGCGGCCTCAAGATCGACACGGCGACCCGCGTGCTGGACGTGAGCGATGCGCCGCTCCCCGGCCTTTATGCCGCGGGCGAACTCGTCGGCGGGCTTTTCTACTACAACTATCCGGGCAGCTCGGGCCTCATGGCGGGTTCCGTGTTCGGTCGCATCGCCGGCCGCGAAAGCACGCACCACGCGCGCCGCGCGCAATCTCAGGCAGCCTGATCATGAACACCATGAAGAAGACGACGAAATTGCGGCAGCTCATCCACCGCAAGGAAAAGGTGCTGGTCGTGCTGCACCCCCCGACGGCGACGCACGCGCGCATCATGCAGCGGGCCGGCTGCGAAGCCGGATTCGTCGGCACCAGCGGCGTCGTGGGCTCTTACACCGGGCTTGCCGACGTCGGCACGGCGACCATGACCGAGTGCGTGCAGATTGCTGGCTGGATCGCGGAGAGTGTGAATTTCCCGGTAATACTCGACGGCGATACCGGGCACGGCGGGATCATGGCGGTGCGGCGCATGGTGCGCGAATGCATACGCGCGGGCATCGCGGGCGTGCGCATCGACGACCAGCCGATCGAAGGCAAGCGCCGCACGCAGAGCGCCGGGGTGGAAGTCGTGCCGCTCGAGCAGGCGATCGCGCGCTACCGCGCCGCGGTGGACATGAAGAACGAGCTCGACCCCGACTTCGTGGTCATGGCGCAGTGCTACGCGCGCGACGCCGCCAACAGCAGCCTCGAGGACTGCATTCGGCGCCTCCAGGCCTACGAAAAAGATGCGGGCGTGGACTGGGTGCAGCTTGAATCGCCCCATACCGTGGACGAGATCAGGCAGGCGCGCGCGGCGGTCGAAGGGCCGCTCTCCTTCATGAAGGGAAAGCTGCCGCGCTACCTCGGGCTCGACGAGCACCTTGCGCTGGGCGTCAACATCGCCTGGTATCCCGGCTTCACCCACCACGTGATGTGGGCGGCGCTGTGGGACTTCATGGAGGACTTCCAGCAACGCGGCATCGCGGCCTGGGAAGATTTTCAGTCGAGCCGCAAGGATCGGCCGTATCCACATCCCGAAGTCGGGCCGGACGGCGAGGGCGGGGACAAGCAGCGCGAGCTGGAGGAACGCTATCTGTCTCAGGCGATGCTCGACAAGTACAGAAGGTAACGATTAACGGTAACAAGAGTACCCTTGCTTCGCGGTACCCGCACTGCCTATGGTTTCATGCCACGGCGCGCAACAAGGTCGAACCGTGATCACTGCAGTCATGACGGCAAGGCCGTGATACAATCTAGCTATTCTGGCTATCTATGTAAACTAATACCATGATTCGATGGCAATTACAGGATGCAAAGAATCGTCTCTCCGAGCTGGTGCGCAAGGCTCGCGAGGAAGGGCCGCAGGTGATTACGCTGCGTGGTCGCGACGCGGTGGTGGTGGTATCCGCAAACGAATTCGGAAAACTCTCGCGACCCCGCGGCAGCCTGGTCGATTTCTTCCGCAAGTCGCCACTCGCGGGCGCAAAACTGGATCTTGATCGCAGCCGCGACACCGGCAGGCGCATCGACCTGTGAGCTACCTCCTCGATACCAGTGTGATTTCGGAACTGGTCAAGCCCTCGCCTGACGACAACGTGGTGGAGTGGATGAAGCGCGCAGACGAGACCTCGCTCTACCTGAGCGTGCTCACCATCGGCGAACTGGAAAAGGGTATCGCCAAGCTGCCCGTGTCGCCGCGTCGCAGCAAGCTTGAGACCTGGGTGAGAAGCGATCTCGCAGATCGATTCCGCGAGCGCCTGCTCGCGATCGACGGCACGGTTGCCGCCACTTGGGGCAAGCTCGCCGGTGAGGCCGAGGCGCGCGGAGAGCCGCTTCCGGTGATCGACGGCCTGATCGCCGCGACCGGGCTTGCGCACGACCTCACCATTGCGACCCGCAACACGGTGGATTTCGAGCGTTGCGGCGCCCACTGCTTCAACCCTTGGATGCCCGGCTGATGTCCGTCGCCAGGCAGGTCACCGGAAAGCTGCTCGGATTGGGGAGCTATAGCGTGCGCTCTCTCTCGTCACTCCTTTGGCCTGAATCCCATGACTGACAACAGCCTAACCCTGCTCGGATGCGGCGACGTCGGACCGATACACGAGCCGGTGAGCGCGTATTCGACGCTGGCGAAGCCCGTGCTTGCCGCAGCGGATATCCGCTTTGCGCAGGTCGAGCGCGTCTATTCCGAGCGCGGCGCGCTGCAGGTTCATTCCGGCGGGGGCCACAGCCGCGTTGCGCCGCACATGGCCTCGGTATTCAGCGATTGCGGGTTCGACGTCGTGTCGCTTGCCAGCAACCATGCCATGGACTGGGGCGAGGATGCGTTGCTCGACACCGTCGCGCGATTCCGCAAGCAGGGCATCGAGGTCGTGGGCGCGGGGAAGAACCTTGAGGAAGCGCGCCGGCCCGCGATCCTGGAACGCAACGGCGTGCGCGTCGCCGTGCTCGCGTACTGCTCGATCCTGCAGACGGGTTACGCGGCGGAGGAGCACAAAGCCGGAATCGCGCCACTGCGCGCCCATACGTACTACGAGCCGTTTGATTACCAGGCGGGCGTGCCGCCGCGGGTCGTCACCGTTCCCTTCGACGAAGACCTCGCTGGCATGGTGGCGGACATCGCCGAGGCGCGCAAATCCGCACAGGTTGTGGTCGTGTCGCTGCACTGGGGCATCCATTTCATCCCGCGGATGATCGCCGACTACCAGGTCACCGCCGCCCGGGCGGCGTTTGCTGCGGGCGCGGACCTGATCCTCGGCCATCACGCTCACACCCCCAAGGCGATCGGGATGTATGAGGGCAAGGCCTGCTTCTTCAGCCTGAGCAACTTCATCATGTCTTCGACCGCCAAGACTCCCGCGCAGGCGCAGGCATTCGCGAAGCGCTACAGCGTGGTGATGGACCCCGATTACCCGCACCTCGCTTACGGCGCCGATGCCAAGCGCAGCCTGATCGCCAGGGCGGTGCTCGCGCGCAATGGCGTGAAGCGCGTCTCGTTCCTGCCGGTGCTGATCGATCGGCAGTTGCGGCCCGAAGTGTTGCGCGCCGGGGACTCGCGTTTCGACGATGCGCTCGGTTTCATGGAGCGGGTGTCGGAAGGCTTCGATCACAAGTTCACGGTCGAGGGTGACGAAGTGGTGGTGACTGCTGCGACGGGAGGAGCGCGATGAGCGCGGTTCCCGGCATCCGGCAAAGTGAGGCGAGCGAAACGGGGAAAGGTATCACGCGCACACTCGCCCGGCATGCTGCGACCCTGCGCTTTGATGCGCTGCCACCCGCGCTGGTCGAGATGACCAAACAATGCGTCCTGGACACGCTGGGCGTTGCGATCGGCGCCAGCACGCTCGCGCCGGAAGCCGGCATCATTGCCGATTACGTGAGAGATCAGGGCGGCAAGCCCGAAGCCACGCTGCTCGGCTTCGGCGGCAAGGCCCCCGCGGCCTGGGCAGCGTTCGCCAACGGCAGCCTCGGGCACATGCTCGACTACGACGATCTTGGCGAGAGCGGCCATCCCAGCATCGTGACGATCCCGGTCGCGCTGGCGGTCGCGGAGAAGCTCGGCGGGGTGAGCGGGCGCGAGCTCATCACCGCCGTTGCCGCCGGCACCGACATCATGACGCGGCTCTCGCAGGCGATCGACGTGCCGGACTGGACGATGACCGAGGGCTGGTTCGCAACCCAGCTCCTGGGCTTCGTTGCCGGCGCCGCCACCGCGGGCCGGCTGCTCGGCCTCGATGAAGCGCAGATGGAAAACGCGCTGGGCATCGGCTTCAACCAGATGAGCGGTAGCCGTCAGATGGCGGTCGGCGCTGCGACACACATGCGCTCCATGCAGGCGGGTTTTTCCGGCCAGGGTGCGATTCTCGCGGCGGAGCTCGCGCGGCGCGGCATCATCGGGTCGAAAGAGATCGTCGAGGGCCGCTACGGCTTCTTCAGGACTTACATCCGCGGCAACGCGCCGGACTGGAGTGTAATCGTCGGCGAACTCGGCACACGCTTTCCGCTGATCGAGAAGCACGGCTTCAAGGTCTGGC
>MEQT01000009.1 GCA_001770325.1 Betaproteobacteria bacterium RIFCSPLOWO2_02_64_14
GCTCGGCCGATGTCTCGAAGACATCGGTGGAGATCGTCACCAAGGACGGCAGAGTCCTCAGCCACCGGCCCGACGGCGTGCCCGGCGATCCGAAGTATCCTGTGGGCTGGGAGCGCCTGGAAGCGAAGTTCCGGGATTGCGTTTCATTTTCGGCGAAACCGGTTCCGGCACGAAACGTCGATCGTGCCGCCGAGATGATACGCGACCTCGAAAATATTTCTGACGCCAAGCAGGTTGTCAGTTTGCTTGCTTGACGCGATACGCAATATCCAAACGGAGAGGGAGATGGCGAAGAACGGCTTCAGGATCTTCGATTCCGACACTCACGTCGGCCCGCTGATCAACGTGCTCGATCAGTTCATGACCGACGCCGAGAGAAAAAAGCTCGAAGGCTGGGCGCAGTACAAAGCGGTGAGCCAGAAGGGCGACATCACGTACAACCGCGGGCAGCGCCGTTATCGCCGCAAGCTCGGCACGGCGCAGGCGGAAGCCACGCCGGGCGGCTACATGGCGGGCTTCACCGGCGTGAAGAAGAAACGGGCGGTTTCTCCGCTCGTCGATGCCGACGCGGCCGAGCGCATCAAGGACATGGATTTCGAGGGTGTCGATGTCAATCTGACGCTGCCTTCGGGGTGGTTTGGCACGTGGACATCCGCCGACGACGTGGCGCTCGAAGCAGGCATGTATCGCGCCTATCATCGCTGGATGGAAGCCTACTGCGGGAAGTTTCCCGACCGTCTTGGTGGCGTGATCCTCGCCTGCGGGCGCGACGTGAAAAGCGCCTTGGAGGAAATCAAGCGCTGGGGCAAGTCGCGTTGGGCGTGGGGCGTGCTGCCGTACGCGCCGTACGGCATGCCGCTCGATCATCCGGATTTCGAGCCGGTGTGGGCGGCGGCGGCGGAACATGATCTTGCGATCACGCTGCACACGTTTACCGTGATGCCGCCGTATGCGCCGGGCGGCACCGACAACTGGGAAAATCTCTTTTTACAGCGCTCCGCCTCGCATCCGTGGTGCGGCATGCGCAACATGGCCTCGCTGATCGGCGCGGGTCTGATGGACCGATATCCCGGGCTTCGCATCGGCACGCTCGAAGCGGGCCACGGCTGGCTGCCGTTCTGGATGGCGCGCATCGACGAACACGCCACGACCATTCGCTCGGAGATTTCCGATCTCAAGATGAAGCCCAGCGAATACGTATTGAGCGGGCGTTATTTCCAGAGCATCGAGATTCCCGAAGGCGTGAAGCTCACCAATGCCGTGATCGATCTGCTCGGCGAAGACGTGCTGATGTATGCGTCGGATTATCCGCACGGCGAAAGCCATTTCCCGGAGTCGGTGGACACCGTACTTGAGTGGGACATGGCGCACGCGCGCAAACAGAAGCTCTTTTGGGACAACGCCATCCGTTACTACGCGCGCTGCGGCCTGAAATAGGTGCAAGTGTTCAGCCACAGAGATCACAGAGGACACAGAGAGAACGGATCGCGTGAGTGGAGGATCGTTGCCCCTGCAAATACGAGTGAGGAGGAAGATGGCATGAAAACCTGTCGTCGGGCACTAATCGGGATGATCGCGCTGCTCGCGCCCTGCGCGGTTTGCGCGCAGAGCCCGGCCGATTCGTACCCCGTGAGACCGGTCCGCATCGTCGTGGGGCTCGCGCCTGGAGGCGCGACCGATATCCAGGCGCGGCTGTTCGCCCAGAAGCTCAGCGAAAACATCGGCCGCTCGTTCGTGGTCGAGAACCGCACCGGGGCGGGCGGCACCATCGCTTACGCGCAAGTCGCCAAAGCGCCGCCGGATGGTTACACGCTGCTCGCGGTGGCGAGCGGGTTTTCGATTTCGCCGGCCATTTATTCGAAGCTGACGTACGACCCGATCAGGGACCTCGCCCCGATCTCGCTCGTCGTCCAGGCGCCGCTGCTCATGCTCGCGCATCCGTCGCTGCCGGTGAAGTCAGTAAAGCAATTGCTGGCGATGGCGAGAGCGCGACCCGGGGTGCTGGATTTCGGCTCGGCCGGGCACGGCACCTCGACCGGCATGGCGCTTGAGATGTTCCGCACCCTGGCGAACTTGAAGGTGACGCACGTGCCGTACAAGGGCACCGGACAGGCGTTGATCGAGACCATTTCCGGCCAGGTGCACGCAATCTTCGGGAACCCCTTGTCTTCGCTGCAGCATGTGAAGAGCGGCCGGCTGCGCGGGCTGGGCGTCACCACCGCGCAGCGCTCCAAGGTGTTCCCGGACCTGCCCACCGTTGCGGAATCGGGCGTCCCTGGCTACGAGACCAGCACCTGGTTCGCCATGCTCGCGCCGGCGGGCACGCCCGCGCCCATCATCAACAAGGTGAACGCGGAACTGGTGAAGACCCTCAAGTCACGCGACGTCCTCGACCGCCTCGCGCCCGACGGCGGCGAGCCTGTCGGCAGCACGCCCGAGCAGTTCCGCGATCACCTCGCGCGGGAGATCGCGCGCTGGCGCAAGGTCGTCAAGGACGCCGGCATCAAGACCCGGTAGCGCGGCCCGACGCAAAATTGACTGTGGTCAATGCCGCTACGCGGGCGCTCCCTATATAGTTACGCGCTCGGCCGCCGCGCAGGACGCGGCCAATCCTGTACAACACAACCGCCAGGTTCCACTGCCTGAGAGGGGATACGCACCATGCCGCCGTCCGATATTGAAATTGCGCAGAAGGCGACGCTGCTGCGCGTCACCAGAATCGCCGAAAAACTCGGCATTCCCGAGGAACACCTCGAGCCTTACGGCCATTACAAGGCGAAGGTGTCGCTCGACTACGTCGACAGCCTCAAGAACCGGCCCGACGGCAAGCTGATCCTCGTGACGGCGATCACGCCGACACCGGCGGGAGAGGGCAAGACCACCACCACCGTCGGCCTGGGCGATGCGCTCAACAGGATCGGAAAGAAAGCGATGATCTGCCTGCGCGAGCCCTCGCTCGGCCCCGTGTTCGGCATGAAAGGCGGCGCCGCCGGTGGCGGCTATGCGCAGGTGGTGCCGATGGAAGACATCAACCTGCACTTTACCGGCGACTTCAGCGCGATCGGACTTGCCAACAACCTGCTCGCGGCCGCGATCGATAACCATATCCATCACGGCAACGGGCTTGGGCTGGACGTGCGGCGCATCACCTGGAAACGCGTGGTGGACATGAACGACCGCGCGCTGCGCGACATCACGGTTGCACTCGGGGGTCCTGGCAACGGCTTTCCGCGCCAGGATGGCTTCGACATCGTCGTGGCGTCCGAGATCATGGCGATTTTCTGCCTCGCGACTTCGCTCAGGGACTTGAAGACGCGGCTCGGCAACATCGTTGTCGGTTATACCCGCGACCAGAAGCCGGTGCGCGCCAAGGACCTCAAGGTACACGGCGCGATGACGGTGCTCCTGAAAGACGCGCTCGCGCCTAACCTGGTGCAGACGCTCGAGAACAACCCGGCGTTCATCCACGGCGGGCCGTTTGCCAACATCGCGCACGGCTGCAATTCGGTGATCGCGACGCAGACCGCGTTGAAACTCGTGGACTACGTGGTGACCGAGGCGGGCTTCGGCGCCGACCTTGGCGCGGAGAAGTTCATCGACATCAAGTGCCGCAAGTCGGGGCTGCGGCCCGACGCGGTGGTGATCGTCGCGACGGTGCGGGCGCTCAAGTACCACGGGGGAGTCGATCTCAAGGAAGTCAACAAGGAGAACCTCCCGGCGCTGGAGAAGGGCGTCACCAACCTCGAGCGCCACGTCAACAACGTCCGCAACCATTACGGGCTGCCGTGCGTGGTGTCGATCAACCGCTTCAACTTCGATACCCCGGCTGAAATCGAACTGCTCAAGAAGAAGATGGCGCATCACGAAGCGCCGGTGATCCTGGCGACGCACTGGGCGGACGGCGGAGCGGGCGCGGAAGAAGTGGCGAAATCAGTGGTCGAGCTGATCGACAAGGTGCCGTCGGACTTCAAGTTCGTCTACGAAGAGGCGCTGCCGCTGTGGGACAAGGTCAGGACCATCGCCACCAAGATCTACGGCGCGGGCGAAGTCACCGCTGACGCCAAGGTACGCGCGCAAATCAAGATGTTGCAGGAAGGCGGCTACGGCCATTACCCGGTGTGCGTGGCGAAGACCCAGTACTCGTTTTCGACCGATCCGCAGTTGCGCGCAGCGCCGTCGGGCCACGTGATCAACGTCCGCGAAGTACGGCTCGCCGCCGGCGCCGAGTTCGTCGTCATGGTGTGTGGCGATGTCATGACCATGCCCGGGTTGCCCAAGGTCCCGTCCGCCGAGAAGATCGATCTCACCGACGACGGAAGAGTGGTCGGGTTGTTCTGACCTTCAACGCGTGCCGAGCGGCACAGCCAGTGAACGGGCCGTCGCCGCGCCCCCGTTTTTGACGTGTTGACGCACTTGGAGCGGCTATGGTAAAACCCTCGGCGCGTTGCCCCGCGATTTCGGGAACGCGACTCCAAAGGGGAGTAGCTAAGGCGGCGCGGCAGGAGGCGCCGCTTCGTCGGGTCGTCAAGACGGGACACCGGATCCGCTTCGGTACCCCGGCCCGCCGGCAAGCGAGCTTTGCAAGCGAGACCTTTGCCCAGATTGGCAAGGTCTTTTTTTTCGCCTTTGCCCACCCGGTGCGGCGGCGCCCGCAGTTGAGGTCGGCGGTCGCGGCCATGACCGACCGGCATCAGATGCCGGCAGCAGGACACGTCTTGAAAAGGATGATTCTATGGAGCCGATGCAGTGGTTAACGCTGATCGTTTTCGCGATCGCGATAGTCGTCGTGATCACGAACGTCATCGACAGTACGCTCGCGGCGCTCCTCGGGGTCGCCGCGATGTGCTGGCTCGGCATCATGACCGAGACCGAGGCGTTCAACTATGTCGACTGGAACGTGATGGCGATCCTGGTCGGCATCTGGATCATCGCCGGCTACTTCGGCAAGTCGGGCGTGCCGAGCTGGCTCTCGATCCAGGCGCTCAAGCTTTCGGGCGGGCGGCCGGGCTTTCTCGTCATCATCCTTACGTTCCTCGCAGGCATCATCTCGATGTTCGTGGACAACGTGGTGACGATCCTGATGATGGCGCCGGTAGCGCTGCCGCTCGCGCGCGCGCTCAAGCTCCAGCCGGTGCCGGTGATCCTGATGATCGGATTCGGCGCGAATTTCATGGGCACCGCGCTTCTTATCGGCGACCTGCCGCCGCAGATGCTGCACAGCGTCGCGGGCGCCGAATTCTTCGACTTCATCTGGCAGCACGGGCGCCCCTCGTCGTTTCCGATTCTGGTGGTGACGTTCCTCATCGCGCTCGGCGCGATGTGGGTCTACGGTTTTCGCGGGCATCAGCGCGTCACCGACATGTCTGTGCTCGGGCTCGAGGCGAAGATCGAGAATCCGCTGTTCGCCACGATCGTCGTGGTCTGGTTCATCGGGACGGTCATCGCCATGTCGATGCGCGAGTATATCGGCGTGAAGCTCGGTTTCATCGCATTGTCCGGTGCGATTTCCCTGGTGCTGGTGCTCGCGCTGCTCGGCGCCCGGGTCAAGGAGGCGCCGAACTTCGAGGACTCCGTGCAGGAACTCGACTGGCGCGCGATCTTTTTCTACATCGCGCTCTTCGCGCTGGTAGGGGGGCTCGAAAAGAGCCATATCCTCGACCTGCTTGCCGCCGCGATCAAGCCGATCTTCGCGGACAACTACGCGCTCGGCGCAACGCTGCTCTACTGGATTACCGTGCCCATCGTCGGCATCGTCGAGCACGACGCCTACATCCTCACCTTTCTGCACACGATCAAGGACATGGCGCAGGACGGCATCGAGCCGTGGCCGCTGTGGTGGATGCTGGTGTGGTCCGGAACGCTGGGCAGCAATCTCACCGTCGCGGGCGCGCCGGCGCTCTACGTCGCCTTGAGTCTCGGCGAGAAGGAAGAGGGGCGCAAGGTGTCGTTGCGCGAGTTTCTTGCCTGGAGCGTACCGTTTACGCTGGTCTGCTCCTTCGTCTGCTACGTGCTCGGCATGTTGATCTGGGTGTTGCCGTACGTGAAGTGAACGCGGGGAATCGCCGGTCCGCTTGACAGAGGTCAATGGGGGCGTTGCCACGCGACGTAAGCTCAAGGAGCGCGCGACAGCGTGCGCGAGGCTCCCGAATACAGGAGGTTCCATGTACAAGAACATACTGCTGCCCACCGACGGCTCGGCGCTCTCGCGCGAGGCCATCGCGGCCGGCGTGAAGCTTGCCAAGGCGCTCGGCGCCAGAGTGACCGGGTTTTACGCCGCGCCACCGGCGACACCGCTGGAATACGACGGCATATTTCCCATCGGTTACGCGGATCCGGCGGAGCGCGCGCGCGCCATCGAGAAAACCGCGAACCAGAACCTCGCCGTCATCGAAAAAGCGGCGAAGGCCGCCGGCGTGCGCTGCAAGGTGGAGCACGTGACCGACGATTTTCCCGCCGACGCCATCGTCGCTGCTGCGATGCGCAACAAGTGCGACGTGATCTTCATCGCCTCGCACGGCCGCCACGGCTTCCGGGACTCGATGCTCGGCAGCCAGACCCAGAAGGTGCTGGCCCAGTCCAGGATCCCGGTGATCGTTCACCGCTAGGAGTGTGTCGGACTTCGTGGTGACACACTCCTTACGCAAGACCGCCCGCAGACAAACGACACAATTGGGCTAGGGGAATGCCTCACGAGCCACCTTCATCGTGCGGTGCCGGGCGGCGTGCCTGGGCGCGCGGAACGTTGTGGCTCCTGCTCTTCGCAGCCGGTAGCGTAAACGCGGCCGCAGCGGGGGGCGTGCCGGAAGGCCCGGCGTTGTTCGGCATTCCGGTGGATTTCATCCTGTTCGCCCTGACGCTGCTCGGCGTGGCAGTGTTTCATCACTACACGCTGCAGGTTGCGCTCACGGGTCTTGCGGTGATCACGGCTTACAAGCTCGCTTTCACCGGGTTCAAGACCGGAGCGGGGCTCGCGGGCTTCGCGCTCCACCTGCAGCACGAATGGGTGATCCTCACCAACCTCCTCGGGCTGCTGCTGGGATTTGCGATGCTGTCGCGGCATTTCGAGGAAAGCCACGTTCCCGCGGTGCTGCCCCGGTTCCTGCCCGACGACTGGAAGGGCGGGCTCACGCTGCTCGTCATGATCTTCGTGCTGTCGAGCTTTCTCGACAACATCGCCGCTGCGATCATCGGCGGCACGGTCGCGATGACCGTGTTTCGCGGCAAGGTGCACATCGGCTTTCTCGCGGCCATCGTCGCGGCATCCAACGCCGGCGGCTCGGGCAGCGTAGTGGGAGATACCACGACCACCATGATGTGGATCGATGGCATCAGTCCGGTCGAAGTTCTGCACGCGTATATCGCAGCGGCGGTAGCACTTGTTGTGTTCGGGATACCCGCCTCGTTCCAGCAACATCGCTATTCGCCCATTGTCAAGGACGCGCCCGCGGGCATCCGCATCGACTGGTCGCGGGTGGGCATCGTCGCCGTGATCCTGGTGTCGGCGATCGCGGCCAACGTCACCGTCAATCTGAAGTTCAGCCACCTGTCCGACAGTTTCCCGTTCATCGGCGCGGCGGTGTGGGTGGCTCTCCTCGTGTGCACGCCGTGGCGCCGTCCGGACTGGTCGCTGCTGCCGTCCGCGTTCAAGGGCAGCGCGTTCCTGCTGTCGCTGATCCTGTGCGCGTCGATGATGCCGGTGGAAAAACTGCCGGCCGCTTCGTGGCAGACCGCCTTGGGGCTGGGGTTCGTGTCGGCGGTGTTCGACAACATCCCGCTCACCGCGCTTGCGTTGAAGCAGGGCGGCTACGACTGGGGCATGCTCGCCTATGCGGTGGGATTCGGCGGCTCGATGATCTGGTTCGGCTCTTCGGCCGGGGTCGCGCTGTCGAACCTCTTTCCGGAAGCGAAATCGGTGGGTTTGTGGCTGAGGCACGGCTGGTATGTGGCCGTGGCCTACGTCATCGGCTTTTTCGCCCTGCTCTTCATCCTCGGGTGGCAGCCGGGTGAGCGCCACAAAGCGCCAAAACCGGCGCCGGTCAGCGTGGTGCAGATGGTGCCGGGGGCGGCGTAACGCCCGGCGCCACGGCGGGGCATCGTCCAAGGTCATGGTTTCCGGGAGTTTCGGGGTCGTTCGCCGCACGGCCGGCGCGGCCCCGTCACAGCCGCGGTCGAACCGGACCGCGCGGGCGCGGTATTTTTGCGAATCCTGATGGGGGTCCTTTACTTTTCTTCCCCGGCGTGTCCACAATCTGGGCGTGTGGGGGCCGATTGCATGCGGCCAATGGGGTCGTGTTTCGGGATCGATATCGAGAAAACTCAAAGGAGGAGTCACATGAACCGCAAAATTCTGAATGGCATTCTGCTGGGGTTCGGCGTTGCGGGTATTACCGGTGTGCAGCCGGCTGCAGCCTGGGAGCCGACCAAGACGGTCGAGTTCATCATCCCGGCCGGCACCGGCGGCGGCGCCGACCAGATGGCGCGCTTCACCCAGGGGGTTGTGGCCAAGCACAGCCTGATGAAGCAGTCGCTGGTGCCGATCAACAAGTCGGGCGGCGCGGGCGCCGAGGGTTTCCTCGACGTCAAGGCCTCGAAAGGCGACGAGCACAAGATCATCATCACGCTCTCCAACCTGTTCACGACGCCGCTTGCCACCGGCGTGCCGTTCAACTGGAAGGACCTGACGCCCGTCGCGATGCTGGCGCTCGACAATTTCGTGCTGTGGGTCAACTCTGAAACGCCTTACAAGTCGCCGAAGGATTATCTGGCTGCGGCGAAGAAGGCGGGCCCCGGAAAATTCAATATGGCCGGCACCGGCGCGAAGCAGGAAGACCAGATCATCACGGTCGCGATCGAGAAGGCCGCGGGCGTGAAGTTCACCTACGTGCCGTTCAAGGGCGGCGGCGCGGTGGCAACGCAGCTGGTCGGGAACCACGTCAATTCCACGGTGAACAACCCGATCGAGGCGGTGGCGCACTGGCGCTCCGGCAAGCTGCGCCCGCTGTGCGTATTTGAAAAGGCGCGCATGCCGTACAAGAACAAGGTGACCGATGGATTACCTCATGCTGCGCGGCATCTTCATGCCTGCCGGCGTGTCGCAGGACGTGGTCAATTTCTACATCGGGTTCTTCAAGAAAGTGCGCGGCACCGCAGAATGGAACAAGCTCATGGAAGACGGCGCTTTCAACCAGAGCTTCATGAGCGGCAAGGAGTACGTCAAGTGGGTCGCGAACGCGGAAAAAGTGCACCGTGACCTGATGAAGGACGCGGGCTTCCTCGTCAAGAAATAGCGCTACCCGCGGGGACGGGCGTCATGCCCGTCCCCTTTTTCTTCTCCGGAGCGGGATGTCGGTCCGCTCCCGTCGTTTGTCGTATTTACCGGAACAATCCGTGGCTGAGATGGAAAACAGCAAGGAAGCGGCGCATCGCACGGTTCGCATCGGCACCATGGACACCATCGTCGCGGCGCTGATCTTCGCGCTCGGCGCGCTGGTGGTCTACGAAAGCTACCGGCTCGGCTCGGGCTGGGACGAAAACGGCCCGCAGGCCGGGTATTTCCCTTTCTACATCGGACTGCTGGTATGCATCTCGAGCGCAGTGGTGTTCGTGCAGGGCCTGCTCAGGTTCAAGTCTGACGTGAGGGTTTTCGTCCGGCAAGATCAGTTCGGGCAGGTGCTGGTGATCCTGCTGCCCTCCGCGGTCTATGTGCTGGGGATCCAGCTGATCGGCATCTATGTTCCTTCGGCGGTGTTCATCGGGCTGTTCATGAAGATCGTCGGCAAGTACAGCTGGCTGCGCAGCACGGTGATCTGCCTCGCGGTAAGCGTGATCGCGTTCCTGCTGTTCGAGGTGTGGTTCAAGATTCCCCTGCCCAAGGGGCCATTCGAGACGCTAATCGGCTATTAGCGCAAGCACGGGCGAGGACCATCGAAGGTGGAGGAACTCAACGCGCTGTTTCACGGCTTCTCGGTCGCGCTGACGCCGTTCAACCTGATGCTGATGTTCATCGGCATCATCCTCGGCGTCATCATCGGTGTCCTGCCGGGACTGGGCGGCGCGAACGGCGTGGCGATCCTGCTGCCGCTCACCTTCTCCATGCCGCCGACCTCGGCGATCATTATGCTCTCCTGCATCTACTGGGGCGCGCTGTTCGGCGGCGCAATCACTTCGATCCTGTTCAATATTCCGGGCGAGCCGTGGTCGGTGGCGACCACGTTCGACGGCTACCCCATGGCGCAGCAGGGGCGTGCGGGCGAGGCGCTGACCGGCGCGTTCACCTCCTCTTTCGTGGGCGCGCTGGTCGCGGTCCTCATGTTCACCTTCCTCGCGCCGCTAATCGCCAATTTCGCGCTGCAGTTCGGGCCGCCCGAGTTTTTCGCGGTGTATCTGCTGACTTTCTGCAGCTTCATCGGCACCGGCAAGGGCAATCCTTTCAAGATCATCGCCTCGATGATGCTGGGCTTTGCCATGGCGGCGGTCGGCATCGACATCGTTACCGGCCAGTTGCGGCTCACGTTCGGCTTCACCGAGCTGCTCTCCGGGTTCCACTTCCTGGTGGCGGTAATCGGACTGTTCGGCATCGGCGAAATACTGCTTTCCATGGAGGAAGGGCTGTCGTTCTCCGGTCACAGCGCCAAGATCAACCCCAGGATCGTGTTCCAGACCTGGGCCAAGCTGCCGCGTTACTGGGCGACCTCGATCCGCAGCTGCTTCATCGGCTGCTGGATGGGGATCATACCGGGCGGCGCGACGCCGGCTTCGTTCATGAGTTACGGCGTCGCGCGCCAGATGTCGCGCGATGGAGGGAAGTTCGGCACCGGCCAGCTCGAAGGGGTGGTGGCCCCAGAGACGGCCGCGCACGCCGCCGGCACCTCCGCGCTGCTGCCGATGATCACGCTTGGCATACCGGGCTCGCCTACCGCCGCCGTGCTGCTCGGAGGGCTGATGATCTGGGGCCTGCAGCCCGGCCCGCTGCTGTTCGTGGAGCAGAAGGATTTCGTGTGGGGGTTGATCGCCAGCATGTACCTCGGCAATATCGCGGGGCTGATCGTGGTGCTGACCATGGTGCCGCTGTTCGCCGCCATCCTGCGCGTGCCGTTTTCCATCATCGCTCCGATCATCGTCGTGATCTGCGCCATCGGCGCGTTCACGGTGAAGAACAACATGCTGGACGTGTGGCTGATGGTGGTGTTCGGCGTCGTCGGCTACGTCTTCAAGAAGCTCGACTATCCGCTCGCACCCCTGGTGCTGGCCCTGGTGCTGGGCGACGCCGCCGAAAGCTCGTTCCGGCAGGCGATGTTGCTTTCCCAGGGAAGCATCACCGTGTTCTGGTCGAACTGGCTGGTGGGCAGCCTTACCACGCTGGCGCTCGTGCTGCTGGCGTGGCCGCTTTTCACCGCATTGCGCGAGCGCCTGCGCGCGGCGGAGCAGTCAGGTTAGATCTTTCCGCGCCGTTTGAGACGGTCAGATTTTACCCCGCCGCTTGAGGCGGCTTAGCGTTTCCGGCGACAGATTGAGATAGGACGCGAGTTCCTTCTTGGGCAGCCGCCCGGCGAGTTCGGCGTGCTTGCGCATGAAGCGCCGCACCCTTCCCGGCGCATCCAGCAGGTGCAGGGTGATGGTGTGGGCCATTACCTCGCTCATCAACTTCATGATCTCGAATTCGAATGCGTTCTTGATTCCGGGATGCTGCGCCATGAAATGCACCCACTGTTCCATGGAGAGCTTCGCGGCGCGCACCTTGGTGACGGCGCGAATCGAGTAGGGCACCGGCCGTTTCAGGCGCCAGGCCGCGTAACTCGTATCGATGTCGCTTTCCGCGGCGAACCGCAGGATCATTTCCTTGCCCTGGGCGTTGGACACCACGCGCTTGAGGATGCCGTCGATGATGAAGTACTGCTCCATCGACAGCGCCCCTTGGAGTTCAAGGGCTTCATTCTTCGGATAGTCGATGATCTCCAGCAACGTCTCGATCTGTTCCCACTGGCCCGCGTCGAGGTGCTTCAGGACCAGGTTCTGGCGCAGTTGGACGCGGACGATTCTGGCTTCGGGGTGTTGGCTGAGCAGGGGCATGATGGCGGTCGCGGGGCTGTCTACCGCGAGCGAGGAGTATAGCGAATTGAGAGCGCTTAACATAATATACCGCGTGCTGCGCTGGCACGATAAGCCCTAACCCACAGGACGCGCAGGGGAAAGGCGAATCTTGATCGCGGTCAATGGTGCATGTGCATGTTGCCCCCTATGATACGTGCGAGTAAATCACGGCCAGAATTAGGTGGCCTGGATCTGCCGTGAATTGAGGAAATTCCGCCCTGTTTATCTTCCACGGTAGATATCCATTGGGAAGACACTTGTTCACACAACGGCGAGTAAGAACGCGAGGCATCTCACTATGACGGATCTCAGCATGACAACCGATGCACAATCACAAGCAGTGACCGACGGCTTTCACCTGGTCGTCGATGCCCTCAAACTCAACGGCATCGACACGATCTTCGGTCTGCCCGGTATCCCGATCACCGACCTCACCCGCAGGGCACAGGGCGAAGGCATGCGCGTGATTTCGTTCCGGCATGAGCAGAACGCCGGCAACGCCGCCGCCATCGCCGGCTTCATGACGCAAAAGCCCGGTATCTGCCTGACGGTGTCCGCCCCCGGCTTCTTGAACGGCCTGACCGCACTGGCCAACGCCACCACCAATTGCTTCCCGATGATCCTCATCAGCGGCTCCAGCGAGCGCGAAATCGTCGACCTGCAGCAGGGTGACTACGAGGAGATGGACCAGTTGGCCATCGCCAAACCGCTGTGCAAGGCCGCCTTCCGCGTACTGCACGCTGGGGACATCGGTGTGGGCATCGCGCGCGCCATCCGTGCCGCCGTCTCCGGCCGCCCGGGCGGCGTCTACCTCGACCTGCCGGCGAAGCTCTTCGCTCAGACCATGGACGCGGAAGCCGGCAGGAAATCGCTGATCAAGGTGGTCGATCCGGCGCCGCGCCAGATCCCGGCCCGGGACGCCGTGCAGCGCGCCCTTGAACTGCTCAAGAGCGCCAAGCGCCCGCTGATCCTGCTGGGCAAGGGTGCCGCCTACGCCCAGGCCGACGCGGACATCCGCGCCCTGGTCGAGAAGACCGGCATCCCCTATCTGCCCATGGCCATGGCCAAGGGCCTGCTGCCCGACACGCACGAGCAGTCCGCTGCTGCCGCCCGCTCCTACGTGCTGGCCGAGGCTGACGTGGTGATGCTGGTCGGAGCGCGCCTGAACTGGCTGCTTTCGCACGGCAAGGGCAAGACCTGGGGCGGCAAGGACCACAAGGACTGGGGCGGCCAGAGATTCATCCAAGTGGACATTTCGCCGCAGGAGGCGGACAGCAACGTGCGCATCGACGCCCCGCTGGTCGGTGACATCGGATCCTGCGTCGCGGCGCTGCTCGCCGCCATGGACAAAAATGAGGGCTCCAACTGGGCCAAGCCACCGGCTGATTGGACCGGCGCCATTGCCGAGCGCAAGAACAGGAACTTGGCCAAGATGGCCGAGACCCTGGCCAAGGATCCGAAGCCGATGAACTTCCACAGCGCGCTCAACGTGGTGCGCGACATCGTCAAGGCCAACCCGGACGCCATCCTGGTCAACGAAGGCGCCAACGCGCTCGACTTCACCCGCAGCATCGTCGACATGTACAAGCCGCGCAAGCGCCTGGACGTCGGCACCTGGGGCATCATGGGCATCGGCATGGGCTTTTCCGTCGCGGCCGCCGTGGTCAGCGGCCAGCCGGTGATCGCGATTGAGGGTGACAGCGCTTTCGGCTTCTCCGGCATGGAAGTCGAGACCCTCTGCCGCTACAACCTGCCGGTCTGCGTGGTGATCTTCAACAACAACGGCGTCTACGGCGGCACCGACGTCAATCCGACCGGCGGCCCCGATGTGGCACCCACCGTGTTCGTCAAGGGCGCACGCTATGACAAGCTGATGGAGGCCTTCGGTGGCGTGGGCGTGCACGCCACGAC
>MEQT01000010.1 GCA_001770325.1 Betaproteobacteria bacterium RIFCSPLOWO2_02_64_14
CCCGGCTCCCATATTCACCCGATCTACGACGGGCTGAGCCGGGTGAAGTCGATCCGCTTCATCACCTGCAAGCATGAACCGAATGTCTCCCTCATGGCGGACGCCTATGGCCGCCTCACCGGCAGGCCCGGCGTGTGCGTCGTGACCGCCGGTCCGGGCGGCGTCAACTCGATGGCCGGGGTCGCGCAGGCGTACGGCGCGGCTTCGCCGATGGTGCACATCGGTGGCGCGGTCCCCCTGAAAGCGGACCTCGAAGCGTTTCACGGCGTGGACAATCCCTCGTTCGTCCATGAGATGTTCAGGAACATCACCAAGTGGAGCGCGCGCGTCGAGCGCATCGAAGACATACCGGAGGTGATGGCCAAGGCCTTCCACATTGCCCGGAGCGGCCGGCCCGGCCCGGTGCACGTCGAGTTGCCGCGGCTTTCCGACTACAGCGAATACATCCTGCAACAGGAACCCGCGGTGCTGACCGCCTACAAGCCCATCGCCACCGTCGTGCCCAAGCCCGATCCGCGGGACGTGGACCGGTTTGCCAAGCGCCTGATGGAGTCGCGGTCTCCCGTGCTCGCGGCAGGCAAGGGCGTCATTCGCAAGGGTGCCATGCAGGAGCTTTCCGAGCTCGCCATGAAGCTGCAGGCACCCGTGGTTTTCGCCCAGGACGCCATCGGCGTCATCCCGGAGGACCACCCGTTGTACGCGGGCCACTTCTCGCACAACCGCAGCTACCCCATTTGCGCGGAAGCGCTGAAGCGCGCCGACCTCGTGCTCGGCGTGGGACTGCGGGCGGGCACGGCCGAGATGACCGAACTCACCGAGCGTGCGCCCGAGAAGAACGTCATCCTCATCGGCTTCGATGACGCGCTGAACCCGCGCTACCATGGCGAAGACCAGCGCGTGGCCGATCCCAAGCTCTTCCTCGCCGCGCTGCTCGAGCGCATGGAAGGCTACCAGCGGCCGCGCGACGAGGCGCTGATCCGGCAGATGGCAGAGCGCAAGGCCGCCGTGCGCGCGAGCCTCGCCGCGCAGAACGCGCCCCACCGGAACGACAATCCCATTCATCCCGGTATCCTCATGGACGCCATGAACGCGGTGCTCAACGACAATGCGGTCGTCTCAAGCGACGTCGGCAACTGCCAGATGTGGGCCCGCACCTTTCGGCGCATCGCGACGCCCGAGTCCTTCATGCAGTCGGGCGTGTGGAACGCGATGAGCTACGGCCTGCCCACCGCTATCGTCGCGAAGATGGAGTTTCCCGGGCGCGACGTGGTGGCGCTCGCGGGAGATGGCGCTTTCCTCATGACGATCGGTGACCTTCCGACCGCCACGGAGTACGGCGCGAACATCCTGATGGTGATCCTCAACGACGGCGCCTTCGGCCAGACCTTCATGCAGCAAACCAATATCTACGGCCACACCTACGGCACCACCTTCAAGAGCCCGAACTTCGCCGGCATCGCCGAAGCGTGCGGGGCGAAAGGCATCCGCGTCACCGATCCCGGCGATGTGGAAGGTGCGCTGAGGCAGGGTCTCGCCGCGACGAAGCATCAACCTGCGCTGGTCGAGGTGATGGTCGCCGAGCGTCCCTACCCGAAAATATAGAGAGTGCCGGAACCGGAGGAGGAAACGACATGAAACGCTTGTGGATACTGACGGTTTTGGGCTGCACGAGCGGGTACGCAGCGGAGCCGATCGATTACCCGGCGCGGCCGGTGCGCGTCATCATCCCTCAAGGCCCGGGTTCCACCACTGACCTGCTGGGGCGCATCGTGCTCGCGCACACTGCGCTCTGAGTGAACAACAACGTGCCGGCGCGCGCGGTACGTGAATTCATCGAACTTGCGAAGGCGAAACCAGAAGAGATCCGCATGGGCTCGGCGGGCATCGGCGCAACCAGTCACCTTGGCGGCATCAAAGGGGAGTGACGGATAGGTGCTTGCCCGCAAGGCGGGGGTGGGAGGAGCGCACCGTGACCGGCGCCGAGTCTTATCGCCGCCGCTGCTCGAGCACGACGGGGCCATGGCCGAGGCGTCTCACACCCCGGTTGCGAATGCCAAGCAGGCGATCCAACAGCGGTTCCGCCTCGGCGTAACGGCCCTGTGTCTCGTAAAGCGCCACCAGTGCATTGAGCACTGTCCCCAGGACCGGATGGTCCGGGCTCAGTTCTTTTTCGAGGATCGCAATTGAGCGCCTGTACAAGGGTTCGGCATCGGCGTAACGCGCCTGTGCCTGGTACACGCCCGCAAGGTTGCTCAATGCCACCGCTGTGTTCGAGTGCCGCGGTCCCATCGCTTTCTCGACCGACGCCAATATGCGCTTCACCAGCGGTTCCGCGAAGGCGAAACGACCCTGGGTCTGATACAGCCCCCCAAGCTGGTTCAGGAGAGCCGTCACCCGCGGGTGGTCCGCGCCAAGCGCGCTTTCGGAAACCGCGAGCGCTCGCCGGTAAAGCCGCTCGAGGTCGGCGTTGCGACCCTGTGCCCGATAGATCATCGCGAGATTGTCGACAATCGCCGTCACGTACGGATGCTCGGGGCTCAGTGTCTGCTCGAAAATCGCGAGCGCCCGCTCGTAATGGGGCACGGCACTCGCGTGCAGGTTGCGCGCCTGATCCACGCTCGCGAGGTTCATCGACACGCTCGCCACGTTAGGGTGCCGGGCGCCCATTGTGTTCTGGAAAATCGCCAGTGAACGCTGGTAAGCGGCGGCGGCCTCGGCGTAGCGGCCCTGGCTTTGATGCTGGTCGCCCAGCAGGTTGAGCAACGCGGCCATACGGGGACTTTCAGGGGCGGAAGCCTCGGCCTGCGCCAGTGCGGCCTCAATACCGCCGGCCGCGCCGGCGTGGCCGCCTATCCGGTACGCCACTCCACCCGACATAACTTGGAGGTCGCGGGGCGGGTCCTGAGCAGAAGCGGCCCCACACCACAGAAAAATTGCGACAACGGTTGCCTTGACGCGCACTGAGACATCCTCCGTTACAGGAATACCAATACAGCTCAAGGGGATTGGGTCCGATTCCCCGGCACAGGTGGCCCCAAGGGCTCCCTGTGGAGCGATCGCTGGTGGCATTCTCCCCTGCCGGCGCTTGCGCCAAAGCGGTGAAAACACACCGCTTTCTGCGCCACCTTGCGATACGTAGCCGAGATTTTACTTATGAAAGCTTCGCCATTGTCTTGTTTTTGCTTGATCTATGTCAACTCTCCCGGCGAAACGCCAGTCTCGGCTGTTGTGATAAATACAACAACCGGTTGGTTTTAACCGCGCCAGTTGTCCGCAGCGCCGTGCCGGTCAATCGCAGCCTCCAGCCGCGGCAAAGAACGCACCGCAACATAGCGCACGGGATGGCCTTTCCGCACGGTCCATTGATAGGCGGTGCCGCGCGGCACGTGAATCACGTCGCCGGCCCCGGCGCGCTTCCGCTTGGTGCCCACGCGCACATCGAGCCCGCCGGCGATTACATACAGGAAAATTTCGTGCGCGGCGCGCTTGGCTCCATCGGCGTGGCCGGGAGGAGATTCCACGAAGCCGAATGCGATGTATGTGCCCTCGATCCAGCGCTCGCAATGTCCCGACGCCGGCGGCGCATCCAGCGCGTCGATCATCGGGTAATAGCAGTTGCCCAGGCCTTCGATGATGGCCTTGGACCTGCCGGGATCCTTCTTCCCGCCGGGGTACTTGCCCGCCTTGATGTCCTTCTGTACTTGCAGCGCAGACGGCGCCTTGTCGGGCAGCGCCTCGTCCGCCGCCGCGCCGATCAGCGTCCACGTGCGGTCCTTGATGTAGAGATAGCGCAGATCACCGTCTTCCGTCGCCTTGAAGCCATGCCGCGCAAACGGCGGAAAGTGCACCAGCATGCCGGACTGGAGAATGCGGCGATCCTTGCCGACGATGCAATCCACCTTTCCCTGCAGCGGGAAGGCGAGCAGCTCGTTGGGGTGATAGTGAAGTTCGGACCCGGTTCCCGCGCGCTTGGTGACCATGCGGAAATACAGGAATTCGCCCTCGATCACCGGGCCCTCGGCGGTCGAGAGGTGCGGGTTGAAGCGGTGCGACTTCATGCTTTCAAAGCGGTAGAACGGCATGCGTTTCCTCGATGGTTTTGCTGGGCGCAAGGCGCTAGGCTCGCGGCTCGAGCTCATCGAGCAGGGCCGGGTTGTGAAGCGCGGTATCCTGACCGGGCACCGGGTTCTCGACCGCTTCGCGGAAGCTCAACGCGCCCTTCCACTGGGACGCGGCGCGCACCGTGCCGTCGCTGCCCACCTGGTCGATGCCCCAATAGATCTCCAGCCGGTGGCCGTCGGGGTCGCGGAACTCCACGGCGATCTGAACGCCCGCGCGCCGGCGCCCCTCGAAGTCGATGGTTGCGCCACACTCGCGTAGCCTCTTGGCGGCCAGCAGCACCTCGTCGAGCGTGCCCACCTCGAAAGCAAGGTGGTTGAGATCGCGGGCGGGCGCTTCAGTATCCCTCGCGCCGACGAGCCCGATCCCATGATGATCGGAATTGCAGCGCAGGAACACCATCCCGCCCGGCGTCATCTCCTGTGGATAGACATCGGAAATCTGGAAGCCCAGCACTTCGGTGTAAAACCTGACCGAGCGCTCGAGGTCGCGGCAGTGGAGCACGACGTGGCCGATCTTCCGTATCTGGAATCCGATTCCTTTCGGGCGCGTGTAGCCCCGGAGTTTCCTCACTTCGGGGTGCTGGTCAACGTACGTGTAGTCGGGACGACCGCGCTGCTGGCGCGGCACCGGGTCAGCGGACGCTGACGGTACAGGCGCTTTCACATTCATGTCGATCTTTCATGTCAAGTAGAGATGCGGGAAGCGTGGAGGCATCAGCGCGTGCGGCCCAGAGCGTGCTCGCCGAGCAGCTCCACGATGCGTTGCGGTGAGATCGGCGCCTCCGCGACGGTCACGCCGAACGGCTCGAGTGCATTTTCGACAGCGCTCAAGATGGCGGCGATCGAAGCTATGGTGCCACCTTCGCCTGCGCCCTTAACGCCCAGCGGGTTGAGCGGCGACGGCGTCTCCAGGTGCACGAGGTCCACGTGCGGCACGTCGGTCGCGAGCGGGAGCAGATACTCGCCGAAGTGCGTGGTGAGGGGCTGCGCGTTCTCGTCGTAAACCATGCGTTCGAAGAGCGCGTTGCCGACGCCGTGCGCAACCCCGCCGACGACCTGGCCATCGACGATCAGCGGGTTGATCACGCGCCCGCAGTCGTGCGCGACCGTGAAGCGCAGAATCCTGACCGCGCCCGTCTCGATGTCCACTTCCACTTCGGCGACGTGCGTGCCGTTGGAATAGACCGACTGTTCGGGTGTGAAATACGAGGTGTGCTCGAGCCCCGGCGCGAGCCCCCCGGCCATCGAGAAACCCGGCGTGCCGATGGACCTCACCGCGATCTCGGCGAAGCTTTTCCGGACGTCGGGCGCGCTCTTCAGCCGCACGTAGCCGCCGTCAAGCTCGAGGTCGTCTTCCATGCACTCCATCATGCCCGCAGCGATCTTCTTGGCCTTCGCGGCGACTTCCTTCGCCGCGAGGTGGACCGAGGAACCGGCGTTGACCGCGGTGCGCGCGGCAAAAGTCCCCATCCCGAGCGAGATCGTAGCCGTGTCCGCGGTCACCACCGTCACATCGTTGTAGTCAACGCCCAACTGGTCCGCTGCAATCTGCGCGAGCGTCGTCTTGTGCGACTGCCCCTGCGGGGTGGCGCCCGTGTAGACGGCGATCTTGCCCGAAGTTGCGATGCGCGCGGTCGCACCCTCGTACGGTCCCAGGCCGGTCGCTTCCACCGCGTTCGAGATGCCGATGCCGAGATGACGGCCCGCTTTGCGCGCTTCCGCCTGCCGGGAGCCGAAGCCGGCGTAGTCGGAGGCCGCGAGCGCCGCCGCCTGGCAAGCCGGATAGTCACCGCTGTCGTAGGTGACCGGCCGCCCGTCGCGAAAGATGATCCCGACGTTGTACGGCATCTGTCCCGGCTGGATGAAATTGCGCCGGCGCACTTCAGCGCGATCGAGTTTGAGTTCGCGCGCAACGCGGTCCATCAACCGCTCCATCGTCACCACCGCTTCGGGCCGTCCCGCCCCGCGCACCGGCGTGGTCTGGATCTTGTTGGTGAACACCGAGACGACGTCGAGCTTGAAGTTCGGGATGACGTACGGCCCCGGCACCGTGGTGGCGGTGATCCACGGCAGAACGATGCCCCAAGGTACGTAGGCGCCGGTCTCGTGGATGAGTTGCCCGCGCACGCCGATGATCTTCGCGTTGCCTTCGACGGCGATCTCCATGTCCCAGTACTGGTCGCGCTCCTGGTGGGTCGTGAGGAAATTCTCGCGCCGGTCCTCGATCCACTTCACCGGCCGGCCGGTGAGCCGTGAGGCCACCGCGATGTTGACGTATTCGGGATAGAACGCACCCTTGGGCCCGAAGCCCCCGCCCACGTCCGGGGTGACGACGCGCACCTGGTGGTCGCCCAGATCGAACATCTCGAGCATGCAGCGCTTCAATCGATGCGAGCCCTGCGAGGAGACGTGCAGCAGGTACGAATCCGCCGCCGCGTCGTATTGCGCGATGGCGCCGCGGCATTCGATGAAAAACGGCCCGCCCCGGTGCTGATAGATCTTTTCGCGAAACACGTGAGCCGCGCCGCTGAATGCGCGGTCGGCGTCGCCGACCCTCAGAGGGAAACGCGCCGCCACGTTGGATTCGGCCCCGGCATGCGCGAGCGGCGCCCCTTCGCCCAACGCATCGCGGCAGTCGTTTACTGCCGGCAGCGGCTGATACTCGACTTCGACCCGGTCCGCGGCGTCTTCCGCGAGATAGCGGCTGTCCGCGATCACGCACGCGACCGGTTCGCCAACGTAACACGCCTCGTCCTTCACGAGCGCGTGCGGCATGAAGGGTTGTCTCAGCGCGGGATGCGGCACCAGCAGCGGCAGGGTCTGGCGGCGCACGGGCTCGGGAAGATCGGCGAACGTAAGCACCGCGTGCACGCCCGGCATTGTGAGCGCCGCGTCCTTGTCGATCCGGCCGACCTTCGCGTGCGCGTAAGGGCTGCGCACGAACGCTGCGTGCAGCATCCCGGGCAAGTGAATATCGTCGATATAGCGCCCCTTGCCCTGCAGGAAAGCCGGGTCTTCCTTGCGCTTGACCGATGCGCCGAACCAGGTGGAAGCCATTACGCGCCCCCCCGCATGCGCTTCGCGGCATCGAGCGTCGCCGCGACGATCGCCTGGTAGCCGGTGCAGCGGCAGAGATTGCCGGTGAGCGCCGTGCGCACTTCCGCCTCGCTCGGGTCGGGATACTCGCGCAGAAACTCAGTCAGCGTCATAAGGATGCCCGGGGTGCAGAAGCCGCACTGCAGGCCGTGGTGATCCTGGAACGCCTGTTGCAGCGGATTGAGCTTGCCGCCTGCGGCGAGCGATTCGACCGTGACCACTTCCTGCCCCTCGCATTGAACCGCGAGCATCAGGCACGCGCGCGCGCTCGTGCCGCCGACCAATACCGTGCACGCGCCGCATACGCCATGCTCGCAGCCGACGTGCGTGCCGGTGAGGTTCAGCTCGTGGCGCAGGAAATCGGCGAGCGTCAGGCGCGTTTCGACTTCGCGCGAGTGCGCTTCGCCGTTGACCGTGACAGTGATGTTTCGCGTGTCAGCCATTTGCTCTCTCCCCGGCGCGCGCCGACGCAAGCTCAAGCGCGCGGTAGGTGAGCACGCGCGCGAGGTGCTGGCGGTAGGTGGTGGTGACGTACGCATCCGCCATGGCATCGAGCTTCCCCGCCTCGGCAGCGGCGGCCTTGAAGGCGGCCGCGCCAGGCTGTTCCCCCCGGAGCGACTTCTCGATAGCTGCCGGCCGCACCGGCGCGTGGGCGAGGCCGGACAGCGCGATGGCCGCGTCCGCAATCCGCCCGCCGCGGTCGAACCCGATCAGCGCCGAGCATGCGACGATGGCGAAGTCGCCGTGACGCCGCGCGAATTCGACGAACGCGTGGCCGCGGCCGTCCCCGGGCAGCGGCAGCGTGACGCCGGCGAGCAGTTCGTGCGGCTCGAGGCTCGTCGTCATGTAGCCCACCGCGAAATCGGCGAATGCAATGTCGCGCGTGCCGCGCTTCGACGCCGCGTGCAGCGTGCCCCCGAGCAGCGCCGTCACGTTGACCAGTTCCGCCGACGGATCGAGGTGGCACAGCGAGCCGCCGAACGTGCCACGGTTGCGGGTCTGGCGGTGCCCGACGTGGGCGAGTGCCTCGCGCAGGAGCGGGCAGCGCCGGCCGACGTCGGGGGAGAATTCGAGATCGCGCTGCCGCGTCATCGCCCCCACGCACAGCGCCTCGCCTTCCCAGCGCAGATAGGAAAGCTCGCCGACCCGGTTGAGATCGACCAGGTGGTCCGGCATCGCGACCCGGAAGTTCATCATCGGCATGAGCGACTGCCCGCCTGCGAGCACGCGCGCGTTCTCGTGCGTCGCGAGCAAATCGCAGGCTTCCGCCACGGTGCGCGGATCGTGGTAGGTGAACGGCGCGGGTTTCATGAAGGGATTTGGAAACGCAGATGATCGCCGATGATTAAGAGCGTGAATCGTGATCCGTGAGCCGACAGGATGTGGTTCGCGAACCGGGTTTAGTCCGATCACCGATCACGGCTCACGCACTTCCCTCCTGGTGTTATCGGCGTTCATCGGCGCTCGGTGCTTAATCCAGCGTCTCTATTTTGCGCACCGGCGTCTCCGGCGTGACGTCGCTGCGCCGCCGGGCGATCGTCTCCTCGCCGCTCTGCTCCCAGTCGCCGGCAGTGGCGCGCTGCGCGTAGCGTTCCCAGGTATTGGTCCAGTCGCCGAGCGTATAGCCGTGCCATGGCGGCTTCACGGTGAGCGCGGGAAGGTGCAGCTCGTCCCAGATCGCGCGCGCGCCTTCCATGTACTCGCGAGTCGGCAGCGCGAGCGGCGCCATGGCGTACTTCTGCGTCGCGTCGATCAACAGCGTCGATTCCGACGTCTGCGGGCCGTATTGCGACCCCTGCACGCCGCGGCGGTACGGCGCGATGTGCACGTCTTCCGTCGGGGTCGAGCGGTAGGCGAGCGACCAGAACACCGCGTCCGTGTTCGCGGGATCGATGTCCTCGCTCACCGCGATCACGATCTTGCCGCACTCCGGGCGCAGCGTCGCCGCGCCATGCAAGCCTCGCCACACCTCCGTGCGCAGCGCCTCGCGCGCGTACTGCACGAAGATCACCGGGCGCAGGTTCGACAGCGGCTCGTGCATCACCACGCGGCGCACGCTCTTGATGCCGAGGCTGTCGCGCAGGTGCGCGAGGAACAGTGGCTCATAGGCGACCTTCTTCACCAGGCTCGACTCGCTCGGCGTGACCTGGCTGATGATGGAGGTGAACACCGGGGAACGCTTGTGGGTGATCGCCGTGACTTGCATCGGCATGTTGTAAGCTTCGAGCGCCACGTAGCCGTTGCTCTCGCCGAACGGCGCCTCCGGCTCGAGCACCGAGGTGTCGATCAGGCCTTCGATGACGATTTCCGCGTCCGCCGGCACGTCAAGATCGACGGTGACGCATTTCGTCTTGCGAATCGGCTCGCCGGCAAGCCCGCCTGCCACTTCGAGTTCGTCGCGGTCCACCGCGAGCTTCTGCGGACCGGTGAAGAACACCACGGGCGCGCAGCCGATGACGATGGCGATCGGCATGGGCTGCTTGCGGCTGCGGTATTTGAGCCAGTGCAGGTAGCCGCCGGCGCCGCCCACCCGCGCGACCATGCGCACGCCGAGCCGGTCGGTGGCCTTGAGACCCGCCCGGTAGGTGCCCATGTTCTGGATGCCGTTCTCGGGATCGCGCGTGACGCACAGCGTCGCCGTGAGATACGGCGCGGCGTCGAAGCCCGGCGTCGAGACCGGCACCGGCAGGCGCGCGAGACCGCCGCCCGGCTCGCGCAATGCGTCGCCGGTGATCACGACCTGCTGGCACGCGGGCGAGCTGACAGCGACGGGAGCTATCGGGTTCGCAATGGCGCGCATCCAGGTCGAACCGATTTCTTCCACCGGCTTGCCCATGCCGAGCGCGTAGATCTGCGGCGAAGAGGCAAGCGCGCCCACGGCCACCGGCATGTCGTAGCGCCGGCCCTTGCCGTCGACGACATGGGTAAACAGGAACGCACGGCGCTGGTCCTCGGGGATCCCGCCCAGGAACTGCCAGCGCACGAGCGGATGGAGTTCCGTGTCCTTGTTGATCGGCCGCTCGACGCGGACGAGCAATCCCGCCGCCTCGAGGTCGGCAAGATGCTCCTGGAAATCAAACCGCGGCCGCAGGTCTTTCCGGGCCCGTGCATCGTTCTTTTGCTTGGAATCATCCGGCATATCGGTTTGAACTCCTACTGTGTTGTTCGCCTTCACTTGCCCATCGGTAAGGGTTGTGTGGCGGAACCGTTACGCAATCCTAATTGCTAAAGTTTGCACTCTTGAGCATGTTGCTCATCCGGGCCATGTCGGACTTGATGAAGGCGGCGAATTCCTCGGGGGCGTTGACGACGATCTCCACCCCCGCGGCGGCGAGCACCTTCGCGTCCACGCCTTTCAGGGCCGGCACGATCTCCTGGTGGAGGAACTTGACGATCGCCGGCGCGGTCCTCTTCGGCACGAAAAAGCCGATCGCCGCCTCTGCCGAGAATCCGGGAAGCACGTCCGCGACCGGCGGCAGGTCGGGAACCAGCGCGGATCGCTTCGGCGTCGATATGGCGAGAGGCCGTGCCTTGCCCTGCTTGATGAGGGGTAGCGTGGGGCCCAGCGCGCCGAACATGAGCTGCACTTCGCCGGTCATGAGGCCGATCATCGACGGGCCCGAGCCCTTGTAACGGACGCGCACGATGTTTACGCCCGCCAGGTACTTGAACAGCTCCCCGGCGACGTGCGGCGTGGAGCCGCCGCCGCCCGCGCTGTAATTGAGGTCACCGGGCCGCGCCTTGGCGAGGGCGATCAGCTCCTTGACAGACTTCACCGGCAGCGAGGGATGCACGACCAGCACGTTGGGCGAGGTCATCGCCAGTGTGATCGGCGCGAGGTCGGCGACCGGGTCCCAGTTGACTTTGGCGAGAAGGGGTTGCAGCCAGCAATAGGCGCCGTAGAACAGCACCGTGTAGCCGTCGGGCTGCGCCTCCCTGGCCACGTGCTCGACGGCAATACTGCCGCGATTCTCCACGATCACCCGCCCGCCGATTCGCGACGTAAGCGCCTGCGCGGTCACACGCGCGCCCCAATCGTGGTTGCTTCCCGGCGTCGCGGTGACGAAGCGGATGACC
>MEQT01000011.1:0-5472 GCA_001770325.1 Betaproteobacteria bacterium RIFCSPLOWO2_02_64_14
TCGCCGGGCCGCTCGCCGGCCTGCAACGCGGGCTCACGGAGGCGCGCCATCCGCTCGTCGCCACCACGCCCTGCGACTCGCCGTTTCTGCCGCGAGACCTGATCGCGCGCCTTTACGCCGCGCTCTCACGCGAGAACGCCGAGATCGCGGTCGCGAGGACCGGCGATCAGCCGCATCCGGTGTTCTGCCTCTGCCGCAAGCAGGTGCTCGACGGTCTCAACGCGTTTCTAGCCGCCGGCGGACGCAAAATAGATGCGTGGTACGCAAAGCTCAATGTGGTCGAAGTCGCGTTCGATGACCAGGCCGAAGCATTCAGCAACATCAATACCCCGGACGAACTGCAATCGTTCGAAGCCTCGCTTGCTCCAGGTAGCTCAAGATCGTAGGTTGGGGTGAACGACGTGAACCCCAACAATCCAGCCAGGGAAACCCCATGAGAAATTTCGCCAGTATTCTGGCCGGCGGCGCAATGTCAGGCCTTGTCCTTTTCGTGCCGATACCGTCTGCCGCCGCCGAGGGGCCGCAAGGGGCGCCGGCGCAGGTACGCGTCCACAACGTCGAAGTGCGAACGACTGTCGCAGGGCCGGTGGTGCTGCTCAAGGTTTACAACCGGGCGCTTCCGATCTTTGTCGATGCGATCGTCGCCGAATCTATACACGGCGCATTGACCAAAAAGAGAACCTCGCGCCCGCTCACGCACGACCTCATGCACAGCGTGCTCCAGGCGTTCGACGGCAAGGTGTCACAGGTAGTCGTCACCCTGAAGGACAAGATCTTCTACGCTGCCCTGACCGTGAACGTGGGCAACACCGCGAAGGTGTTCGACAGCCGCTCCTCCGACGCCGTCGCACTCGCGATTCACTTCAAGGCGCCGATCCTCATCAGTCAGGAACTTCTCGATACCTCCGGCGTGGATGTAGAACCAGAGGGAACGCCGCTTTGAGTGGTTGGCGGGCCCTTTTCGCCCTTGGCCCGGGGCGCGACCTTCTATAATTCGCGGGTGCCGGCAAACGCAATACGCAAGTGGTCATTCATCTCGCCCTCGCCCTGACGTTTTTCAACTTCGTCGGTGCGACCGCGGCACGCATCGTGCTGACGCTCTACGCGCTGGAGATCGGCGCGCCGGCCTCGGCGATCGGCGTGATCGGCGGCCTGCTGTTCCTCTTTCCCCTGCTGCTGTCGTGGCCGATCGGCGCGCTTGCCGACCGCGTGGGCGCGCGCGGCCTGCTGCTATTCGCTACCGTCTGCGGCGCGGTTTCGCTGGTGCTGCCCTATTTCGTGGCGACGCTTTACGCGTTCTACATCGCCGCAGCGCTGAACGGCCTTGCGCTCGCGTTCTACCACGTCACGCTCCAGAACGTCATTGGGGTGGCCAGCCGGCCGGAAGACCGCCCGCGCAACTTCAGCAACTTCAGCATCACCGGGGCGCTGACAAATTTCGTGGGTCCGCTGCTCGCCGGGTTCTCCATCGACCATCTGGGACATGCGACGGCGTGCCTCGTCATCGCGCTCCAGTCGTTGATCGCGGTGGTGCTGGTGCTGATCTGGGGGCGGCGCTTTCCGCCCGGCAATCCGGACGCCGCGCGGGGGATGGGTGGCGCCGAAATGCTGGCCGACCGCGAGGTGCAGCGCATGCTCGTCGTCAGCGGGCTGGTGCAACTGGGTTCTGATCTCTTCCAGTTTTACCTGCCGATCTACGCTCACTCGATCGGGCTCTCGGCCTCCGCCATCGGGGCAGTTCTTGCGACACTGGCGGTAGCGGCTCTCATCGTGCGCCTGTTCCTCGCGCAACTGCTGAAGCGCGTGCAAGGCGAGAAACTGCTCGCCTGGGTGTTCGCTACGGGCGCGATCGGTTACGCACTGGTGCCATTCTGCGGCAACGCGCCCGTGCTCGGATTGGTCTCGTTCTTTTTCGGGCTGGGGATGGGCATCGGCATTCCGCTCACTGTCATACTCATGTTCAGCCGCTCGGCGGAGGGGCGCTCGGGACAAACGCTGGGGCTGCGGCTCACGGCCAACAATTTCGTGCGCGTGACCGGGCCAGTGGTATTCGGCGTCGTCGGATCGGCGCTCGGACTGCCGGCGATATTCTGGATCGTCGCGGCCATCATGGCCTCGGGCGGACTGCTCTCGCGAGCGCCCGCCGCTCGATCACAGTCAAAAAATGACGGTTGAATTCAAGAACGACAGCCACACATTGCGCGCCCGCTGCGGGATCGCCACGTCGCCCACTCCTCGCGATGACAAAAAAGCCTGTCATTGCGAGTGAAACGAAGCAATCTCGTTGCAGGTAACGCAATCGCGCCCGCTGCGGGATCATCGCCTCGCCAGCCGTCAGGCGGTGAGGTGGCGTACCATCTGTTCCATGTGACGCAGTGTCAGCGCCCGCATCTGTTCCGTGGTGAGGTTACTCACAGGATGCGGCAGTTCGACGAAGGGGTGCCCGTCCATGCCCTGGTTGCGGAACTGGTACGTCGCCGCGTTCCTGAACACCTGCGTGAGGAACATCGTGGCCGGGATGCCGCGCTTCTCGAATTCCACCGTGTCGTGCACACTGCACAACGTGCACGAGCCTCACCCGCCAAGGGCCGCCACGGCGACCTGAACCTCCTTCGCCAGTTCGTCGATCATCGCGTGCGGCGCCAGCTTGGAGTAGTGCTCCTTGCGGTGGATGATGACTCTGGCGACGCCGTAGCGGCTCTCGAGCACCTCGGCAACCGTTTTGAGAATGACGTCGGCCTGCTCTTTGGTGTTGTCGATCATGCCGACCACCTTGCCCGCGAGATCGATCGGGCGCGGCGCCAACGCGATCCTTGATCTGCTGCGGCCGGCGGTCGGGTCGATGAAGGGGAGATCTCTTGCCATATTTGTCTCCGTTCGTGAGAGCGGGAGGTCGTGAGGGGGAAATTCCAGCTTTCGCCATCTCACGCTCTCACGCTCTCCCGCTCTCCCGTTGGTCATTCAAACTTCGTACGTGCCATGGACGAAGTGACTCGATTCGTTCCAGCCGTGGCATACGGCGGTGACAGGGCCGAGTCCTCCGGCGACGATGAGGTGCAGGCGCTGCGGATCCTTGACCGCGCGAATCAGGGATTCGTCGTCATCCGGATCGATCCCCATCGCGCGTGCGCGCTCGGGCCGCCAATTGCCCCCGCGCCGGAGCTGCCCCTGTTTGCGCACCGCAAGATCAACCAGTCGCTCGACCGCTTTGGCACGCGTCATCCCTGAGCCCGCGCAGAGCTTCGCGTGCTGCGGGCTCATCGCGACGACCATATCGGAATTGAACCACATGTTCCACGAACCCGGCGCGGTCATGGCATCACCGATCCCGGTGAGCAGCCGTTCGGGCTCGGTGCTCACGTCGTCGAAATGCAGCCGCGGACTTTCCACCATGGCGCAGGTGATCACGTTGGCGCCGGGTGCATGGCCACGCGAAGCAGCGAGGCTCTCCCATGGGCTCTGCGCCACGTGCTCGGTGAGGCACGCGGTGTAGCGGATAGGTGACGCGAACACGGTCGCCGAAGCTATTCCCGCCAATCCGCCACCAAGATTCATGAGCATGAGCCGGATCGCCCGGCCGATGGTGGCGTTGGCGCGGAATCCCGGCCCGAAGCAGCCATTGCCGCCGCGCAGTCCGATCTTGTCCGCGTACGGGCCATTGACGATCATGAGGGGAGCTACGCCGTGCATCGTGCACTGCACGCCGCCCAGATTGAGTTCTTCGCGCAGCATGAGGCTGATGCCACCTAGCACGACGGGCAGGTACTCGGGCTTGCACCCCGCCATCAGCGCATGGATCGCAACCGTGCGGACGGTGGCGAGCTCGCCAGCGGGGGGAATGTTGCCGACGACCTCATCGGAATTCCGGCGCGTGCCCGTGAGCATCCACTGCACTCGCTCTTCGGTGGGCGTGACGACGGGAAAACCGTCCGACCAGTCCTTCTCGAGGAAAAACTCGAACTCGTCCACCTTCATGGCCAACTCGTCGCTTCCCGCCCCAGGTGAAGCGACGCGCGGGTGCGCCAACCTGAAACGTCACCGCTCAGAAAAACGCGAGCGCCCGCGCCTCGATGCTCTGGCGCGCCGGCGCGCCGGGTGGCGAGGTGGGATCGTCGAATGAGGTGTGTGCGGTGAAGCGCGCGCGGTCATCCTTCGCCGAGTCGTAGACCTTGAACACCAGCGCCTCGTCGCGCCGCATCTCGGGGAAATAGAACCACTGGTGCTTCGGGCTGTAGCGCAGGCGGTAGGTCTGCCCCACTCGATTCGGATAACGGCGCTCGGCCAGCATGAAGTCCTCGAACGCGACACTCGGCGCATCGGCGATCGCCAGTGGATTTTTCCGGATCGGCTGGTTGATCGCCCGCCACACCTGGATGATCGCGAAGCGGCGCGCGAGCAGCGCGTCGGCTTCATCGGGAAGCAGATCACGCACCCGCTGCGGCCCCGACCACTCGGTGTAGTCGTTGTGCGCCGAGAGCACGGGCTCGCGTATCAGCTTCGCTTCCCTCTCCGTCTCGTCGCCCGAACGCAGGGTGTGATCGAATACCACCACCCGCTGCGCACCCGAGACCTGCTTGATGAGCTGCTCGACCTCCGGGTGATACACCGACTCCAACTGCGCTGCATCGAAGAAATCCTTCACCGCCGTCTTGTGCTCGACCAGCGTAAAACCGTTCCGTTCCAGCGTGAACTGGTCCGCGAGCGGCCGGCCATCATGGATTTCCATCCGCCGCCAGTCGAGCGCACCGCTCCTGCGGCGGCGGATATTGTTGGGACCGAAGGTCTCGTTGACGAGTTTTTCACCTGTATCCGCCGTATAAGGAATCTCGGCAGTCACGACTGCAACGGACGCGTGTTTTTGCATGGCCAGGGTCATCGGAAATCCTTCGGGTTGAAGTCAGCGATTCAGGCGACGCCTTCGACGATCCGCATGTCCCGTTCGACCGACCCGTTTCCCAGCACTTTCAGCGCCGCCTGGTACGCAGCCCCATCGTGAGCGGCGGTCGCCTGGGCGACGCTGTCGAACTCGATCACCACGACGCGCTGGTTGAGACCCGCCTCGTACGTCTTCGCGGGCGTGCCGCGCACCAGGAACCGCCCGCCCGCCGCCTGGATCGCGGGACCGGCAAGCTTGGCATACGCGGCCAGCGCGTCGGGATTCTTGATCGAGTGATAAAAGGCGATCCAGTAGGCCTTGGCCATCGTCTCCTCCGCTCAGTCGATCGCAAAGCAGTAGAGCAGTCCCGCGCCACCCGTCTTCGGCAGGGCGGACTGGCTGCAGCCCGCAGTAAGATGCGACGAATTCCAGGAGCGTGCGGACGCGTCGGCACCGAATCCCACCCGGTCATGGTGGCCGACCATCGCGGCGCCGTCGCCGCTCGAACGCCAGTTATTGCAGGTACGGTCATCGTCGCCGGTGAACGCGGTGCCGTCGGGCTTCGAACCCGTGAGGATGTCGTGCATGTTCGGTTT
>MEQT01000011.1:5582-6077 GCA_001770325.1 Betaproteobacteria bacterium RIFCSPLOWO2_02_64_14
CCTCGACATTGTTCGCGATGAGCTCGCCCTTCGCGTTGTGCCAGGGTCCCCGGCCGATGCGGTCGCGCGCGTGGATCGAGAGTTGGTTGCCCCACGTGCTCTGGCTCAGATAAGCGCGCCAGGTGCGATGCCCCGCGCCCGCCAGCCATGCGAGATTCTGGCAATGCTTGTCGGCGCCCGCCAGGCCGCCGAGGGCCGCTCCCTTGCCGGCGCCGACGCTGGTGATAAAAAAAGTCATCTTCGGCCACGATTGCGCCTGCGCCACGCCGCTCACGCCCAGCGCCAGCAGCGTAATCGATGTCATCATGCCAAATTTTTTCGTCCTGGTCATTGCGCGTCTCTCACAATGTTCATGTTCCGGTGAAACCACCCTCGTCCTCGCCCGTTCGTGCCCATTATATCCCCCGACAGCCACGAAGCGTGGCGTGTTCCCCGCGCCGGTTCTTCGCCGGCTACAACGTGGGGCTCTTCACCTCGCCTCCCAGCGCGACGAGG
>MEQT01000012.1 GCA_001770325.1 Betaproteobacteria bacterium RIFCSPLOWO2_02_64_14
CGACAACTGGCCGAACCGCCGCGCAAGCGCACCATGCAACTCCACGGATTGCTGCGCGAATGAAGGCAACAATAAGGTTAGCGCTTATGCCCCTGAGGGGGAAGGAATCTCTCCAGGTCGGCGTTGGTCATCTAATCAGACCCACCCCCATCCTGGCCTTCCCCCTGAAGGGGAAGGAATTTCTCCAGGCCGGCGTTGTTCATGCAGCTTACAGCGTTCGGCCCGGGCCCCAGGGCCAATGAAATGCTCCGCCAAACAGCATGGTCAGTACCGCTGATGCGATGGCGCCGATCACAACCAGGATCAGCACTGCAGGTATCGACGCCAACGCCCATTTGACCATTAGTACCACCAAGGACCAGAAGGGAATCTTGATGTCGGTCACCACGATCGTGTTGGTAGAGTCTGCCATTTCAGTCTCCTGTGGGTCTTGAGTCGCAGTTCGCGCTGAAAATGACGCTGCGGCACATCCATCCGCACGTCATTTTGTTACTGACACAGGTCGACCGAGTAAGTTGCATCCGCTGTCAGCGGATGATCTTGCCGGGATTGAGGAGATTGTGCGGGTCGAGGGTGTGCTTGATCGCGGCCATGACGGCGACAGCAGGGCCATGCTCGGCGTCGAGATAATCGAGCTTGCCGAGCCCCACGCCGTGCTCGCCGGTGCACGTGCCGCCCATCCGCAGTGCGCGCATGACGACGCGGCGGTTGAGTGTGTCGGCCTCTTCGGCTTCGGCCGGGTTGTCGGGATCGACCAGGACGACCAGGTGAAAGTTGCCGTCGCCGACGTGGCCGAAGAGCGCGATCGGCATCGATGCCTTCGCGATGTCCTCGTTGGTCTCCGAGATGCACTCCGCGAGGCGCGAGATTGGTACGCATACGTCGGTCGAGAACGCGCGGTTGTTCGGGCGCAGCCGCCGGCACGCGAGATACGCATCGTGCCGCGCCTGCCACAGCCGGGTGCGCTCTTCCTGCTTCGTCGCCCACTGGAAATCCATGCCGCCCAGTTCCTTCGCGATCTCCTGCACGGTCTGCGCCTGTTCCTCGACGCTCGCCTGCGTGCCGTGGAACTCGCACAGCAGCATCGGCGCCTCGCGCAGTCCGAGCTTGCTGTTGCGGTTGACCGCCTGGATGGTGAGCGCGTCCAGCAGTTCGCAGCGCGCGATCGGCACGCCGAGCTGGATGGTCTGGATCACCGTGCGCACCGCGGCGTCGACCGATGGAAACATGCAGATCGCGGCGGAGACGGCTTCGGGCTGGGGGTACAGGCGCAACGTGATTTCGGTGAGGATGCCGAGCGTGCCTTCCGAGCCAACGAAAAGCCGTGTGAGGTCGTAGCCTGCCGAGGATTTTCGGGCGCGCCCGCCGGTGCGGATCTCCTGCCCGTCGGCGAGCACCACCGTGAGCCCGAGCACGTTTTCTTTCATCGTGCCGTAGCGCACGGCATTGGTGCCGGAAGCGCGCGTCGCCGCCATGCCGCCCAGCGTCGCATCCGCGCCGGGATCGATCGGGAAGAAGAGCCCGGTGCCGTGCAGGTCCTGGTTTAGCTGCTTGCGCGTGACGCCCGCCTGCACCGTGGTGTCGAGGTCATCCACATTGACTTCGAGCACCCGGTTCATGCGGCTCATGTCCACGCTCACGCCGCCGTGGATCGCGAGCACGTGACCCTCGACCGAGCTTCCGACGCCGAAAGCGATGACGGGCGCGCCGTACTTGCCGCACAGCCTGACGATGGCGGAGACTTCTTCGCTGGTCTCAGGGAACACCACCGCGTCGGGCGGAGCAATCGGATGCGCCGACTCATCCTTGCCGTGATGCTCGCAGACGGTCGCCGAGGTCGTCACGCGCTCGCCAAAGCGTTCGCGGAGCGAGAAGAGCAGTTCCGCGGGAAACGGCTTGCGCAGCAGTTCGGAGCCGGGAGCGGGGCGGTTCATGGCACGCGATCGTGGTTTCGGGCATTGTAGACCCAAAAACGTATACCCTTATCCACCTGTACGACGGATGCGTACAAGAGGCGCCACATGGGTTCCCGCCGCAGCCTGCCCCCGAATGTTCCAGTCGGGGGCGGGAACGACAGGAAAAGAACCAGTGATGCTTACGTGACGGCTTACAAGAAGGGCTCGGCGCGCTTGAGGAGATCCTCCAGGCCGGGCTCTTTCAGGTCGCGCGGTTTGCCGGGATGGATGATCGATACCTGGCAGCTTTCCGCGGCTTCCACCAGTTGCCGATAGGTACCCGCGGTGATGTCCTTGATGTAGGCCTGCTTGTTCTCGTCGTAGGCGAACATCCGGTCGTTGAGCAGCGTGCATTCGTTGCAGGTGGTGCAGCGCGGGGTCTCGATGGACGCCTCGTCCGACTTGGGTTCCTCGACCGCGGGTGCGCTCGGTTGCGGCGCGGGCTGTGCCGACGCGGTCGGTGCGGGGGACGGTGCAGTGCTCGCCGCAACGGCGGGCGCGGGTGACGGAGCGGCGACCGGCGCCATCGCCGGCGTCGCCGGCCGTGCCTCGCGTCTCACCGCTTCGATCTCGCGCTGTTTCTCGACTTCCCACGCCTGCCGTTCGCGGGCAAGCATGCGTTCGGCGTACGAATTGCGGATGCCGCCCAGTTCCTGCAGGCCGTGCCACATGTCGCGGCAGCGCTGCGCGGCGAGAATCAGCTTGTCGTCCACGATCACCCTGTGCAGCGCCTCGTTGCGGTCGACCATCATCAGGTACGGCACCTTCTCCGGGAAACCGTTCACGTCGTGGCCGAGGCTTTCCTTTACCGGCACCAGGCTTCCGTTCCAGAGCGCGCGCGGAACGCCCGCGAGGTGCTTGGCGTAACGGGGATCGCAGGCGACGAAATCGACGAAGGTGAACGCGACGTCCTCGGAGACTTTCTGGCGCGCCTCGTCTTCGTACGCAAAGTTCGCGACCGGCCAGTCGAGTTCGGGCTGGGGATTGTCCTCGAGCGTGAAGCGTGAGGCCCAGTCGGCTCCGGCCGAGGGATCGTAGGTGAAGGCCGGGAAAGCGCGCGCCTGCATGGCAGCCGCCGCGACGAGATACGGCGGCAGGCCGGCTGAGCGGCCGCTCGCGCCGGTGAAGACACTGAACAGCGCCCGCCCGGGATACTGGAGTCCCTTCAAAATCCGGTCCCGGAGCTGATAGAGGTTGGAACTGCTCGACTGCATGACGTAAACCTCATTCAATCCGATCGCCATGCTCGCCAGCCGCGCGCTGCGCGCGTTGAATGCGAAGTGCCCGTCGCTCACCGACGGTTCTTCGAGGATATCGTCGATCTGCACCAGGACTTTCACCGGCAAGCCCAGTGAAAGCACCTCCATCAAGCCGGCGTTGTCCCCCATGGGCCCGCCAGCGGCGCGGATGCAGACGAGGTAGCCGGGAAACAGGTTCAGGTCCTGCGGGCGCAGCGAGTTGGCGTCGAATTCCTCGAAGTACACATGGTGATGCGAGTCGATATAGCGGCCCTCGATCTCGAGTTCGGCGATGGTGACGGCCTTGATCAGTTCGACCATCTCGGGCAACTGCCGCCGATAGGCGTAAAGCGCCGCCGCGCAGCTGTCGAATACAAAGGAGTGGGGCGTCTCGGTGCCGCCTCTGGCCTCGAAAAAGCGCTGCGACCTGAGCACTTCGAGCGCCGCCTCGATGCGCTGACGCCGGCCCTCAGGCAGCGCGGTCTTGGGCGCGGCCTCCGACAGCATGCGCGAGAGCGCCTCGAAATCGAAATCGTCCGCGTGCGTGGTGCCGAACGAGGCGCGCAATTGCTCCGCGCTCCGGCCGGCGTCCGAACGAACGAAGTCCGCGCGCAGCACCTCGGTGAGTTTCATGATGAGCCGCTCGATTTCGGCCTTGAACGCACGCGTCTTGGTCTGCTGCACGAACTGCCATGCGTGCGTGAGGAGGCGCGCCGGCGTGTCCGGTTCGCAGCCGATTACAGCGCCGTCCACCTTGAGTGCGGCCCGTGCGCGCGCCAGGCTCGCGGTCAACTCCTTACTGCCTTTCGCGGCAAGGAGTTTCGACGCGGTTTCCCACAGATCGGAAAGCGGTCCCTTCGCGCCTTCCGCAACCAGACCGCGGATTTCGCGTTCGAGTCCCAGCACGTGTCTGCGCGTGCGCTCGCCGTCGAGCCCGCGCGGGGCGACCTCCTGCAACAGATTGTCAATGACGGCCGACAGGGAGTGAACGCAGTCGGCGGCGGCATCGGTTTTCGCCAGCACCAGCGGAAAGTCGTAGCGCAGCGTGGTGAGATCCTTGTACGGAGCGAGCAGCGCGGGGCGCAGTCCGAGGCCCTCGGGGGCTTCCAGGGTTACGCCAACCCGTTTTCCAGTGAGGTGGAAGGCGACGTGCTCTTGCAGTTTGATGTCCATTGTCACTCGCTCTTTACGCAGCCGCCCGTGCGGCTGGCCCTTCATCAGGCCATACCGTGAATTTGTCGAGCTCCGACTCGAGACCGGCCTGGATGTACTCGGGCGTGCGCAGGTGCGGGGACAACCGCGTCTCCTCGTAGCGCGGCACTTCGGGGTTGTGGTAGAGGATGCCGACCGGTATGGGATCGGTGATTGACGCGAGCTCGCGCGCCCGGTCGATGTTCAGCGGATCGTGCTCCTTCTGGTTTTTGTACACCTTGGTGAGACCCGGGCTCAAGTGCAATCCCTTCTCGTGGGTCAGCATCAGCGTGCGCAGGGGATCGTGCAACCAGGCGTCGAACATGTCCGGCAGAAACTCCGGGCAGCGCTGGATGATGCGCACGAAGGAAAACCCCTTGTGATGGAATGCCTTCTCCAGGATGTCGTACACCACCTCGGGTATCCAGTCGACCGCCTGCGCCACGAACGACACGTTTTGCACGCCGAGCGTAATGGTCAGGGGATTGAGCGGGTCCAGGTAGGCGCCGCGCGGTGTGGTGTTGCTGCGCAGTCCCTTCGGTGACGTCGGAGAAGCCTGCTTCTTGGTGAGGCCATAGACGTGGTTGTCGTGCAGCATCAGCGTCATGTTCATGTTGTAGCGCACGGCGTGGATCCAGTGCGCGGCGCCGATGCTGCAGCAGTCGCCGTCGCCGGTGTTCACGAACACGTGCAGATCGGGGCGGGTGAGCTTGATGCCCTCGGCGACGGGCAGGGCGCGGCCGTGGATGCCGTGAAAGCCGTAGGTCTTCATGTAGTGCGGGAAGCGGCTGGAACAGCCGATGCCGGACACGAACACGGTCTTCTCGGGGCGAAGTTTCTCGTTGCGGCACAGTTTCTGCATGGCGGCGAGAATCGCGTTATCCCCGCAGCCGCTGCACCAGCGCGGAATGCTGCCCTGGTACTCCTCCAGGTCGTGGTGATCGTCGTGCATGCGCATCACGCACTCGGTGGCATGGATCGTCATGATCTAGTCCTTTTCCTGAAGCTTGGCGTGGAGCACGCGGTAGATGGTGCCGGGCTTGATCGACTGGCCTTTCACCTCGCTCCAGCAATCGACGTCGACGAGATAGCGCGCGCGCAGCATCATCGCCACCGCCGAGTAGCGGCGATTGGTCTCGTCGATGATGGGGTCTTCCGGGCGGTCGCACCAGTTGCTCTCGATCGTCATCACCTTGCGGAAGCGTTGCATCACTTCCTTGATGCCCGGCGGCATGGGCTGCAGGAAGCGCAGGTGCATCGAGGAGACCCTGCGGCCTTCGCCCTGATGCCGTGCCACGGCTTCCTCGATCGCGCCCTTGGTGCTGCCCCACCCGATGACGAGCAGGTCGCCCTCCGGAGCCCCGAATACGGGCGGCGGCTTGAGTGTTTTCTGCACCGCGGCGAGTTTGAGGCTGCGGTAGCGGAGGCCTTCCTCATTCGCGTCCGCATCGTAGGCGACGTGGCTCAGGCGATCGTGCGCCAGCCCCGTCAACGTGTGCATGCCGTTCGGCTGTCCGGGAACGAAGCGCCGTGCGATCCCCGTCGCAGGATCCCAGTCATACGGCTTCGCGCCGGTGGGCAGCGCGCTCTGGTCGATCGGTGGTGCGAGCCAGGCCTCGTTGAACCTGGGACGCGGGAACGGCTGCTGCGAGGTGGCGAGACCCGAATCCGAGAGCACCACGACCACCATGTTGAACGTTTCGGCGATCCTGCGCGCGGTGATGATCGAGTAGAAGCAGTCTTCGATGCTGCTCGCCGCCATGACGACCTTGGGCGCATCGCCGTGGCTGCCAAAACATGCCGAGAGCAGGTCGCCCTGCTCGGCCTTGGTCGGCTGTCCGGTGCTGGGGCCGCCACGCTGCACGTTGACCACCACCAGCGGCACCTCGGTCATGACCGCCAGCCCGAGCGCCTCCTGCTTGAGCGAGAAGCCCGGTCCGGAGGTGATGGTCAAGGCGCACTTGCCGGCGTACGAGGCGCCGATGGCAAAGGCGCACGCCGCGATTTCGTCTTCGGCCTGGTGAACGATGCCGCCGACTTTCTCGAAGACATCGGAGAGGTAATGGGACGCCGAAGTCGCCGGCGTAATCGGGTACATGGCGCAGATTTCCATGCCGGAGGCAAGCACGCCCAGCGCCAGCGCCGTATTGCCGTTGACCACGATCTGCGGCTCTTTCGCGCGTGTGGCAGGAATCCGGTACTTGAAATCCAGGTTGGCTTCCGCCCACTGATATCCGGCTTCAAGCAGCGCGATGTTCGACTTGACGATGCTGTCGGCCTTCTTGCGGAAGGCGTAGTCGATCTGTTCGCGCGCAAGACGCATGTCAAGGCTGTAGATGCTCATCAGCATCCCGAGCACGAACATGTTCTTGCCGCGGCGTGGATCGGAAACGAGCACGCGGCATTCGCGCTCCATCGGAATCTCGATCACGCGGTAGCCGTCCGCCGCGAGCTTGTCGTGGGTCTGGACATAGGTTTCGGCGATTTTCGAGTCCTGGTGCTCGCGCCACATGCTCTCCAGCAGGATGATGCAGCCGGGCTTGAGTTCGGCTGCCCGCACGCGGCCGAGCAGCACCTGCTCGTTGAAGGCGACCACCAGGTCCGCCTCGTCGCCGCCGTTGTCTATGCGGTGCGATCCGAGCCGCACGCGGTTGCCGCTGGCGCCGGCGATGCTGCGCGGGGGCGGCTGGATCTCGGCGGGAATGATCTCCACGGTCCAGACACCGTTGCCCATCTTGGCGGCGATCGCCCCCAGCGACTGGCCGCAGCGTTGGGCGCCCTCGCCGGAATCGCTGACAATTTCGACGATGTGTTCCGCGAGCGTGATGACCGGTTTGCCGCCTGATGCGGTAGCGAGTTGACTTGAGGCGTGGTCGAGGCGGTTTACGGTGAGTGTATCGTTCATGATGGTGGAGGGTTTTCGTTGAGGTTCGGCTTCAGGCGACATGGACGCGGGCGTAGTTGCGCTCACCGATATCGATGCCGAACAGCTTGCCGGCGCTGCCTTTGCGCTCCGGCCGATAGACGACCTCGGTGTCTCGTATTCCCAGATAGGCTTTCATGCTGGCTGCCGCCCTGCGGCCCGCGCCCATGGCCTCGATCACGGTTGCCGCGCCGGTCACGATGTCTCCTCCGGCGAACACCCCTGCCAGGGAGCAGGCGAGATTCGGGTCGGTCTCGATGTAGCCGCGGCGATTGAGCTTCAATTTCGAGGTCTGGCCGATGATCGGGTTGGCGTTGGTGCCGATCGCGACCACCACCATGTCGGTTTCAAACTCGAATTCGCTGCCCGCGATCGGAACCGGGCTGCGCCGTCCCGAGTCGTCCGGCGCGCCGAGTTCCATGCGGATGCAGCGCATCGCCCGCACTGCGCCCTTGCCGTCATCGAGAAGTTCGATCGGGTTGGTGAGCCAGTTGAACTGTATGCCTTCCTCCTCGGCGTGGTGGATCTCTTCGGCGCGCGCCGGGCTCTCGGCCTTGGTGCGCCGGTAGATGCAGTGCACGTTTTCCGCTCCCAGCCGCAGGCATACCCGGAGCGCGTCCATCGCAGTGTTGCCGGATCCGACTACCGTCACCTTCCGGCCGAGCTCCATCGGCGTGTCGTATTCGGCATCGCGCGCGCGCATGAGATTGCAGCGCGTGAGGAGTTCGTTCGCCGACAGCACGCCGTTCAGGGAATCGCCGGGAATGTCCAGGAACTTCGGATAGCCGGCGCCGGTGCCGATGAACACGGCGTGGAACCCGAGTTCGGAGAGCATCTGCTCGATGGTGAAGAGCCGCCCCACCAGGGTATTGCACTCGAATTTGACACCCAGCGCCTTCAGGTTCGCAATCTCCGCGTCGACCACGGAATTCGGCAGCCGGAAGTCCGGAATGCCGTACTTCAGCACGCCACCCGCCTGGTGAAACGCTTCGTAGACCGTGACATCGCATCCGGCCTTTGCCATGTCCGCCGCGCATGCCATGCCGGCCGGTCCGGAACCGACGATCCCGATCTTGTAGCCGTTGGGCTCGATGTAGGGAATATTGGTCCAGCGCTGCGCGATCGCCATGTCGCCGACGAAGCGTTCGAGGCGGCCGATCGCCACCGGTTCCAGCGTCTCGCCTACGGGGCAGGGCGCCTCGCACTGGTTTTCCTGGGGACAGACGCGGCCGCACACCGCCGGCAACAGGTTGGTGCCGGTGATCACGTCGTAGGCGCCGCGATAATCCTTCTCGCCGATCTTCCTGATGAAGCCGGGAATGTCGATGTTGACCGGGCAGCCCGCGACACAGGCAGGATCGGGGCAGAGGAGGCAGCGGTCTGATTCGCGCAGCGCATCTTCGATGCGGTAGCTGCTGGAGACTTCCTCGAAGTTCCTCACCCGCTCGTGCGGCGGCCGCTCGCAGGGCGGCGTGCGAGCCTGTGGAATGGTACGTATGGTCCTCTTCTTGGCCATCCTCGGTTCCTTGTGCGACTGCGTGTTCAATCAGTGGGTCCAGGACGCTGCGGCGATTGCGCCGGGCATCGCGTTAACCGCCCTTGCTTTCATCGAATGGATCCGGCAGCAGGAGCGGTTCGATCGCGAGATTCTCATCGGCCTGCGGTGGCGACCAGGGAAC
>MEQT01000013.1 GCA_001770325.1 Betaproteobacteria bacterium RIFCSPLOWO2_02_64_14
CGAGCGACACGGCGCGAGTACGGTGCGCGCCGTCTCGCACTTCCAGGCCGTGCGCATCATGCACACCGGGGAATCCATGCTGTTCGCGACGGGACGCTATCTCGACGTTATCCGCCTCAACGGCAGCGGCGGCAAGCCGCAATTCGAGGAAAAAGTCGTCATTTGCGACAGCCGCCGCTTCGACACGCTGCTTGCCATACCGCTGTGAACGATAAAACCGTGCCGGTCCAGCCGCTGAGTCGGGGGACGCTGCCCGTCAGCCTTTGACCGCGCCGGCCGTGAGGCCGGAGACGTAGTAGTCGAGGAAGAAGACGTAGAGGATGACGATGGGGATGGAACCGAGCATCGCGCCCGCCATGAGCTGTCCCCAGTAGTAGATGTCGCCGCGGATCAGCTCCTGGGTCACGCCCACGCTGGCCGTGATTTCGTCCGAGGACGAGGTGAAGGTCAGCGCGTAGATGAACTCGTTCCAGGACAGCGTGAAGGCGAAGAGCGCCGCGCACACGAGCCCCGGCACGGCGATGGGAAGGATGATGTGCCAGAGCGCCTGGATGCGCGTGGCGCCGTCCACGAGCGCGCACTCCTCCACTTCCTTCGGCACCGTGCGGAAGTAGCCGATGAGGAGCCAGGTGCAGAACGGCACCAGGAAGGTTGGATAGGTCACCACCAGCGCCCACTTGGAGTCGCCGAGCCCGAGCCAGTTCACCACCTGGGCGAGCGGCAGGAACAGGAGCGAGGTCGGCACCAGATAGGTCACGAAGATCGCCGTCCCGAGGCCGCCCACCCCGACGAACGTGAGCCGGGCGAGCGCGTAGGCCGCCACCGTCCCGATCACGAGCGACAGCGTCGTGGCCAGGAAGCTGACGAGCAGGCTGTTCTTGGCCCAGGTCAGGAACTCGCTGTCCCTCACAAGCTTGGTGTAGTGCTCGAGGGTGACCCCCTGCCGGATCAGGAGGGGCACCGCCTTGCGATCGTACAGCTCGCGGTCCGTCTTCAGCGACGTCATCCCCATGTGGTAGAAGGGGAAGAGCGCGAACACCAGGAAGGGGACGAGGAGCAGATGGGCGCCGATCTTCCCCCAGCGCCGCCGCTTCTTCGCGCTCGCCATCACAGGACTTCCTTCCGCACGGACTTGAGCTGCGCCCATACCACAAACATGAGCACGGGGAACAGGTAGAGCGAGATGGCCGCGCCCTCGCCGATCCGCCCCGTCTCGAGACCCACCTGGCGGGCGAGGGTGGCGAAGAGATGGGTCGAGTTGATGGGGCCGCCGTTGGTGAGGACGTAGACGATGTTGAACTCGCTGAACGTGAAGATCGTCGAGAACAGGATCACAATGCCGAGCACGGGCTTGAGGAGGGGCAGCGTGATGTACCAGAACCGCCTCACCGGCCCGGCGCCATCGGCCTCCGCCGCTTCGTAGAGCTCCTTGGGGATCGCCATCAACCCGGCCAGGATCGTGATCGCGAAGAAGGGGAGCCCGCGCCAGATGTTCACCACGATCACCGCCGTCATGGCGTAGTACTTCTGTCCGAGCCAGTTCGGGCCCGGGGGATCCATGAGCTCGAGTGCGATGCCGGTCCAGTTCACCACGCTGTACAGCGAGTTGAACATCCACCACCAGCCGAGCGTGGAGAGCGCCGTGGGGATGACCCAAGGCAAGAGCACCGCCCCTCGGATCCACCGCTTGAACCAGAGCTGCTGGTTCAGAAGCAGGGCTAACGTGATGCCCAGCACAAGCTTGAAGGCGATGGCGATGCTCGTGAAGACGAAGGCATTCTGGAAAGTCTGGCGGAAGGCATCGCTCTCCCAGAGGTTCACGAAGTTCCGGATCCCGATGAACTGGCTGGGTCGCCCGATGAAGGCGTCCGACAGCGAGAAGTAGACCGCCATGCAGAACGGATAGGCGACGAGCACGAGCAGGAGCAGCAGGGCCGGCGTCACGAACAGCGGGCCCAGAACCTCCTCGCGATTGAGCCACTCCCGCAGCCGCAGCCGCAATCTGAATCGCGGCCGGGGGGCCGCGACGATGACGCCTGCGTCTGCGGTTGCCATGAGATCCCGCGCCCTACCCGGCCAGGATCCTCTTCATCTCGTTCGCGCCCCAGGCGATGGCTTCCTTGGTGGACGTGCCGGTGACCGCCTTGGCGATCATGTTGGGCAGGATGAAGGAATTGGTGATGAGCTGGATCTTGTCACTCGCGGGCGCGGGCCAGCCGTAGCAATGGAACTGGACGCCTTCCTGCCTGAGCGCGGCGAACTTCGGATCGGTCTTGAGCACGGGATGGTCGACCAGGCTCGTGTACGCGGGAAGGTTGAAGGCGTCGCCCGACATGACGTACTCGTCGTAGACCTCGCGCCTGCCGAGCAGATAGCGGATCCATTCCTTGGCCGGCTCGATGTTCTTCGAGAACTTCCAGATGCCGATGTGGCGCGGCACGTCGGTTTCGTGACGCTGGCCGTTGGGCCCGGCCAGGCTCCGGTGATGGTTGATGCCGGCGGCCGTCTCCATCTTGCGGTTGCGGGCGGTGAGATAGGCGCTGACGGGATTATGGATCCAGCCCGCCTTGCCCGCGACCAGCGAGTCGTTGTTGCTGGCGTCCGTCCAGGACAGCACCTCCGGCTCCATACAGTCGCGGTACATCTTCTTGTACCACTCCACCATCTCGACCGTCTGCGGGCCGCCGATGGCGACGGTCTTGCCGTCCTTCTCCACCTCCTTGCCCCCCAGCGACCAGAGCACGGGTCCCGCCGTGGAGATCGTGTCGTAGTTCTGGGCGATGGGGATCCCGACCGGGTGCCCCATCTTCTTCAGCTCCTTGCCGGCCGTGTAGAGGTCTTCCCAGGTATCGGGGATCTTGAGGCCGGCCTTCTTGAACAGGTCCTCCCGATAGCAGGCCACGAAGAAGGTGCGATACTGCGGCACCGCGCGCCAGACCCCCTTGACCATGGCGGTCTCCCGGGCCGACGAGAGCGCCGGCCCATGCTTCTTCTCGAGCTCCTTCACCAGATCGGACAGGTCCACGAGTTGGGGCTCGTAGAGCCACGGGAAGTGCATGCGCATCTCGACGAGGTCGTGGCCGGCCTGTGTCTGCACCTCGGAGGCGTACTTGGCCGCCTGCTGGGGGTGGGCGATGTGGTCGATGCGGATCTTGATGCCGGTGTCTTTGGTGAAGCGCTGGCCGATCGCCGCCAGCTTCTTGTCCGAGGCGGGGGCGAAGTTGTTCCAGCAGAGGTACGAGATCTCCCGCTGCTGTCCGCGGGCGGGCGGGATGCCGGACGCGAGAATGCCGGCGAGGCCGCCGGTGGTGATGAGGAAGCGGCGGCGACTGATCTTATTCATGGGTTCCTCCGTCTGGTCGATCGATTCCTATGCGAATCCGCGCTCGGACACCCGGGCCAGGCGCATCACGCCTTACCGCGCTTTGGTCGGTTCGGTCACCGGGAGCGATCAAAGTCTAGGTCGGCTCAAGGTCGGGTGTCAAGGCTACTTGATGACCGCTTCCGTCTTCGCGTCGAAGAAGTGGATGCGGTCGGGGATGAATGTCAGGCGAATCTTCTCGTGCGGCTGCGTCCTGACCGTGGGCTCGACGCGGGCGACGATCTGCTGCCCCGCGGCCCTGGTGTCCAGCAGGATTTCGGAGCCGAGAGGCTCGACGACCTCGACCACGGCCTCGAAGGAGAGGTCCGCGGAATCCGAGCTCGCGCCGACGCGCAGGTCCTCCGGGCGAACGCCCAACGTCAGGCCCTGGCCCTTGTAGGGCATCAGGCTCTGCGTGCTCGCAGCGGGCACCTTGATCTTGATGCCGCCGGCTTCGGCAAAGAGCGCGCCGCTGCCGTCGGTCAGCGTGACGGGGATGAAGTTCATGGACGGCGATCCGATGAAGCCCGCGACGAACCTGTTCTGGGGCCTGGCGTAGATCTCCATGGGCTCGCCTACCTGCTGGACCCAGCCGTCCTTCATGACCACGACCCGCGACCCGAGCGTCATCGCCTCGACCTGGTCGTGGGTGACGTAGATCGCTGTGGTCTCGAGACGCTCGTGGAGACGCTTCAACTCGACGCGCATCTGCACGCGCAGCTTGGCGTCGAGGTTCGACAACGGCTCGTCGAACAGGAACACCTGCGGGTGCCTCACGATGGCGCGGCCCACGGCGACGCGCTGGCGCTGGCCGCCCGAGAGCTGGCGCGGCTTGCGCCGGAGTAACTCCTGGATGCCGAGTATCTCGGCGGCGTCCTGGACGCGCTTCTGGATCTCCGGCTTGGGAAATTTCCGCATCTTGAGGCCGAAGGCCATGTTGTCGTACACGCTCATGTGCGGGTAGAGCGCGTAGTTCTGGAACACCATGGCGATGTCGCGGTCCTTGGGCGGCAGATCGTTGACGATCCGGTCGCCGATGGCGATCTCGCCGGAGGTGATATCTTCAAGCCCTGCGACCATGCGGAGCGTCGTGGTCTTGCCGCAGCCCGACGGCCCGACGAGGACCATGAACTCCTTGTCGCGGATCGTCAGGTTGACGTCCTTGACAGCGTGCACCTCGTCGTACTTTTTGTTGAGTTCCTTCAGCACGACCTGCGCCATGGGCGACCTCGCTGTGCGACTGGATTGGTGTGCGCACGCCTGGAGCGATCACACCGCGTCCGGGGCGGTGCCCGGCGCTCTCGGGGGCTGGATCATAGTACACGGCTCCCGCCCACCGCGCCAGCCTCCCCTTCCTTGGTTTTCCCGTTTCCCGGATTCCGTGGTCAAAATATCCTTGCTGCTATTTCATTCTTCAATCGACCCGCATACCCACGGATCTCACTACTTTCCCCCACTTCTCAATCTCGCTGCGGAGGTACGCGGCGAACCCCTCGGGGGTGCTGCCGATCGGGGTGAGGCCGGTGGCGTCCAGCCGTTCCTTCACCTCCGGCAACTTCAAGACCTTCGACGATTCTGCCTCCAGCCGCGAGATGATCTCCCGGCGCGTCCCGGCTGGCACCAGCAGGCCCTGCCAGGCGCCCGCCTCGTAACCTGGGATACCCGCCTCGCTGACCGTCGGAAGGTCCGGGGCCAGAGGCGCGCGCTGCAGGCTCGTGACAGCAAGCCCCCGCATCCTGCCGGACTTGACGTGCTGGATCACCGAAGGAGCGGTGGCGAAAACCCCACCGAATGCTGAGTCGTGATCCAGTCCTGCGGGAACTGAACCGGCGAGTGGTAGCCGAGCGTGGAGTGGCGGGCGTGATGGTCTACGGCTCGCTCGACGAGATGGTGCAGCGGATCCGCGGCCGGCTCACTGCGCCCGCGCGCCCGTCGTCCGGATGATACGCTCGTACTTCTCGTAGTCCGATTTCAGGCGTCGAGCGAATTCATCCGGCGTCATCGGCATCGGGTCGAGCGCCTGCGCGCCCAGGATCTTCGTCACGTCGGGATGCTCCAGAGCCTTTTTGAACTCGGTGTTGAGGCGCTCCACGATCGGGCGCGGCGTCGCCGCCGGCACGAACGAACCGATCCACGCGGTCAGCTCGTACCCCGGCAAGCCCGCTTCCGCGACCGTTGGAACGTCGGGATACGGCTTCAACCGCTTGTCGGACGCGACGCCCAGCGGCCGGAGGCGCTTCGCCTTCAGGGCCGCGTGAACGGAGCCGATGCCCACGAAAAACACCTGGGTTTCCCCGGAGAGGAGCGCGATCACGGCCGGGCCGCCGCCCTTGTAGTTGACTTCCAGCATCTTCGTCCCGCTCATCTGGAGAAACAGCGCCATGGTGAGCCACGTGTAGCTGCCAGTGCCCGTGGAGGCCCAGGCGATCTCGTCCGGCCTCGCCTTTGCGAGCGCTATCAGCTCCTTCACCGACTTCACCGGCAGCGACGGGTGCACGACGAGCATTCCGACCTGCACGGCGAGCGGCAGCACACCGGTGAAATCCTTCATCGTGTCGTACGGCAGTTTCTTGTAGGTATGCGCGTTCGCGATGTGGGTGGCGGATTGCACCATGACCGTATAGCCGTCAGGCGGGCTCTTCGCGACGATTTCGGAGCCGATCGTACCCGTCGCGCCCGCCCGGTTCTCAACGACGAACGGCTGGCCCACGGTTTCCGTGAGCCGCTGGGCCATCACGCGCGCGACGACATCGTTGGAGCCGCCCGGTGGCCACACGACGATAATTCGGACGGGCTTCACGGGATACGCCTGCGCAAGTGCCGCCGGCGGCGCCCACAGCAATGAAATCGCAACCGCTGCAGTGGCTCTGAATATCACCGTCATCGTTTCGCGTGGCATCATAAGGTCCTCCGTCAGCCGTCAATTACCGAGCAATTTATTCCAACCACCGGAGCGCGGCAAGCTCTTTCCCGCACCCCGGCTGTTGGGAGGCGTTGCTTCGGTACGGCAGGTCAGGCGATGTCGGGAACGATAAGTTCGGACGGGCGGGGCAGGCGGACGACGGGGTCTGCGTGGCAAGCGATCATGGTCAAATATAGCCCGCTTCGCGCTGATGGCGGATGGACAGCACGAGAACCCGGTCGCGCGCATCATCGTATCGGTAGAGAGCGAGATAACCGCTTCTGCCGCGCGAAATGGTGAGCTCGCGATATCCCGACTCCACCGGGCGGCCGAGCAGCGGATGGAACTGAAGCGCTTCGACCGCCGACGCAATCAACTCGGCCGTCTCGACGGCCACGGGCGGATCGCTCTCCGCCAGAAAATCAACGAGTCTCAGAAGATCGGATGAAGCGCGCGGCGTGTAGCGGATCACCGCCATCGCCGGGCGTTACCACTTGACGGGCTTCGGGCGCACGGATTTCTTCCCCGCGGCCCGGTTGCGGATGTAGCGATGCACGTCCTCGGCCCGGAATACCCGGCCGTTCTTCCCGACCTCCTTCTCCGCAGCCAATGCGTCGGCGATGAACGCCCTGCGTTTTTCCGCGAGCACCGCCTGGGTTTCGAGCGCCTCGACCATCCACGCGTGCGGGGTCTTGCCGGCGGATTGCGCCAGCGGCGCGATGCGCTTCTTGAGGGTCTCGGGGAGCTTCAGTGTGGTCGTTGCGGGCATGGTGCGTCTCCGTCAGGTGACACCAAGGTAACACCGGGAACTGTGCCGGTCAAGCTGCTCGTAGCGATCGAGAATGTGCCATCTGGCCGGAATACCCCGTCGGCCGCCCGCACACGCACGTGCGGATGAAAGTAAAAGGTCACCGGAACGCCTTCGTACAGGCTCCGAGGCCTTCGGGCACTTCCTTGAGACTTGGAAGTTGCGTTCGAGTCCTATTTCAGTTCCAGCTTGAGGTCCGCGATCAGCTTGCCCCAGCGCTCCATCCCGTCGCGTATCAACGCCGCCATGTGCTGCGGCGTGCTGGGAGAGGGTTCGAGTCCCACAGCCTCGAGGCGCTCGCGGACCGCAGGACTGCGCAGTATCCGGCCGACTTCGCCGTTCACGCGCGCCACGACCTCCTTCGGCAGCTTCGCCGGTCCGAGTATGCCAATCCAGTGGTAGATATCGAAACCGGCGAGACCCGCCTCCGCGAGCGTCGGCACGTCCGGCAGCGCCGCCGAGCGTTTCGCGGAAGTGACCGCGATGATTCTCGCCCGTCCCGCCCGGTGCTGCGGGATCACGGTGGAGGATCCGACCAGCACCACCGGCACCTGTCCCCCGGCGAGATCGATGATGGCCTGGCCGGCGCCCTTGTACGGAATGTGGGTCATCTCGAAGCCGCCCGCCCGCTTGATCAGCTCGCCGGCCAGATGCTGCGAGGTGCCGGTTCCCGAGGTGCCGTAGGAAAGTCCGCCGGCTTTGGCTTTGGCGAGCGCGATCAGCTCCTTTACGGATTTGACCGGCAGCGCTGCGTGCACGGCGAGCGCCATCGGCTGCGTCGTCATGGTCGTGATCGGGACGAAGCTGGTGCGCGGATCAAAGCTCAATTTCTTGAACGCGGACGGCAATATGGTGATCGCGTCGGCGGCAGTCGTTAACGTGTAGCCGTCCGGCGCGGCTCTCGCGACCAGGTCGAGCGCGATGGTCCCGGAGGCGCCTCCGCGATTGTCGACCACGAACTGCTGGCCGAGCGCCGCGCTCAACGGCTCCGCCACGGTGCGCGTCACCAGGTCGTTCGCGCCCCCCGGCACGTACGGCACCACCCAGCGCACCGACCGCGCGGGCTGCCAGCCTTGCGCGTGCGCGAAAGAAACGCAGGTCACCGCGGCAAGCAGCGCGGTGGCGCTGCGGATGCGAAGACTTCCGATGCGGGAATTGCAATTGCGGAGATTCATGAGATTCCTGGATAAGCCACGCGGGGAAGTGGAAGACGGGAGAGAAAAATCTCGGGTTTGCCCACCGGACGCGATCCTGTGCGTGACCGGAACGCCTTCGTGAACGCTCCGAGACCCGCATCAGGCGTTGATTGCAGCGGCGTAGTCGCGTTCATCTGGCGCATCCGGCCTGGAAACTCGACATGATGACAAATACTGCACCCTATGACCCGGTTCAGGCAAGCGCAGGCGCGCGTGCGGATCAGCCGCTCTGATTGTGGGCCGCTTCAGGCGATGTCGGGAAGCTTTGCCGTATCTTCGCCGCAAACCCGACGGGCGGCCTGCACGACCCGGCTGAGCTTACGTTCCTGGTCTGCTGGGGTGACGGCGCCTCCCATCACCGAGTTGGAAAAACCGCATTGCGGGTTGACCGCTAAACGCTCCAAGGACACGAAGTGGCTCGCTTCGCGGAGGCGGGCTACGAGCTCGTCGATCGGTGCAAGGTGAGGACGCTTGGCGGTGATGACCGAACGGGCCAAGGTCCGATTGGACGTGGCGGGCGGTGACCGGTGATACCGCGCTCAGGTTCGCGCACTTTTTCGGGACCAGCGCCGAATTCTGGCTCAACTTGCAGAAGTTGTACGAGCTTCGATTAGCAGAGCAAAAAGCG
>MEQT01000014.1 GCA_001770325.1 Betaproteobacteria bacterium RIFCSPLOWO2_02_64_14
TCGCCGTGTGCCGCTATCTCCCCAATCTGCGCGAAGGCGTCTCGCTTCTGTCCGCGGGCGCGCTCTTCTTCTGCGTCGCCTCGCTCGTGCCATCCGTCCTCGACGGCGCCCGGCCCGGCCTCGAACTGCTGGAAGTGATGCCGGGACTGCAAATCGCATTCCGCGTCGAACCACTTGGCATGCTGTTCGCGCTGGTCGCCTCGGGGCTCTGGATCGTGAGCTCGCTGTACTCGATCGGCTACATGCGCGCTAATGGCGAGGCACATCAGACGCGGTTCTACGTCTGCTTCGCGCTGGCGCTTGCAGCCACCATCGGCATCGCATTCTCGGCCAATGCCTTCACGCTGTTCATATTCTACGAAGCGCTGACGCTGGTCACCTATCCGCTGGTCACGCATCACGGCACCGACGGCGCGCGCAATGGCGGCCGCATCTACCTCGCCGTGCTGATCGGCACGTCGGTGGTGTTCCTGTTGCCGGCGCTGGTGTTCACCTGGCACACCACCGGCACCACCGATTTCCGCGCCGGCGGCATCCTCGCGGGCAAGCTCGATCCGGTCCCCATGGCCGCGCTGCTGGCGCTTTACATGTTCGGCATCGGCAAGGCGGCGCTCATGCCGTTTCACCGCTGGTTGCCGGCGGCCATGGTGGCGCCCGCCCCGGTCTCGGCCCTGCTGCACGCGGTCGCGGTAGTCAAGGCGGGCGTCTTCAGCGTGGTCAAGGTCGTGGTCTATCTCTTCGGCACCGAGGCGCTGGGCAACGGCGTGCCCACCGACTGGCTCATCGCGATTTCGGGCTTCACGATACTCGCCGCTTCGGTGGTTGCCCTCAACGCGGACAACCTCAAGCGCCGGCTGGCCTACTCCACGATAAGCCAGTTGTCCTACGTGGTGCTGGCCGTGGCCGTGCTCGCGCCGCTGTCGATGATCGGAGCCGTGCTGCACATCGCCGCGCATGCGCTCGGCAAGATCACGCTGTTCTTCGCCGCCGGCGCGATCTACACCGCGTCGCACAAGACAGAAGTGAGCGAGCTCGACGGCATCGGCCGGCGCATGCCGTGGACGATGGGCGCCTTCGCGATCGGCGCGCTGTCGCTGATCGGCATCCCGCCCGCCGCCGGATTTTTCAGCAAGTGGTACATGGTTCAGGGCGCGGCGGCCTCCGAAAGCTGGGTGGCGCTCGCGGTTCTCGCCACCAGCACGCTGCTGAATGCGGCGTACTTCCTGCCCGTCATCTATAGCGCGTTTTTCCGCGCCGAACGCGTGGCGCCCCGGCACGACCACGGCGAGGCGCCGGCCGCCAGCGTGGCGGCGCTCGTCATCACGGCCGCCGCGACGCTTGCGCTGCCGTTCGCCGGCGGCATCCCGCTGGAGCTCGCGCGTGCGGTATGGGGAGGGTCATGACGGATTCCAGGCACAGCGCAAGCACGCACGAGCGCAGTTACTGGCTCGACGATCCGGCGAATGTCACACGGCTCTACCGCGGCGTCTGGGTAGTCGGTCTCCTGCTGGTGGCCACGGATTTCGTGCTTCGTCGCCATGACGATCTCGCCTTCGCGGAGACGGTCGGCTTCTACGCGCTTTACGGCTTCGTCGCCTGCGTGTCGCTGGTGCTGGCAGCGAAGCTGCTGCGCCGGGCCGTGAAGCGTCCCGAGGACTACTATGACCATTGACCTCCCGCCCGGGCTGCTCCTCATCGGCGCGGGACTGCTGGCGCCTCTGGTGCCGGCGCGCCTGCGTCCCGCGTTCCTGCTGCTCGCGCCGGCAGCCGAGTTCGCGCACCTCCTGTCGCTCGTGCCCGGCATGACGCTGCGTTCGGAGGTATTCGGATTCGCGCTCGAGTGGGTGCGCGTCGATCGCTTGAGCCTCGCGTTCGGCTATGTCTTCGTGATCGCGTCACTGCTGTACGCGGTCTTCGCCTGGCACCTGCGCGGCCGCCTGGAACCGTCCGCCGCCATGGTGTATGCGGGCGCGGCAATGTCAGCAGTGTTCGCCGGGGACTTTCTGACGCTGTTTCTGTACTGGGAACTCACCGCGATCACCGCAGTGCTCGTCATCTGGGCCCGCGGCAGCGAACACGCGTTCCGGGCGGGATTCCGTTACATCGTCGTCCAGCTTGCCTCGGGCGTGCTGCTGGCTGCCGGCGCGGCGTGGCGCTACGCCGAGACCGGGTCTCTCGCTTTCGGTGCGATCGGCCTGGATCAGCCGGGCGGAGTGCTGCTGCTGCTCGCGTTCGGCATCAAGTGCGCGTTTCCCTTTCTGCACAACTGGCTCCAGGACGCGTATCCCGAGGCGACGGCCACCGGCACCGTCGTCCTGTCCGCGTTTACCACCAAGCTCGGCATCTACGCGCTGGCGCGGGGCTTTCCCGGGACGGAAATGTTGATCTGGATCGGCACCGCGATGGCGGCGTTCCCGATCTTCTACGCGGTCATCGAGAACGATCTGCGCCGTGTCCTCGCCTACAGCATGAACAACCAGCTGGGATTCATGGTGGTGGGCGTGGGCGTGGGCACCGAGCTGAGTCTCAACGGCACGGTCGCGCATGCGTTCGCCGACATTCTATTCAAGGGCCTGTTGTTCATGTCGATGGGAGCCGTGCTGTTGCGCACCGGCACCGTGAACGGCACCAACCTGGGTGGTCTCTACAAGTCAATGCCCTGGACCACCGGTTTTTGCATCGTCGGCGCGGCATCGATATCGGCGTTTCCGCTATTCAGCGGTTTCGTCACCAAGTCGCTGATCATGACTGCGGTGGCGGGGGACGGGCGGATCGTGGAGTGGCTCATCCTGCTCTTCGCCTCGGCGGGCGTGTTCCATCACGCCGGCATCAAGATTCCGTATTTCGCGTTCTTCGCGCACGACGCGGGAATCCGGTGCCGGGAAGCGCCGGCCAACATGCTGATCGCAATGGGGATCGCGGCTGCCCTGTGCATCGGAATCGGGGTTCTCCCGGATCTCTTCTACAGCATTCTCCCGTTCGCAGTGGCGTACGAGCCCTACACCGCGTCACACGTCGTGGCACAGCTCCAGCTTCTCGTCTTCTCCGCACTGGCATTCGCGGTGCTGATGCGTACCGGCATCTACCCGCCGGAACTGCGTTCGGTCAATCTCGATTTCGACTGGCTGTACCGCCGGGCGGCACTCCGCGCGGTCCGCCGCACCACCGCTTTCACGTCGGCCCGTATCCGCCAGCTTGGCGCCATGGTCAGCCACGCCGCGACCTGGGCGCTCGCCCAGGGCGAGCGCAGGACTTCGGCCGGCCAGTTCATGGCGGACGGCGGTTCCACCCGCGGCATGGCGCTATGGGTCATGGTCATGCTGGTGAGCTACCTGGTGCTCTATTACATCTGACGGCCGGACCATGGCATATCGCAGACCACCGGACGACGCTGGCGCAAGGATCGGCAGGCTGCTGCGGTTGCTCGCCTATCCGCGACTGCGCGACCTTCCGCCCGATCAATGGGAGGGTATTCTGAACCGCGCGCGCAACACCGAGTTCGATGCGATCGAGTGGGCAGGCATCATGGCCGGCGTCGCTTTCGCCGCTTTCGCGCTGCGCTCCGGCGCGGGCGAGCCGGAATCCCTGTTCACCCGGTATCTGGGGCAGTTCGTGCTCGCGCTGCCGCTGCTCATCGTCCTGGTGGGACCCTTCTTCCTGCGCCGCACGCGACGCGGTCTCGATCTGGAACTGGAAAAACGCAACGGAGGTCACTCATGGAATCGCGCCTACGAACGGCAGGACCGCGCTTCACGTCATTCCAGTTCGGCGAGAACGGAATGAACGACACCGGTCATGAGTCGCGGGGGCGCAGCGCCGCGAATGACGGTTACGCCGGAACGAGAGGCGCGGCTGCCGACGCCGCGCTGCGCCGCTTCCTGCTGCCAATCGATGCCACCGAGCGTTCGCGCTGGGGCATCCGCTACGTGCTGGCCCGGCACCGGGCGGGCCAGGCCATGGACGTGGCTCTGCTATTCGTCGGCGAGCCCATCACAAACTGGCAGGTGCTGCGTTTCCGCACGCACGATGAGATCGCCCGCTTCCAGTCACAGCGTGCGCATTACCTGCTCGAGGAGGCGGCGCAACCGTTCGTACGGGACGGGATACCGGTTCGTGCGCTCTTCCGGGAAGGTGAACTCGCCTTCGAGATACTTGATGCAGCCGAACAACTGGAGTGCAGCGAGATCGTGTTGCCGACACCGCCTCCACGCCTGCTGACCCTGCTTTCCGGCGACGTGGTGAGAGCAGTCCTGCGACGGCAGCGTGGAATACCGGTGGTGACCGTGGATGAGAACGGTATCCCGAACGGGCACCGTGCGGGCTAGTGCAGCGTCACCTCAGCGCCAACGCCGGCCACCCTTCCGTCTTCATCTTTCATCCTTCTGCCTTCTGCCTTCTGCCTTCATCCTTCCTTGAGCGCCTGCTCCATCGCGTCGAGCAATACCTCGGGGTCCTGCGCGCCCGACACGCCGATCTTGCGGTTGAAGATGAAAAACGGCACGCCGCCGATGCCCGCGTTCCGCGCATCGACATCGGACGCCGCGATCAGGTCGCGATCGGCATCGCTTGCGAGATAGGCCGCAACCGCATCGCGATCAAGCCCCGCCTTCCCGGCGACGCCGGCAAGGGTGTCGATATCGGTGAGATTGGCGCCCTCGATGAAATAGGCGCGGAACAGTTCTTCTGACACCTCGTCCTGCCTCCCGTTCTGTTCGGCGTAATGGAGCAGGCGGTGGGCGGTGAGCGTATTAGGCTGCACCTCGATTTTGTCGAAGGCGAAGGGAATGCCGACCGTGGTGCCCACGCCGGCCACGCGGGAGTAGTTCCCGCCGCCGCGCGAGCCCCACTTGCGCTGGATGTATTCGGCACGCGGGATGCCGCTCTCGGGCAGATCGGGATTGAGTTGAAACGGAAGCCAGCGCACGGCGGGCTGTGCAGCATCGGGATGGCGCTCGCGGAACTTGTCCAGCGCGGTGGCGAGCTTGCGCTTCCCGATGAAGCACCAGGGTCAAACCACGTCGGAGACGATGTCGATCTTCAGGCTCACGGAGATGTCCTCTGTTTGCGCTACCATTGCCGATGATACGCGAATTCGGGAAATCAATCATGGATCTGGGGATTACCAACAGGCTCGCGCTCATCACGGGCTCGACGCAGGGCATCGGGCGCGCGATCGCCGAGGCACTGCTCGCCGAGGGGGCAAGGGTCATCGTCAACGGGCGCAGCGGTGCGACCGTTCGCCAGTCTGTCACCTCCCTCACGCGGCTGGGCGACGTCCACGGTGTGGCGGCTGATCTTTCCACCGCGGAAGGCGTGTCCAGACTCCTGGACGAGATCAGGCATCTCGGAGCAGTCGATATACTCGTCAACAACGTCGGCTATTTCGAGGTCAGGAAATTTACCGACATCTCCGATGCCGACTGGCTCGACATGTTCCAGTTGAACGTGATGAGCGGCGTGCGGCTCACGCGTGCCGTCTTCCCGGGGATGCTCGAACGTGACTGGGGCCGGGTGGTGTTCATCGGCAGCGATCAGAGCGCGAAGCCCAACATCGACATGATGCACTACGCGATGACCAAGACCGCGCAGGTGTCGATCGCCCGCAGCCTGGCGGAACTCACGCGCGGCACGCGGGTCACGGTCAACAGCGTCCTCGTCGCACCAACCTGGTCGGAAGGGGTTGAAGCCTTTCTCGGCAAAGCCGCGACGACGCAGGGCAAGTCGGTGGCCGAGTTGCGAGCCGACTACTTCAGGACGACCGGCGCGAGTTCGCTGCTGCAGCGCTGGGCGAGGCCGGAAGAAATCGCGGCGCAGGTAGTGTTCCTGTGCTCGGAGCGGGCCTCCGCGATCAACGGCGCGGCGCAGCGCGCGGACGGCGGAATCGTGCGTTCGTTGTTTTGAGGCCGTGAATGCCGAGTGCTGAGTACTGAGTGCCAAAGGGCAACGCACGCTGATTCCATGGGTTGGCGATTCGCGAGCCATGGGTCACGGGTCGGGGGGGTGACATGCGTCTGATACTGACGATCGCTGTGCTGTTCGGCATGCTGCTGATCGCAGGCTGCACGAAGCCGATTCCGCCCGAAAAAGCCTCCTACATCGGACGATGGCAGAACGAATCGGTCTTCCTGCTGATCACCCCAGAGGGCCGGGTCGAGTACCGGAAAGTGCGCGGCAGCACCACGACATCGCTCAAGGCTCCGATCAAGGAGTTCGTCGGCGACAACTTCGAGGCCGGGCTGGGTCCGCTGTCAACGACCTTCGCGGTATCGAAGCCGCCACACCAGGAAAAGGGGGCCTGGCGCATGGTAGTCGATGGCGAGGTGTTGACCCGGCAGTGAGCCCGCATCGAGGCACCCGTCTGCTGCCCGGTATTCAGCCGGCCGGCAACGGGCAAGCTGCCATGCGTATCGCGCGCGAGCGGCTGGACAACGATGAAATGCTGCCTGGTCCCGGGGAACGGCCCCTCGCCTCGAACCGGCATGGCAGCGGCATTAGAAGGAAGGAACGCCTGTTTTTGAGACCGTGGGCGGCCGCATAGGCCGTTTTTCGATTACCAGCACGCTGTCGTAGAAATGCAGCGCGAAGGTGGATTGGGTCACGCTATCCACACTGAAATGCGCCGGATCCTCTGAATACCAGGCGTAGAGGCGATCGATTAGGGCCTTGCTATATTCCAGAAACGTTCCTTCGCGTCTGTGGCCTCCGCCCCAACGAGCAAGGAAGGACGTATGCATGTCCTCGCAGAGGTAGATCCCGTGTGGCTGGATATGCGGATATAGTTCCTCGAACGTCGCAACTTGCTGTTGCATCATGTGACCACCGTCATCGATCAGGATGTCGATACGCGGCACTCGATTACGCACCTCGGCCAGGAATCCGCGATCAGCCTGATCGCCGATGAGTATCGTCGTATTCTCGTCCTCGAATCTTCGGCAGCGTGGATCGAGGTCAATGCCTACAACATGCGCGCCAGTTCCGAAATAGTCTTGCCACATCTGCAACGACCCACCATGTGCGACGCCGATTTCGACCACTACCGGCGAGCGGCGGCGGAATGGGGCGAAGTGTCGGTGGTAGATCTCGAAATAGTGGTGCCACTTGTGAATCAGTCGCCGCGTGTTGTTGAAATAGTAGTTCGCTAGAGGATTGGCGGCTTCATGCGGCGCTTCCGCTTCGCGGGAATTCGGTGATGACCGGGCGCCCAGCAGGTTTTGAAGAAGACGGGTAATGATCATGGTGAATGTCCTGGGTCTGGCCTATGTAATGACGGTAAAAAAGAATCGCCCGTCCTGCCGACTCTGCGTGAGAGCCAGACTCCTGTAATCCACGACCACGTCTGCGCCTCCTGAAGGAACACGCAGAAGGGGGGCCGATTCAGCGAGGCTGATTCCGGAGAAGCCGCACCGGAACCCGCCATGCGCGAGGACTGGACACAATCGTTCATTCCCAATCCCAATTCTGGAACTGCTCGCGCAGTTGCGCCTTCAGCAACTTGCCGGTGGAAGTGCGCGGAATGGCATCCACGAAAACAAATGCGTCTGGCAGCCAGAACTTCGCGAATTTGGGCGCTAGATACTCACGCAGTTCCTCCGCCGTCGCGGTCATGCCAGGTTTCAGCACCACAGCGGCAAGCGGGCGTTCGTCCCATCTCGGATGCGGCACCCCGATCACCGCCGCCTCGGCGACTTTTGCATGGCCGACCAGCGCATTCTCGAGATCGACCGAACTGATCCATTCGCCGCCCGACTTGATGAGATCCTTGATGCGGTCGGTGATCTTCACGTATCCGGCGGCATCGATGGTAACGATATCCCCCGTGCGAAACCACCCGTCCGGCGTCCACTGGCCCGACTCGGCGTCGAGGTCGTGATAGCTCGCCGCCACCCACGGCCCGCGCACCTGCAACTCGCCCATGCTGGTACCGTCCCACGGCGCCTCGCCCGCCGCGCCCATTGCACGCACCTCGAAAAACGGCAGCGGCACGCCCTGCTTCGCGCGCAGTGCAGCGCGCGCATCATCCGGCATCGCGCCCAGTTCACGCTTTGCGAAGCTCACGAGACCGACCGGCGAGGTTTCGGTCATGCCCCAACCATGCACGACGTGCAGGTTGAACCGGTCGAAGGCCCGGATCAGCGATTCGGGAACGGCCGCCCCGCCCACCACCATGCGCATGCCCGGCACGAGCCTCCAGCGCGCCGGCTCCTTCTCCAGCGCCTGGAGGATGCCCATCCAGATCGTCGGCACGCCCGCAGTGAGCGTCACTCGTTCGGCCTGGTACAGGTCGAGCAGATTGACGGCATCCAGATGTGGCCCCGGGAACACCATCTTCGAACCCATCATCGCCGCCGTGAATGGCACGCCCCAGGCGTTGACGTGGAACATCGGCACCACCGGGCACACCGCGTCAGCGTGACTCACGCCCATGTAATCGGTCGTCGCGGTCGCAAGGGAATGCAGCACGATCGAGCGGTGCGAGTAGACCACACCCTTGGGCCGGCCGGTCGTGCCCGAGGTGTAGCACATTCCGGCAGGATCGTCCTCGTCCAGAGCCACAGGAGTCAACGGAGTCGATCGGGCAATCAGCGCTTCGTAGTTTTCGTACTCTGCCGGAACGGACGATCCGGCTAACGGTACAACTATAATTGTTTCAAATTTCGTGTGCGCACGAAATTTGTCGTAAAGCGGCAGCAGCACGTCGTCCACGATCAGGAAACGGTCGCCCGCGTGGTTGGCGATGTAACCGATGTCGTCGGGATGCAGGCGAAGGTTAAGCGTATGGAGCACGCCGCCCGCGCACGGCACCCCGAAATACGCCTCGAGATGCGCGTAGTGGTTCCACATCAAGGTCGCCACGCGATCGCCGCGCTGCAATCCTAGCTTCTGCAAGGCTCCGCCGAGCGCCCGCGCCCGCCGGTGAAAATCCGCATACGTGTGGCGATGGAGCGTCCGGTCCGGAAGCCGCGAAATGATCTCCGATTTCGCAAACAGCCTGCCCGCGCGCTCGAGAACGTGATCGAGCGTCAACGGGAAATTCATCATCGTGCTTCGCATGGCCGTATCCTGAAACTCAATCAAGCAAGTCTCCTTCCCCTGCTTGCGGGGGAAGGTTGGGATGGGGGCGTGGACTTCGTGTTCAAGGGAGAAAGATACTTCATCCAGGTTCATCCCGCGCGAGCATTCGAGCATCATCCGCATTCATGTCGGCGAGCAGATTGATGCCATGGGTCGCGAAGCGGCGCGCGGCGGCCAATGCGCGCGCATCCTGCTCCTCGTCGAGCGACCATTGGGCATGGCGCGCAAGCAACGCGAGACTCATCGTGCGGCCAAGGGTCAGGGCGAAGCGCCGCGCGCCTGCCTCAAGTAATAGGTCGCCTGCTTCCGCCTGCCTGAGCCAACTTTCGGCCTGCTCCAGCGTCTGTTCGACCCGCGCCGAGTTGCGGACGAGCGCGGGCTCGCGCAGGCCTTGTAGAATGAAACCGGTTTCCCGCTTCAAGGCGGCCCACGCATCGTTCGAGCCGGCTACGCGCACTACATCGAGCGAGAGCACGTTGGTGGTGCCCTCCCAGATCGGCAGCACCTGCGCATCGCGCAGCAGCAGCGGCAGGCCGGTGTCCTCCAC
>MEQT01000015.1 GCA_001770325.1 Betaproteobacteria bacterium RIFCSPLOWO2_02_64_14
CGTGCAACATCTCGAAACGCGCCCGCCGGTTGGTTCCCTGCGCAAGCGTATCCTGCTGCTCGCACCAAAGCTCGAATGCGCGCGCGTTCGCTTCGAGCGCCTCATCCCCACGACCCGACAACGCAGACTCCGCCGCAAGCTTTTCCAGCAGAACCGCACTTTCGCGCGCAGGGACGCCGTCCGCGCAGCGCAGCGCCGTCCGGTAGAACGAGGCTGCTTGCCGGTGGGCGCCGCGCCGGCTGGCTTCTTCGCCCGCGAGCGGCGCGTAACGCAGCACGCTCGCTGCGGCACCCGCTGCATCGGCGTGATGCACGAGACGCGCGAGCGTCTTGGCATTGACGGCGTCACCGGCCAGCGCGCCGAGCACCCGCGCATGGATCGCGCGGCGTCTCGCGTCCACCAGAAATCCTTCGACCACCCGGCGCGCAAGCTCGTGCCGGTAGCGCACATGCTCGCGATCGAGGAGCAGCACCCGCCGCTCGACGCACTCCTGGAGAGCTTCCGCATTGGCAGGAACAGCCCGGTCGAGCAAGACGCGCTCCATGCGGTCGGGAACGGCCGAGACCAGTTCGGCGAGTTCGCGCGCCCCGGGTGTGAGCCGCTGAAGTCTCGCGAGCATCGTGTCCCGCAGCGACGCGGAGATGCCGTCCTCGGGGCTGCGCAGAAGTTCTGTCACAAGCAGGGGATTTCCGTCCGTGATCGCGTGGAGATTCGGAATTCTCCGCCCATGCGCGTTCGCCAGCTGTTCCACCCCACCCGCTGACAAGCCCTGCAGCCGGATGCGGCTCAAATGATCGGCCGGGACATCAGCGACCGCGCGCATCAACGGATGGGCAGCCGACACTTCTTCTTCTCGAAACGTGACTGCGAGGAGAGCCGGATGCCGCGCGATTCGGCGCGCGACGAATTTCAGAAAATCGGCGCTTGCGTCATCAGCCCAGTGTGCGTCCTCGATGACGACGATGGTCGTGCACCCTGCCGTACGAAACTCGTCGATAAACGTCTGGAACAACCGATGCGGCGGGCGGTCCGCATCGAGAGCGTGCAGCAATTTTCCGCCGATACCGTGGGCAATGTCGAAGAGCGGCCCCAGGGGCCCGGGGGTAGCCAGCGCGTCACATGCGCCCCAGAGTACGCGAACGCCCTCTTTTTGCGAACGCGCAAATGATTCAACAAGCGAGGTCTTGCCGACACCTGCCTCGCCGCCGATCAGAACGCTATGGCCGCACCCGCCACGGGCTCTCGACAGTGCGCCTTCCAGCAGCGCAACCGGCTCTTCACGCTCAAGCAACTCCACAACGAGCCCTCCCGGCCACAAGGGGCAACCTGCTGTCGCATCCGATCATACACCCCCAATGGGCGCCCATCGGCGGCTCGACATCAACGACCGCTAACAGGTGACAGGCGGCAGGGCTAAGCGAGCCTCGCACCTGCGACACGAGCGACAATGGGGTCAGGTCTTGGCAAGCAAGGTGGCGATGCGCGCCATATCGCTTTGGTTTTCGAGATCGGCCACCGCATCCATGATCGCCTTGGCCTGCGGCTCGCCGATCAGAGTGCGCGTGTAGCGGCTGAACTTCTCGCAGGCATCCGCCCAGGTGAGCGGGTTGTGGGGCGAGCCCTTGTGGGGAGACGTCACCTTCTTGTACGTCTTGCCGCCGCAGACGATCTCCACCTCCGCGGGGACGAGATCGTGCACGGTATGGTCCACGATCAACTCCATGTTCTTCGCGAGGCTCCGCACGAGCGGGTCCTTTACGGCCGCATCGTTGTACACCAGCGGGTTCGACATGTCGCGGGTGAGCGCGACCGCCGCCGTGAACGGGAGGCTGTACTGGCCGCCCATCACCGTCAGGGGATCGCGCACGGTGTGGCGGTCTTCCAGAATGCGGTGCGCGCCGCGAATGGCGACGTGGGTGATGGCCTTGGGGTCGACCGCGTGCTCGCGCTTGAGATCCTGGATGGCCTGCACCACCGCCTGGTGGGTCACGTGGGTGGCGAACGCCTTGTGCGAGGCGGGCTGGATGATCCACTTCTTGCCGAGCCCTTCGGTGAGCTTCGCGATGTCGGTGGGCTCGGAGAAGGCATTAAAGTAGCCGTAACGCCCCTCGATCACGGTGACGGGGCCATGGAGCCCTTTCCTCGCGAGCAGCGCGCTTTCCAGCCCCATGGAGCTGGCGCGGCCCAGGTGAACGCGCTTGGTATCGTCGCCGGCCCAGGCGAACTCGAGCAGGCCCGCGGCGCACGAGCCGGCGAGCCCCAGGGCGCTCGCGAGCGTGGCGGCATCAAAGCCGTAGAGCTTACCCACGGCGGCGGCGGCGCCGAAGGGACCCTGGATGCCGGGGTTGTGGAAGCCGCGCGTGCTCTCCAACCCCACGGCGGTCCGCTGCAAACGTCCGGAGAGCTCGAACCCGACCGCAATGGCGAGCAGGAAGGCTTTGCCGTCACGATGGTCGCGCTGGCTGATGGCGAGCGCGGCGGGGAGCACGGTGCCGGAGGCGTGCGATCCCGTGAGGGGCTCGCACTCGAAAGCGCCGATCATGGCGCCGTTGGCAAGCGCGGCGCGCGAAACGTCGGTTTTCCACGGCTGGTTGACGACCGAGACTTCCGGCGCGCCGCCCAGCTCGTGCACCATTTCCACCACCCGCTGCGCCCAGGGCAGCGACGAACCCACGAAGGCGGCGGCAAAAGCGTCCAGCGTCGCGATTTTGCACTCGGCGATGAGGCTTGCGGGCAGGTCGGTATGGCGCGTCTGCGACACAAAGGTTGCGAGAGTCTGGGTGGCTTGCATGGGGTCTCCCTTGTGCAGCGTTTCAAGCGACGATCTCAGACTTCGGCGAAAGCGATGTCCAGCATGTTTCTCAGGGCGCGGGCGGTCGCGCCGAACACGCGGTGCTCGCGGAAGAAAAAGGTCTCGTTGGGCCACAGCCGCCCGTTCAGTTGCCTGGGCTCGGCGACGGTCAGGTTCAGGGGATCGAGGACATGGCGCAGCGGCACTTCCAGTATCTCCGCGACTTCGGCTTCCGCAGGGCGCCAGGTATAGGGCGAGGCCAGCGGGTCGATCAGCCCGACGAAACCGGCGATGAGGATCTCGCCGTTGCGGGTCGAGAAGTCGTCGATGCGGCCGAACACCTCCACCCGACCGGGGTCGAGCCCGATCTCTTCGAAGCTCTCGCGCAGGGCTGTTGCCAGCAGGTCCCGATCGCCGCGTTCTCGTCCGCCTCCGGGGAAGGAGATGTGACCTTGCTGCATCGTCACCCGTGTCGTGCGCTTCGTGAGGATGACGTGCAGCTCGCCGCCGAGCTGGTAGAGGGGAACGAGGACGGCATGAGTGAGGGCCCCATCGTCCGCGGCGATCGGCCTGTAGCGGTGGCCGCGGATGCGGTGCCGGATCGTGTCGATCGGCGGGCGCGCGGCGGGTCGCGTCATCACGCAGCGGGCGCGGCGAGGATTACTGAGGGGAAATCCCCGCATCGCGTGCGGCTTTAATCCACTTCGCAGTTTCCGCACGGAAGAACGCCGCAAATTCACCCGCATCCAGGGGCTCGACATCGACACCAAGATCCACCAGACGCTGCCTGATTTCCGGCGTTTTCAGCAACCTGAGCACGTCGACCTCGATCTTCTTTTGAATGGCTTTATCCACGCCGATCGGCGAGCACATCCCATACCACGACGAGACGTCGTAACCGGGTACACCCGACTCGGCGATCGTGGGGATTTCCGGCAAACGTTGGCTGCGCTTGATCGAAGTCACGCCCAGGGCGCGCACCTTGCCCCTTCGTACCGTGTCGATGTGATTCGGTAGATTGGACATCTGGGCGGTGATACGCCCGGCGAGCAGATCGGTCTGGGCCATTGCAGCGCTCTTGTAGGGAACGTGGACTACATTGATCCCGGTCATGCTTTTGAAGAGCTCGAACGAGAGTTGCGGCGATGAACCGACTCCGGTTGCGCCATAGTCGAGCTTGCCGGGATGCGCCTTGGCAAGAGCGACGAATTCCTTGACGGTCTTCGCGGGCACACTTGGATGCACGACGAATATATTCGGCGTCAGCCCGATGCGGGCCAGGAGCCCGAAATCGCGAAGATGGCTGTAGGAGGGCTTCTTGTACAGTGCCGGTGAGATTGCATCGCCCACCCCGCAGCGATGCAGCGTGTAACCGTCGGGGGCGGACTTGGCGACGATGGCAGGGGCAATGGTATTTCCCGCGCCGGGGCGGTTGTCAACGATGACTTGCTGCTTCCAGAGCTCGCTCAACGCGGCCGCCATCACTCGCGTGAGCCCGTCCGCCACGCTGCCTGGCGCGGGGCCCAGCATGAGCCGCACCGGTTTTACCGGATAGGGCGGTGGGCTGGTGCCCTGACTCTGTGCCAGCGCAGGGCTGGCGCAGCATGCAATCGACAACAATACTGATCGGATGAACATGCGCGCGACTGCGGCGGAAAACTTGATCACGGAATGCTCCCCAATTGAAGGAAATGTAGCGAGACTTCGTGGAGTGTCCCCCCGCCTGTGAGCCGCAGTCAATAGGCGATTTCGTGCTCGACATTGCAGAGCGACTCTCCCCCTGAAGCATGGAGGATCGGATCCCCTCGGGCCGCGCGTGTCTTCGCGAGAGCGATCCATTCTCTTACCGACTTCACGGGTACTTCAAGAAGGAAACTCAATCGACCAAGCGAAGATTGACCAGGATGGCGCCGCCCACGGTGAGCAGCGCTCCCACTGGCACCCGCCAGGTAATGAATTCCACGCGCCGCAGGAAAAGGAGCGCGAAGACGACGGTGATGAGCGGGGAAGTCTGGATCAGAGAAAGCATTCGGTAGACTTCCCCTCTTTGAAGGGCGGCCGCAAAGAAGAACTGGCCGATAGCTCCGATGATCCCCACCAGCAGAAATGGTTTCCATGCTCTCTTGATGCCGTCGGGAATCTGGCTGCGCATGAAAGTGACGGTGTAGAGGACGGTGAGGGCGAAGGCCGCGACCAAACCGACGAACGCGCCCGCGAGGGTGTCCGGAAACGACGGGAGGGCCTTGCGCCAGAGCACCGCGCCCAAAGCCGCAAACACGGCAGCGGCGATGGGCCAGAGGGCGTCGATTCGCCTCCACCGGCCCTCGGTCTTGCCCGACGAGAGCAGCGCGATGCCCATTACGATGAACAACACGCCCCCCAGGTGGTACCATTCCGGCCTCTCTGCGAGAAAAATAATGGCCAGGAAAGAGGCGAACAGCGGTGAGATACCCTTGATCGGAGCCGCCCGGGCGACCCCTATCTTTGCGATGCCGAACATGAAAAAAATGGAGAACAGCCCCGGATTGAAGACGCCCGCCACCGCCAGCCAAAGATAGTGATCCCCGTAAGGGGGGAAACGGACGCCCGAGAGCAATATCAAGGCGAGGAGAGTCAAAACCCCCACGGAGCGCGAGATCGTCGACCCGACGAAGGGGTTGGTATGCTGAAGGCCGGACCTCATCCCCATGTCCGCGCAGGCAAACGAGAACGCAGCACCCAGGGCGAAGAGCAGTGCGGCATCGAACATCAGGGCAGGCATGTGCTCTTGCGCGCAGATTACGAATCACAGATCTCTAACGATTTGCTTTGCGTTTGCTCTAAGTATCTCGATGAATCGCACAGCGATGGGGGAAAGATAGACATTTTTTCGGTAAGTGAAACCAACCGGGCGGGATACTGACAACTGCGTTACGGGTAGTTCGACGAGCTTGAAGCGCCTCTTGGAACTCTGGACGAACAATCTCGAGCCGAACCCTAGAAAATCGGAGCATGACACTACACGCCGCCGAATCGATGCAGAATTTGTCTCTATGGCGATTTTGGGTGGAGGAGTACCGTTTTGCTCGAACGTTCTAATCACCTCCCGCCACAAGATGAAAGTACTTGGCACGACCCATTGCTCCCGCGCAATATCGGTGAGCGATACCTGTTTTCGGTGGGCGAGGCGGTGCCTGACAGAGGCGTATACGACGAAATTATCGTCGATCAGTTTTTCCTGATAAAGGTCCTCACGTCGCGTGGATATACCGCTGAAAATAACCTCCATTTCTCCCTTGTCCAGCAACGGCAACAGTTCATGGAGCATGCCAATCGCAATCTTAACGGTCGCCTTGGGCGCTACCCTTGCCAGGGCCGTGCAAGACGGGGCAACGATATCCTCTGCGATTCCCCGACTTGCGCCGATTCGGAGGTGACCTGCAAGCCCTTGGCCCAGGTCCGCAACTTCGCGGATGACGTCCTCGTGCGCCAGGCGCAACTGACGCATTCGCGACAGCAATAAAGAGCCTACAGTCGTCAACTCGACGCCTTTAGGCGTGCGCTTGAACAGCTTCGCCTGAACGTGCTGCTCCATGCGGCGCAAACTCATGCTGAGGCCCGACTGACTCAATCCCAGACTTTCCGCCGCGCGCCCCAGGTGTCCGTGCTCGGCGACCACGGTGAAATACTCGATGTCCCGTACGTTAATCACAAAAATTGATGGAGAAGTCAATTTTGCATGATTGCGTAGATTTTGCGCGGCTGTCAACATGGGCGTGTATCACAAGGCTCGAAGGCCACTTTGTCGTTATCGATTGCTATTGAGCTCAAGGGGTGGGTCGTGAAACACAAACCTTCTGGATTGTTTAGCGGCGCTCTCACGCCTGCTCGCCAATATTGGATTCTTCGGTGCAACCGAGTGCGCTTTTCTCGTAAGGTGGTGGGAATGGGCAGTCTCCAGCGCAATTCTTCGCGGTTGTCCGCGTTCCTGTTCGGTCTATCGGCGCTGCTGATCATGGGCAGTCCGGCCGCGCAAATGACATATCCCGAAAAGCCGATCCGCCTCGTTGTCGGTTTCCCGCCTGGCAGTCAGCCGGACACTGTCGCGCGCCTGCTCGGCCCAAGATTCGCCGAGGCGTGGGGCAAGCCAGTCGTAATCGACAACGCTGCCGGCGCGGGCGGCAAAATCGCAGCAGACCGCGTCGCGAAGGCAGCGCCGGATGGCTACACACTGGGACTCTTGGGCGAGGGGCAGATCGCCATCAGTCCCAACCTGAACAAGGTGGCGTTTGACCCGGTGAAAGATTTCGCGCCGGTTTCGCAGATTAGCATGTCGTCGAGGATACTGGTCGTTCACAACGCCGTGCTGGCGAACAGCGTCAAGGAGTTGGTTGCCTTGGCCAGAGCGCAGCCTGGTGGGCTCACGTTCGCATCCAGCGGCAGCGGTGGCGCCCCTCACATGGCTGCGGAGTTGTTCAAGTCCGCGGCACGCCTCGACATCCGGCACATCCCCTATAAAGGCGTGAATTTGGCGATTCCAGACCTGCTTGGCGAGCGCGTCACGATGATGTTCGGCCTATCGAGTGTCTTGGCTCTGGCGCGCGAAGGGAAGCTGCGCGCGCTCGCAGTGACCTCGTTGAGGCGCTCCTCGGCGGCCCCGGAACTGCCGACTATCGACGAGTCCGGCTATCCGGGCTTCGAGTTTACGTCCTGGAGCGGGTTGCTCGCCCCGGCAAGGACCCCAGTGGCAATCGTCCGCAAGCTCCATCTTGAAACCGTCAAGGCACTGGCGCTACCCGACCTGCGCGCGAAACTCGCCGATCTGGGTTTAGAAACAATCGGCAACTCACCCGATGAATTCGCCGCGGTCATCAAATCCGAGATCCCGAAGTGGGCGAAGGTGATCAAGGAGTCTGGCATCAAGTCGGATTAGTGCCGTTCTCGGCACATGATTGCGCCTCCAGAAAGCGTTATCTCGACCGGTATGGACGAACGCCCAACTTTAGGTGGAAGGGACGGGCAAAGAGCGCAACCGTCCACGCCGGCCCGCCGGTCACCAACGCGGTTAGGCTCGCAGGTTAACCTTCTGAGAGGAGAATGCTATGAAGATTCGTTCACTTGTCGCAGCGGCAAATATTGTGTTCGCGTTCCTGCTATTGATCGGCATCACGGCGGAGGCCGCTGAAATCAAAGTTCTGAGCGCCGGCGGGATGAGGGCAGTCATGAAAGACCTCGGGCCGAAGTTCGAGCGCGCGAGCGGACACAAACTCGCGATTACGTTCGGCAACTTGGGCGCGATCGTGAAACGTGTTCAGGGCGGCGAAGCCACCGATGTCGTCATCATTCCCAGGCAGGGGATCGATGGCTTCGTGAAGGACGGCAAGGCGGTAGCGAGCAACGTGACTGTCATCGCCCGCTCGCGCATGGGCGTGGCCGTTCGCACGGGCGCCCCCAAGCCCGACATCTCGTCGCCCGAAGCCCTGAGGCGCACGCTGCTCGCCGCAAAGTCGATCACCTATGCCAATCCGGCGGGCGGCAGCGGGAGCGGCGTCCATTTCGCCAAGGTGCTCGAACGCCTGGGAATCGCCAATGAGGTGAAATCGAAAACGATCTACTCGAAAGCCGGCAGGGGTGTCGGAGTCTTGGTTGCTGACGGCGAGGCCGAGATCGGTGCAGCGGAATTCCAGCTGCTTATTTCGGTCGCCGGCATCGAGATCGTCGGTCCGCTGCCGGGTGATCTGCAGGACACCAATGTCTTTGCTGCGGCGATCATGGGTAGCGCTAGGGATGCCGAAGCATCGAAGGCGCTGGTCAATTTCCTGCGCACGCCGGATGCGGCTGCGGTAATCAAGGCAAAGGGCATGGAGCCGGGGTGAACGAAAGAGGCGCTCGCGCCGACACGGTGATCAAGTGACGGGCGCGAACGGCAGCCTCGGAGAAGGCTGACTGGCTGGTACGGGTCGATGGCGGACATGTGCCAGGCGTTTTGCGGACACTGCCTGCCGGACTAGATCCCGCCTACTACACCGACAACCCAGCCTTGGGCATGTAACGCGGGGAACTTGGGGGGCAAATTGCGCGATTCGCGTGCTGTTCTCGCTCTATGATTCGGTAGTGTCCCTGCCCCGCCTCGTGCAGATTGCGGCAATTGGTAAGTACTACCTGACGGGAGTTGGTGCTACCCCGGTGCCGCTTTTGGAGTACTGTGCCCACAATGGTTTCGACCAACCGGGGACATCTACGGCGGCCATCCCCCACATTTCCTGACTTGCCAAGCGGCAATACATTGAGCACGCCGGTCTTGGTTGTAGTCGCAGGGGTGCTCCTCCTCGGCGCCCCGCTGTCGGGGGTATGGTTCGCAGGCGAACCCTTTGGTCCCTTCCTTGAATTTCCCCCACAGACTGGGCGCGGTGCGTCGCCCGTCTTCTCATGGATCGCATTCTGGTCGCTTGCCGCGCTGATCGTGACCGCGGTCTTACCCTTCGCCTGGCGCATGTTCCGAACACTGTCGGCACCGTGCGCACCCATCGATCGGTACACGTTCCCGATATGGGGCTGGATGGCTCTTCTTTGGCTCGTTGTGGCCTGGACGCTCGCTTGGACGCGCTTTACAGGGTTCGACGCGTTCCAGCAACACACTTTCGTGCCGCTGTGGCTTGGCTACACCGCCGTCGTGAGCGCGTTGACGGTTCAGCGCAAGGGGAGCTCGCTGCTCACGCGAAGGCCTCGGCGCTTTGCGCTGCTCTTTCCGCTGAGCGCGCTGTTCTGGTGGTTCTTTGAGTACCTCAACCGATTTGTCGGCAACTGGTACTACGTAGGCATCGCTGAATTGGGCCCGATTGAATATACGTTCTTTGCCACACTCGCTTTCTCGACGGTCCTGCCGGCGGTAGCGAGCACCGCCGAGTGGTTGGACACGATGCCGCGGTTTCGTCAGGCCTTTGGACGCTGGCATCCGATACAGATCCCGCACCCGAGACCCGTAGCCATTATTGTGCTTATCGTCACAGCGTTTTCGCTTGCCGGACTCGGCGCGTTGCGCGAGTACCTATATCCGCTCGTGTGGATTTCCCCTGGCCTCGTCATCATTGCCCTTCAGGCGCTCGCCGGCCGGCGCACTGTGCTCGCGCCGCTAGCCGACGGCGACTGGTGTGGAGTTGCAACCTATTCAACAGCGGCACTGATATGCGGGTTTTTCTGGGAAATGTGGAATTCAGGCAGTCTTGCCCATTGGGAGTACAGCATCCCACACGTGGGCGCATTCCGGCTGTTCGAGATGCCGGTGCTGGGCTACGCGGGCTATTTGTCCTTCGGCATCGAATGCGCCGTCATCGCCGCATTGGCGCTAAACGGCGAAAAGGTCAAACGGTGAACTATCGGCCGCCATCGGTGTTACATTCGGGCGGTGGACCACATGTCCCTTTCAACACGCGGGGAAACGCGATGGAATACCTAACGGCGGTGATCGGTGTGGCATACCGCCTGGTAGACGAGGATTCGGTCCACTAGAAGGACTCGAAAATGGATCGCCTATTCTTTGCGATCGGCAGCCTATCAGGGCTTATCGGTGTAGCCTTGGGTGCCTTCGCGGCTCATGCGCTGAAGGGTCGGTTAGATGCCGACTTGCTGGCCACATTTGACGTGGGCGTGCGATACCAGATGTACCATGCGCTTGCGTTGCTTGCTGCCGGATGGGCTCACACGCGATGGCCAGGGGCGATCCTAACCACAGGCGGCTGGTTGTTCGTCGCTGGCACGGTTCTCTTTTCAGGAAGTCTCTACGCCCTGAGCTTCAGCGGTATGCGCTGGCTGGGAGCCATCACCCCCTTTGGGGGAATCGCATTACTCGCTGGTTGGATTTGCTTGTTGTGGGCGGCTTGGAAGGGATAGGCATAGTTGCATCATGTCGCCTCTGGATTGCCCGTCGTCGTATTCGACCGGGTTGGTCGACGATGCTCCGGCGCATTAGCCGAAGACGTCTCCCAGCGGCCAATTCCAGCCGGTCACCACGTGCTCCAAGCACGTCTGCAGTTCCCAGCTTGGCTATTGCAGGGGGCGAGTTCGCGTTCAGTCTATACTGGCTAGTATGACCAGTCAGGCCGGGAATGCTCAGTTCGCACCATGGGAAGCCATGTGATTTCGAAGCCGCTGCGGGCGGCAACTGTGATGTTGTTGCGTGACGGTAACGACGGCATGGAAGTATTCATGATCGTTCGTCATCACAAGAGTGATGTTCATGCGGGTGCGCTGGTGTTTCCGGGCGGGCGGGTGGACGCCGAGGATTACGACCTCGCCATCGATGGGGCGGTGTTCCCGGCGCAGAACGGTGTGGATGCGACCATGGCGGCATTGCGAGTGGCCGCCGTGCGCGAGACGTTCGAGGAATGCGGCGTGCTGCTTGCGCGTGCACGCGGGGAAGAGGCACTGGTCAGTGCCGCTCGCCTGCGTGACATCGAGGCCGCGCATCGCGCCGCCATGACCCGCGGGGAGCGGACTTTTGGTGCCATCCTCGCGGCGGAGAACCTGGTACTTGCGCCCGAAACGATGGTTTACTTTGCGCATTGGATCACCCCGGAGCGGTCCCCCAAGCGTTTCGACACGCATTTCTTTCTTGCCGCCGCGCCGTCGGACCAGGTTGCCCTGCATGACGGCCAAGAGGCAGTGGATTCGGTCTGGATTCGGCCCGGGACCGCGCTGGAACGCGCCAGGGCTGGCACCTACCAGCTGAGGTTCCCAACGCAGATGAACCTGCAGAAACTCGGCCGCCACCGATTATCGGCGACGGCGATGGATGACGCGCGTGCAAGCCGGGTAGTGACCGTCATGACGAAACAGGAGCGGGCCGGCGACGGTATGCGCGTCCTGCGAATTCCGCTGGAAGCCGACTACGGCGGCGAACTGTTTGAGGTCCCCAACCCCCCGTCGATGCCCAGCCAATAGCGCGGTCCGCTGGACGCTGCCATGCGGCAATATTCGCGCCTGCAAACCACATCTCATACCTATGGCATTCGGATGACGTCCACGGCCGCTATCGAGAAAAGTAGACGAGATGTCTATCGGGCGCTGAACGGCCAGCAGCGGTCGTACAGCACCGCTCTCCAACTTGACGATAGACACCCTGCGCTTGACTGCCGCGCTACTCGAAGGCGGAAGGGTTTTAGCAAGAGCCGGTGGGTCGGCTCGGCGTGCACTCGTGCCAGCGTGCAGATTGAGGGAAATCGGACGCAGCAAAGGGCAGGATTCTGCAGGAAAATAGCCAGGCTTTACTGCGTTGTCACGCGGTTGACGCTGCGCCAGGCGGGGGATAGAGTGCCGGCAACGCGATGTTCGCCGATGGTCTCGGCTTTCGCCGGGGCTGCAATTCTTCTGAAGGAGGATCTACGATGGCGTTCAGCGTACGCCGTATCGTCACCGGGCATGATTCCAACGGCAAGGCGATCGTCGCCACCGACGAACAGCTGCCCGGCGCCCTATCGCCGAGCCGTCCCGGCATCTCGCGTTGCGAGATCTGGTCAGCCGACAAGATACCGGTCGACAATTCCGAAGGCGCCGCCGCCGAGGCGCAGCGCAAGGGCTTTGTCGTGCGCCACAACTATGTCGGCTCGGGGCAGGGCAATGTGTGCCGCATCGTCGAGTTCTCGCCGGGTGGCGCCCCGTTCATGCACCGCACCGAGACGCTGGACTACGCGATCCTGCTGAAGGGCGAATGCGATCTCGAGCTCGACGACGGCAAGCGGGTGCGCATGAAGCCCGGTGACATCTGCGTGCAGCGCGGCACGATGCACGCTTGGGCCCCGGTCGGCCCGGAGCCGGCCGTGTTTGCCTTCGTGCTGATTGACGCCGACCCGGTCGAAATGGGCGGCAAGAAGCTGACGACCGATTACCCGACGCGGTAGCCCGAGCGACGGTAGTGCGCCCCCTCTCCGCCATCGGGGGAGAGGGTTGAGGTGAGGGGGTGGACCCCTGGGTCTATCGGGCGCTTCCGGCCAAGAACGGCCGCTCGCACCTGGTAGACCTTCCTGAATACGTTGTGTGCATCCCATCTCTTGCGGGCGGCGGTCAGGCCAAAGCGGACGCTCAGACCTGGCGGCTGGCGGTCTCGATCAGCTCGATCTTGTAACCGTTCGGATCCTCGACGAAGGCGATGATCGTCTTGCCGCCCTTCACCGGGCCGGGCTCGCGGGTGATCTTGCCGCCAGCGGCACGGATGCGATTGCAGGTCTCGGCCACGCTGTCGACCCCGAGCGCGATGTGGCCGTAGGCGGTGCCGAGATCGTAGTTGGTGACGCCGTGGTTGTAGGTCAACTCGATCTCGGCCTCACCCGCCTTGTTGCCGCCACCGTAGGCCACAAAGGCGAGCGAGTAGCCCTGCTCGGGGCGCTCAGTGGTCCGCAGCAAGCTCATGCCGAGGACCTTGGTATAAAAGTCAATGGACTGTTGCAGATCGCCGACGCGCAGCATAGTGTGCAGCAGGTTCATGGTGTTCCTTCCTGGGGACTTAGAGTGCCTAACATAATGAACCACGTGTGCGTTGCAGCCAGAACGGATTGATCACGCGAAGGGTGGCGCAGCTCATATCGCGAATATGAGCAAGCCGCCCGACAAAGTGAGCGGCCGTTGTGGCTGCAACCCTTTGGGCTGGCGCGAATTTTGGCCCATGATTTTGTCGCTCCCCTTGTGAATATTCGCGATATTCACTGCGGCTCGCTTCGCGTCCTGAGCCAAAATCGTGCCAGCGCATCACGCGGGTCATTATGTTAGGCACTCTTAGTTCGGGATGACGGGGTCGGTCTCGCGTGGGTCTACCGGCGCATCGCCAGCTCACAATAAATCCAGTCAGTGACTCTTTCGCATGCCGAATATTTTACACTGACCACCATTTATCTTGCCGAACGCAAGTTCAGGGTTGGCTCCCGTCGCCGACAACCGGCCGCTATCGGGAAATCTGAGGCTCGACTGCATTGGGCCGGGTCCGGCCAAGACCGGTCATTGCTGGGCCGTTTCCAAATCGGGGGAGCCTGCGCGTTCGATACCTGTTGACACCGTACGTAATTCGCGGCATATTTCACCTGCGCCGATTTGATATTCAGCTTGCGGGCGCGGACGACAGTCCAATAAATACGGCTAAAGCGGGTCGGCGAAGCACGTAAAGCCCGTTCGAGCACAAGCTGAACGGGCTTTTTCATTTGGTTCACCGACCGAGGAGGAGTTATGAGTGATCAAGGGTTCACCACCGCAATCCTCCATTCCGACCGATCCAGGCCCATTGAGCATGGTGCCCTGCACAAACCCCTCCATCACTCTGTCGCCTTCGAGTATGCCGATGCACGCGACCTCGTGCGAGTCTTCCAAGGCGAGTTGTCGGGCTACTCTTACGGGCGTCAGGGCACGCCGACGACAGCGGCGTTGGAAGACAAGATCACTACTATGGAGGGTGGGGTCACCACGGTGGCGTTCGGTTCGGGCATGGGAGCGATTGCATCGACGCTAATTGCTCTGCTGCGTGCGGGTGATCACGTCGTATCCAGCCGTTTCCTCTTTGGCAACACCAACAGTCTGTTCGACACCCTTTCGCGTTGGGGAATCGCCATCGAATTCGTAGACGCGACCGATGCCGCCAATGTGGTCCGTGCCCTGACGCCTGCCACCCGCATGGTGTTCGTCGAAACCATCGCTAATCCGCGCACGCAGGTCGCCGATCTCGCGGGAATCGGTGAACTTTGCAGGACGCGTGGCATCGTCTACGTCGTCGACAACACGATGACCTCACCATACTTGTTCGCACCAAGGCGCGTGCATGCGAGCCTCATCATCAACTCCTTGACGAAGTGCATCGGAGGTCACGGCAATGCGTTGGGGGGCGCGGTCACGGATACGGGGTTGTTCGACTGGACGAAATACCCGCACATACATGACGGTTACAGGAAAGGCGACCCGTCCCGATGGGGCGCATGGCAGATTCGCAAGAAAGGCTTGCGCGACATCGGCACTACGCTTTCCCCGGAAGCGGCACATCACCTGGCCGTGGGCGCGGAAACGCTGGCCCTGCGCGTGCAGAAGACCTCTGCCAATGCGCTGAAGCTTGCGCAAAACCTGGAATCGCATCCACGCGTTCGGCGGGCTTACTATCCCGGGCTTGCGAGTCATCCGCAGCATGAGCGCGCGAAGTTGCTTTTCCGCGACTTCGGCGGTCTGCTGTCCTTCGAACTCGCCGATGGCATCGATTGCTTTGACTTTCTTAACAAGCTTCAGATCGTGATTTCTTCGAGCAATCTTGCAGATAACCGCACACTGGCGATTCCGGTCGCTCATACCATCTATTTCGAGATGGGCGCCGAGCGGCGCGCCAGCATGGGCATTGCCGAGTCGCTGATCCGCGTGTCCACGGGAATCGAAGAGGAGGAGGATCTCATCGCGGATTTCCGCCAGGCGCTCGCATGAGTCCATGGTATTAAGCATGCGCAAATATGTGATGTTCATTGGCGTTAGCGTTCTGCGATCTCACCAAGGGAGGTTTCAATGGGTAAAGCTGATGAATCATTCCGGGAATTTGAGCAGGCTGGTTGGGAAGATTCGGGTGTTGCCGCCAAGTATGACGAGCATCTCGCCACCGTCACCGCACAATCGGTTGACGTATTGCTCGATGCGGCGGGAGTCTGCAGAGGATCGCGCGTATTGGACGTGGCAACGGGGGCCGGCCACGCTGCCGGAGCTGCCGCCAAGCGCGGCGCCAATGCTGTCGGGATCGATTTCTCGGCGACACAGGTTCAATTGGCGCGCGCGCGGTATCCAGCCGTCCGGTTTGAGCAGGCTGACGCAGAGGCGCTGCCATACGATCCCAACACCTTCGATGCAGTAGTCAATGGGTTTGGCCTGTGTCATCTTCCTGATCCTGACGTGGCGCTACGTGAGGCGTTCCGGGTGCTGAAGCCGGGGGGTCGAGTGGCGTTCACTGTGTGGGATACGCCAGAGCGTGCAGTGGCCTTGGGAGCCTTATATGCAGCGGTGCGCGCTCATGGATCTTTGGATGTCGGCCTTCCGACTGGCCCGAACTTCTTCCTGTTCAGCGATCCCGAGACGAGCCGGAACGCGCTGCTGAAGGCGGGCTTTGCCTCACCATCATGCCGCCAAGTCCCACAGACATGGCGCGTATCCGATCCCGACAGGGTGTTCGAAGGGATCGCAGAAGGAAGCGTGCGTGCCGCTGCAACGCTTCGAGCACAAAGCCCTGCCGCGAGAGAGGCGGTCAAGACAGCGTTACGGATTACCGTCGCCGCCTATAAACGCGGCGATAGCTACGACGTACCAATGCCCGCAATGCTCGCGACGGCGGTGAAGGAATGACGGCTGCGTTCGGTGCGAGTAGCGCGGAAGGAAGTACTCCGGAAATGCGCACCTCCAAGAGGAGTCCAGCCATGAACGACCCATCGGGATACCAAGTCAGTGCTACGGGCGCTGAGCTGTATGAGCGGTACGCCACCCAATATATGGGTCAATGGGCACCAGACCTCATTGAAGTCGCTGCATTGCAATCGGGAGAACGTGTTCTGGACCTGGCGTGCGGCACTGGGTTGCTTGCACGCCTTGCCGCTGTCCGCGTGGGTCCGGCGGGTCAGGTCACGGGGCTCGACATCAACGTCGGGATGCTGGCCGTCGCTCGTGCGATGCCACCGGTGTCGGGTGCAACCATCAGCTGGGTTGAGGGGAGCGCCGTTGCCATGGATCTTTCGGACGCTTCGTTTGATGTCATCGTGTGCCAGCAAGGCCTGCAGTTCTTTCCGGACCGGGACGCCGCGGTGCGGGAAATGCTTCGGGTTCTCGCTCCGGGAGGGCGGGTCGCGCTCAGCGTCTGGAACTCGCCCAATCCGTACAGCATTGCCGTCGGAGACGCCCTCGAACGCTTTGTGAGCGCGGAAACGGCGGACAAGTACCGGGCCGGCAGGCTTCGGCTTGTGCCAGATGCCAACGCCCTGCGCAGCATGATGGTCGCAGCAAGGTTCCGCGAGGTCGAGGTCCGACCGCACAAGCTGACAATCCGCCATCAGGCGATCGAGGAGTTCGTGCTCGGACACCTTTCCGGCCACCCCGTGGCCGGTGCAATTTCTTCGTTAGATGAGGAAGGCCGTGCTGCGTTCGCCCGGCACGTCAAGACCGCACTAATGCCTTACGCTGAAGGCGATGGTGTGGCCTACCCCGACGAGGTCAATATCGCTACTGCTCGAAAGTAGCGAGCATATTTCTTGTTAGGGGCTTCAATCGTCGCCCAGACCAGGATACGCGCGGGAGGAAGACACATGCCTGATTCACCAAATCAGATCGACACCACGGCAGCACGCGCGTACGACGCGTACATGGTGCCAAGCATGTTTGGCCCGTGGGTGGGCGATGTCATTGCACTCGCCCACCTGCGGCCAGCGGAGCGCGTGCTCGATGTTGCCTGCGGCACAGGGACCGCAACCCTCATTGCAGCAACGCATGTCACGTCCCGCGGGTCTGTAGCCGGCCTCGATGTCGATCCCGGAATGATCGAGGTGGCGCGTACGAAGTCATTGTCTCCAGATGGAGCTCGTGTGGCCTGGCACTGTGAAAACGCGCTGAAAATGCCATTTCAGGACGGCAACTTCGACGTAGTCCTGTGCCTGCAAGGGCTGCAGTTCTTTCCTAATCGCCTCGCGGGTTTAAGGGAAATGCGCCGAGTGTTAACGACCGCGGGACGTTTAGTCGCCAGCGTTTGGCGTGCAATTGAGCACTGCAAAGGCCACGATGCTCTCGCCAAAGTGCTCGAACGCTACGGGCTCGATGCCCAGGCCGCGAGACGCCCGTTCTCCTTGGGAAATGCCGAAGAACTCATCGGCCTCGGGCAAAAGGCTGGTTTCCGCAATGTAGGCGTTCAGGCCATGACCAAGATCATGCGCTTCTCTTCGCCGCAGGACTTCGTGGAAAAGCTGGCTGCTGGTGCGCCATCCACCCGACACGCGCTTGCCAAAGTGCCAGATGACCGTCGCCGGCAACTAGTTGAGGAAGTAGGTGCCGAATTGCAGCTATATATCGATGCAGAAGGCGTGGGAATTCCTTATGCGAGCTACCTCTTACTAGCGCATTCGTGAACGACGAGAGCGCCTGAACAGCGGCATGCAGCGGTTACGCCGCGCGCGCCTCTAATGCCGATTAGTTAGATGTCCGCTTTCGGCTATCGCGATAGGCAGCTTCGGGTCGGTACCTGCCTGTCGTACTTCCCGATACCTGCCGGACACGTTGCCAGGAAGCAGCCGCCCCGCTCGACCTTTCTGCTGCCTTGACCACGACCCCGATCAGGGTCGGCGCCGGCTTGCTGCACCGTCGATCGCCCCCGCGACAAGATGTGCCAGCCGCAACGGCTCCGGCAGCTTACCGTTAATTGAAGAGTTCATGCTGAAGACGACTGCTTTCATCTGCGTTCTCCCTCTTCCCGCGATCGAGTGGCGCAGCGTCAGCGGCGATCTCTGGGACCGGCGCGCCGCGCCGCCCAGGAGTAGGAAACCTTTTCGCCTGGGCCGAACGGGATCTCGACGTGAGTGCCGGGCGGATACTCTTCGCGGTGCCGCTCGCGCAGCCGAAGACGTTGCGCTTCGCGCGCATGGACAAGGTTTAAAGGATCGCCATATCCGAGCGCGCGCGCCGCGTGAAGCGGCCAATTGGGGTTGTCCATCAGCTCACGCGCGAGGGCAATGAAATCGGCATGCCCCTCGCGCAGGATTGCCTCTGCGTGGCCCGGTTCAGTGATCATCCCGACCGCGACTGTCGGAATGGCGACCTCCCGCTTGATCTCGCGCGAATAGCCGACCTGATATCCGGGCACGCGGGGAATCGCAGGCATCGGTCCATCGCCCATGACCCCGCCGGACGAGCAGTCGATGACATCCACACCATGCGCTTTGAGCTCGCGGGCGAGCGCGAGCGTGTCTTCGATGCCCCATTCTCCGCCGGCGCCTTCGACGGCTGACGTGCGGAAGAAGAGCGGCCGATCCTTGGGCCAGACGGCGCGGACGGCGTCGACGACCTCGAGCGCGAACCGCATCCGTCCTTCGAGGCTGCCGCCGTAGCCGTCGGTGCGCTTGTTCGAGACGGGGGAGAGGAATTGATGAATCAGGTATCCATGAGCGCCATGAATCTCGCAGATGTCGTAACCCGCATCGACCGCCCTCTGCGCGGCGTCGCGCCAGGCGGCGATGTTTCCGCGAATATCGTCAAGGTCCATTGCACGCGGAATCGGGCGACCTGGGTTTTCCGGCAGCGCACTGGGCGCGATTCCCTGCCAAGGCTGAAGGCCCTGGCGCGCGTCCGTCTCCGTAAGCGCGGCGCGGTCTTTCAACGGTCCATGAGCCGAGGCGCGCCGGCCGCAGTGGCCGAGTTGAATGGCCGGCACGGAACCGAGCGACTTGATGAAATCGGTGATGCGGCGGTAGGCCTCGATATGGCGATCGTGATAGATGCCGGCGCAGTGATGCGTCTTGCGGCCACGCGGTTCCACGGCAGTTTCTTCACCGAACACGATGCCGGTTCCGCTCATGGCGAAGCGGCCGAAATTCACGAGCTGCCACTCGGTCGGCGCGCCATCGACCGACACGTACTGGCACATCGGCGAGCTCACGATGCGATTGCGAGCGACGACAGAGCGCAGCTTGATCGGCGTGAACAGCAGCGGGAGGTCACCAGGGTTGTCGTTCATTCTGATTGCGCCTGCTAATGTGCCGGGTCGTAACTTCGCATCAATGATAGGTTGGGCTGAACGCGGTGATGCCCAATCCTGAAGGTGATAATGCCGCATCCGTATAGCGCTTGGCAACGACGCCAGCGGAGATCGCGGTATCCCGCGTTCTGAGCGGTCTCGCAAACGGGAACCGCCGCTGCGTCCACGACGTGGACAAACACGCCGGTCTTTGGAGCGCCTTGCGTGCATCGGTTGACGCACCGGGATTTCCTGAGCATGATGCAACGATCGCTGGCGGCCGAGGTCTCGGTCGCCGCGCTAACGCGAACCTATCTCAATAATGGGCGCATCACGCGTCCGATGCGATGTTGAGATAGGTTCTAACCACCGAGAGGCCCTCTATGTCTATGGGAACCACTGAAACCCTGGCGCGCTGGATCGCCACCGCGACGTATGACCAGATCCCCCCCGCGGCAA
>MEQT01000016.1 GCA_001770325.1 Betaproteobacteria bacterium RIFCSPLOWO2_02_64_14
CTCGACTGACGCAGGATCGGCGGTGGAGAAAATAAGCACGGGCTCCCTGCCCAGCCGCGGCCTCGCCCATTGCAGCACCTTGGCGACCGCCGCCCGGTCGTCGCGCAGCGCGATGGGATCGATCTCGAACCCATTCGATCCGGCCTTCATCTTCGCAACCTGCCGCTGCGTTGCCGCCGAGCAACTGCCCGCAAGCACTGCTGCGTGTCCGCCGAACCGCGGCAACGCGCCCGCTTCCTTCATGCGCAGCAGTCCCGCGCGGCGGAAATTCTCCGGCAGTCCCAGCGCCAGCCCCGAGCCGCCGGTGAGAAGCTTCAAATCGGCGCACGCCGCTCCGATCGCTACGAGATGCGCGTCCGTCAGCGCATCGACGATCGCGATGCGCACGCCGTCAGCACGCAACTGCGCCGCTGCTCCACGGATCGCAACACCGCCCCGCTCCACCACGTTGAAGTCGATGAGCCCGACGCGGCCTATGCATTGGCGCTGCAACACGCGCGTGAGCAATGCGTCGGTCATCGGCGTCAACGGATGATGGCGCATGCTCGATTCCGACAGCAGCACGTCGCCGACAAAGAGATGCCCCTGGTAAATCGTGCGCTTGTTCGTCGGGAACGCCGAGCAGGCCACCGTGAAGTCTTCACCGAGCGCATCGAGCAGCGCTTCCGCCACCGGACCGATGTTCCCCGCATCGGTCGAATCGAACGTCGAGCAATATTTGAAGTAATACTGCGGGCCGGACTCGGACTCGTGCAGCGTGGAGCGGGCAGACCCGCTAGCGGCCGACTCGTTGATGTGCGCTCCCTGCGATTCCGATAAAGGAGGCCGCCGGGCGCCGTGGCGCGCAAGCCAGTCGAGCGCCGCGAGCGACTGGCTGACCGCGTCACTCGCAGCAATCGAGCGCGACTTGAGCGCAACCACAACGGCATCGGCGTCGCCGACATCGACATCCTCACGCGGCACGCCGAGCAGCACCACGGTCGCCATGCCCTGGCGCGTCAGCGTATTGGCAAGATCGGTGGCGCCGGTGAAATCGTCGGCGATGCAGCCGAGCAGGATGGGCATGTCTCAGGATTCAGGATTCAGGGTTCAGGGTTCAGGGTTCAGGGTTCAGGGTTCAGATTGCAACGGATGGAGGATCGTTGGTCCGAATGACTCAAGTCCAAGCAGTCTTACTGCTTCGCGGAGTTAATCTAATCACCGGTCCAGCGTGCGCATGTGGGCGCGGATGATTTCCTCGATCCCGCTGTCGGCCCCGAATCCGAGCCGCTCGGCGCGCTCGGTCACAAACTTTGCCGGCCAGCCGAGCACGATCCTCTCGATCTCAGGATCACGCTCGACGCGCACCCGCGCCGCGGTGTCTCGTCCCGCGATGCGTTCCAGCGCATCGAGCGCATCGGCCACGCTCACGGTAATGCCCGGCGCATTGAGCGTGCGATTCCAGCCCCAGGCGGCAGCCGGCAGCTCCATGGCGTGGATGAGCGCGTCGACCGCGCGCTCCGGCGACAGGATCCACATTTCCGTGTCGGGCGGGACGGGGCACACTGCAGACTGACCGTTGAGCGGCTCCCGAAAAATACCGCTCATGAAGCCGGATGCTGCGCGGTTCGGCTTGCCGGGACGCACCACGATGGTCGGCAACCGCACGCTGCGGCCATCGACGAAGCCCTTCCTCGTGTAATCGGCCGCGAGCAGTTCTCCGATCACTTTCTGGGTGCCGTATGACGACTGCGGCGTCGCGGCGGTCGAGTCGTTTACCACCTCGGGCAATTCACCGCCGAATGCCGCCACGGAGCTCGTGAACACCAGCCGTGGCGGTTGCGTCTGGCGCCGGCACGCTTCCAGCACCGCCCGCGTCCCGTCGACATTCACCCGCATGCCCAGATCAAAATCGGCCTCCGCCCCGGCACTGACCACCGCTGCCAGATGGAAGACCGCATCGGCGCCCGGAGCGAGCACGCGGTCGAGCAGCGCCGAGTCGCAAACGTCCCCGGTCGCATAGCTCACGCGATCGTCATCGATGCGGCTGCTGGGGCGCGACTGGTCCAGGAGAACCAACTCAGTCAGGCCTGGATTCGCGTGCGAGCCAATGGACAGGCCCACGCGCGCAATCAAAGCGCGCGCAAGCATCTGACCGAGGAATCCACCGCCACCGGTAATAACGACCCTCATGAATTTCCCTATCGGGATGCCGCGATGACTGAAAGCCGCTCCAAGTCACGCACGGCGCAAAGCTCGATTGCGTCAACCTTGCGCCGTGCCGCAATGTGATACTCGGAAATGTCGCCCTGCCTACTGTTTACTGCTCACGGTTCACTGTTCACTGTTTACTGTTCACAGCTCACGCGAGCTAGTCCGCTCGGATATTCGCTGCTTTCGCGACCTTGGTGTACTTCGCCACCTCGGTCTTGAAGAATGCGGCGGTCTCTTCGGGGCTGGTGGCAACGATGTCCGCGCCGAGCGAGGCGAGCCGTTGCTTCACGTCAGGCAGCGCCAACGCCTTCAGTATCTCCTGGTTGAGCCGCACGACAATGTCCCGCGGAGTTTTCGCCGGCGCCACCGCGCCATACCAGGTGCTCATGGAATATCCCGGTACACCGGACTCCGCGATCGTGGGCACGTCCGGCAGCACCGCCGCGCGCTTGTCCTTGGTCACCGCAAGCGCGCGCACGCGCCCGGCGCGGATGTGCGGAATGATGGGCGGCATGGTGCTGAAGCTCGTCATGACGTGCCCCGCCACCAGGTCGATCGCAATCGGGCCGCCGCCCTTGTACGGCACCGCCAGCAGGTTGGTCTTCGTCATCATCTTCAACATTTCGCCCGCAAAATGCTCGGGGCTGCCCACGCCGGCAGTGGCATAGGTGAGCTCACCCGGTTTCGCCCGCGCCAGCGCCAACGCCTCCTTCACCGTTTTGGCAGGCAGCGCGGGGTTCGCGGCGAATACGTTCGATACTTCGGACACCACAGTAATCGGCGTGAGGTCGCGCTCGATGTCGTAACCGAGGTTCTTGTACACCGGCTTGCTCATGATGTGGGCGACCGACATGAACAACACGGTGTATCCGTCAGCCGGGGATTCCGCCGCCATCTTCGCGGCGACGTTGCCGTTGGCGCCAGGCCGGTTGTCCACGATCACCTGCTGCTTGAAGGCGTCCGTGAGCTTGACCGCAATGGTACGCGCCATGATGTCGGTGCCGCCGCCCGGGGCGTAGCCGACCAGGATGCGTATGGTCTTGGCTGGATACGACTGGGCCGGCGCAAGTTGAACGTGCAGCGCGCAGGCAAGCGTCAATGCATACATTGCCGTTCGAAGCGTCATGGGTCTCTCCTCGAGATCATCGTTGGCTGTAAACCAATAGAATACTATACATCCCGTGCCCGGCACTGAATCGCAGACTGGCCCCCGCGCACTCTGCGTCTGCGTTGCGCGCGGCACGATAGAATAGCGCTTTGACAGTACGGATCGCCGCTTCGTGAAGTCCCCCCGCATCGCGCTCATTCACGCCACTCCCGTCGCCATCGACCCCATCGTCGGGACCTTCAGGCGGATGTGGCCGGATGCGCGCATCGTCAATCTGCTCGAGGACTCGCTCTCGACCGATCTCGCGGCCGAGGGAAAGCTCACGGACCGGATGATCGCGCGTTTCGTCACGCTCGCGCGCTACGCCCACGAGTGCGGAGCGGCCGCGATACTGTTCACCTGTTCGGCGTTCGGACCGGCGATCGAGGCCGCGCAGCGCGCGGTGCCGATACCGGTGCTGAAACCCAATGAGGCGATGCTCAAAGAGGCGCTCGCCGCGGGCTCGCGCATCGGTCTCCTCGCCACCTTCGAGCCGAGCATCCCGGCGTTGAGGGAGGAACTCGAACAGATGGCGGCGCAGCAGGCAAGGAAGATCGAGATCATCACCTGCACCGTGCCCGACGCGCTCGCCGAACTGCATGAGGGGCGCGTGGACGAGCACGACCGGCTGATCGCCGCCGCCGCGGAAGAGATCGGACCTTGCGACGCTCTGATCCTCGGGCAGTTTTCGATGGCGAGCGCCGCGGCGCTCATCCCGGATTGCCCCGAACGCCGGGTGCTGACGAGTCCCGCTTCCGCGGTCGCGCAACTCAAGCGCCAACTGGGACCGTAACGCAAGGCCGCTGCGGGCCGCGTCAGTCCTCGCCCAGCAGTTCCAGCGCGGTGAGTTCGCAGACGTATTCGCGCTCGCTCGCAGAGAGTTGCGGAATCGCGTCGATCTCGGGCACCGGGTTATCCGGCGCCATGTCGAAAGGATGGTCGGTGCCGATCACCACGCGGTCGGCGCCGACGCGGTTGATGAGATGGCGCACCGCCACCGGATCGTGCAGGAGCGAGTCGAAATAGAAACGCCGCAACAGATCACGCGGCGAACTCCGCGTCTTCGTCTTTGCCTCGGGCCGCGCGTTGAAGCCGTGCACGAAGCAGCCCAGCTGTTCGATCGTTTTCAGCACCTTCCGGAATTTCGGATCGGCGAGCGGCCGGCCTTCGATCGAGGTGCCGAGTTCCACGGCCCGGAACTTGTGCTCCCGCACTGCGCGTTCGAGCTCGGCGACGGCCGCATCGGGATCCTGCATCGGCAGCGTCGCCATCCCGCGCAGGCGCTCGGGCCGCTTCGCGACCATCTGCGCGATGCCGTCGTTGCTCAATTTCGCGGCAGCGAGACCCGCGTCCGCCGACAACCAGTAGAAATAGATGGGTGGCGCAACCGAGATGGCGGAAATGGTCTGTCCATATAATGGTGTCTTCGCAAGGCGCATCAACGCAGAGGACGCGAAGGAAAATTGAAGAGATCTGGTGTTATCGGCGTCAATCGGCGTTCATCGGCGGCTGACTGCTTATCACGCAACAGGACTTGAGCATGACAGAGAAAACGAATTTCTCGACGCAAGACCACAGCGGCATCCACACGCGCCGCCGGGTCGCGCAGCGCTGGCTGATCGACAACATCATCCGCTCGGTCGGCAACGTGCCCTCGACCAACCTCGGGCCCGCCCCCGCCGGACTGGTCGCCGACTGGATGAACGCGCGTCTTGGCGGCAAGCCGATCGCGAGCGAACGCTGGTTCGTCGAAGCGGGCGGCAACATCGTCAAGACGCCGTATTAACAGGGAAACCACATGGCACGCATACCGTTTGTCACCCCCGCGGACGTCCCCGAAAGCGAAAGAGCGGCTTACGACGCGTTCGTGCAGAAGCGGGGAAGCCAGCCGAACGCCGGCCCGTACGCACTGCTGCTGCATATGCCGGAACTCGCGCAAAGGCTGGAGTCGCTACGCCTCTGCATCCGCGACGAGACAAGCCTGCCGCAGAAGCTGCAGGAACTCGTCATGCTGACGGTGGCGCGCGAGATGGACTGCGCTTACATCTGGTACGCACACGCCGCAGCGGCGCGTGAGGCCGGGGTGCGCGAGGACATCGTGGACAGCATCCGCGAAAAGCGGGCGCTGACCGGCCTCGACCCGGACGAGCAGACGGCGGTGGACTTCGCGCGCGAGCTGCTCCGGAACCGCAAAGTCAGCCGGCTAACGTTCGATCGGGCCACCGCCAGTTTCGGCCGGCGCGGCACCCTGACCTTGACCAGTCTGATCGCCTGCTACTCGATGCTGGCCTACAACATGAACGCCTACGAGCTGGACGCGCCGGTGCACGCGACGGAGCAAGCCTTGCCCATCACTGCGCTTTGATGTTCCGCTCCCGGATCACCCGCGCCCACTTTTCCTGCTCGCCCTTCAAGTAGGCGGCGTATCCTTCGGCGCGAGCATTCCGTGCCACGCCACGAACTCGAAACCCGGCAGGCCGACCTCGGCTACGGGCGGTATGCCGGGCAATCCCGCCGAAGGCTTGAGACTGCTCACGGCAAGCGGGCGCAGCCGGTTGGCGGCAACCATGCGCGCGGTCTGCGAGACGTTGGAAAAGGCCACGTGGACCTCTCCGCTGACCACCGCGGCGAGCGCGGGGCCGCCACCCTTGAAATGGATCGGCACGATGCCCGTCGCGCCCAGCAGGTTGAACAGCTCGCCGGTGATGTGCGAGTTGGTGCCGATGCCCGCGGAACCGTAGTTGAGTTCTCCCGGGCGCGCCTTCGCGAGCGCGATAAGCTCCTTCACGGAGCGCACCGGGACCGACGGATGCACCGAGATCACCATGGGCACGTTGGACAGCAGCGAAATCGGCGCGAAATCCGCCAGCGGATCGTAGCCGGCGCTGCTGTTCAGGATCGGGCTGGTGATGAACGGCACGGTGTGCAGCAGCAGCGTGTAACCGTCGGGCGCGCTGCGCGCCACGATCCCCGTGCCGATCGTGCCGGAAGCGCCGCTGCGGTTGTCGATAACGATCTGCTGTCCCAGGCGTGCCGAAAACGCCTCGGCGATCGCGCGCGCGTTGAAGTCCGTGCTGCCTCCCGGCGGGAACGGCACGATCAGGCGCACGGGCCTCGCCGGGAAATTCCCTTTCTGCGCGAGCGCGGGGCCGGGCATGGCGGTAACCGCCAGGACGCCTGCAAGCAACAGGCCGGAGCGGATTAAATTGCGGCTGATGTCTTCCATGATTCCTCCTCCTTTTCGTCATCGAGCGGCCTTGAGACCGTCTGCGCAAGGTTCCAACCAAAAAACCCCGTCCGTCATGGAATGCCGTCATGCGGGTGACGAGGCGGGGATGCCGAGGTGAAATATTCATGCGAAGAACCGCTGCGCGTAGGTGACCTCGTCGGACCCGGAGTCGAGCGCCCACTGCGCGAGTTCGCGGTGGCGCGCGAACCACACGTCGGGAAACTGCGCGAAGTAGGTGAGCAGCTTGTCGAACACCGCCGCCATCAAGGGGCGTCCGCCGAAATGGGAGTGCACGGTCATCACCATGAGCGCCATCGGCTCGTTCGCGTACAGGTAATCGAAAGTGTCTTTATAGACATCGTAGTACTGCCGGGGACTCAGCCACACGACACGGTTGTCGGTATAGTCGCTGTGCGGAATGTGAACGAGCGTGCCGTGCTTCGTCTTCACGCGGCGAGGCAGGTCGATGTAGTTCGCATCGCCCTGCCACAGCACCTTTTCCTGCGCGAGGAAATCGTTGGTGCAGAAGGTGCCCGGCACGCCATGCCGGTCGAGAATGCGGATGATGCGCCACACGCCTTCTTTTCCCGCGTAGTGCGGCCAGGTAAGCGCCTGGCGGTCGACGATGCCGGGTTTCACCTGCGTGCGCTGCAACAGGTTGGCCGGCCCCTTCCCCTCCGGCCATACTTCGAACATGGGTGTGATCGCGATCGCGATCCTCGTGCCGTTGGGCCATGACTTGAACCTGCTCTGCACTCGCTGCTCCTTTGGAAACGACGTTTAGTGCCAGACCGCCATCACGATCGCTGCAACGAGAGACAGCACGATCAAGCCCAGCGCTATCCACACGACGATCGATGTTCGATACCGGACATGCGGCGTCACCTCGACAATGGCCGCATACTCCGTGGACAGAACCATCCGCCCCTTCCTCGATGCCAGCAGCCACAGGATATAGGCATTGATGAGGGTTCCTATGGGAAATCCCAGCAGACCGATCGCCGCCAGTACGATCGCAGGCGTGCGCGCCCAGGCCCGCAGCATTCGAATGCCCCATCCCACGACAACACTGGACGCGGACAGGAACGCAAGCATCACACCGATCGCCAGAACGCCCAGGCTCTCCATCGCACCCGCAGCTCCTGAAACGAGCACCGAAAGCGCGGCGAACGACGCCAACACGCCCCCCAGCATGAAAAGCGTGCCGGCCGACTTGATCGATGCCTCGTGCGCAATATGCTCCTGGCGCACCGCCTCGGCCGGTGATCCGGCGCCGGAATCGGCCACCACCGCTTTCGGAGTCGCATACGGATTTGGCGCAATGCTCATCCCAGACCCTTGTTGGCGGCTGCCGCACAGGCGATCGTCACGCGCCGTCACGGCGTGACGCAATCTATCATGCCGGCACGGCCGCTGCGTATATAATCCCACCGCCTGCGGGGCCCCTCGCACAGAGGCTTGCCGCGCACAGGGTTGCCCCGCGACGCCGGGCGCAAGTTGGGGCCGGTGATCCGGCAATTTAATACAACAAGGCGCCGCTGCGGCATCTTCGCAAAGTTGATCGGGCGCGATGATCGCCGTGAGGACGCGGCGATAATCGACGCGTAAACTCGAGGTTAATGCAATTATGACTGCAGCAAGCAAGAAGACCCGGCTCCGCGGGTCGCGCGGAGCCGCGCGCCGACAAGCCGGCGTGAAGTACGTCTATGCCTTCGACGAGATCCGGCTCGCCGAGCGCACAGCCGGCTCGTGGGACGGCGTGCGCGGCCTGCTCGGCGGCAAGGGCGCGAATCTGGGCGAAATGACGAAGCTGAAGCTGCCGGTGCCGCCGGGTTTCATCGTGACCACCGAGGCCTGCCGCGCCTTCCTCGCGGCCGGCGACCGCTTTCCGCATGGCATATGGGAACAGATGCGGACGGCGGTCCAGGCCCTGGAGCGTGCCGCGGGGAAAAAACTCGGGGACCCCGCCGGTCCGTTGCTGGTGTCGTGCCGCTCGGGGGCGAAGTTCTCGATGCCGGGGATGATGGATACCGTCCTCAACATTGGCCTCAATGACGAGGTCGCCGAAGGTCTCGCGCGCCTGACGGGCGACGAGCGCTTCGTGTTCGACGCCTACCGCCGCCTCATCGAGATGTACGCCACGGTCGTGCTCGACCTGCCGCACAAGCCTTTCGACGCGTTGCTGTCGGAATATCGCGCGCGCCGCGGCGTGTGGAACGACGCGGAACTTCCGTCCG
>MEQT01000017.1 GCA_001770325.1 Betaproteobacteria bacterium RIFCSPLOWO2_02_64_14
GCCGGCACGCTTGGCCACTTGGCCATTGCCCGCAGGACGATCTCATCCATGGCTGTCAACCGAACCGCGGGAGGCAGCGGCGCCCCGATCGGGAACTGAAAAGGCGTGAGCCGCGAGCCGTGATCCGACGATATCAAATTCGCTGGATCGATCTTGTCGGTTCACGATTCACGGGCCGCGGCCATTCACGGATCACGCATCGCCAGTCGTACCGTTACTCCTCGTCTACCGGCGCGGTCTTGGCGTGAGCCGCGACGAGGTCCTTCTGAATGTTGGGTGGAACCGGATCGTAATGTGAGAGCTCGATCGTGTAGGAACCCTGGCCGGCCGTGACCGACTTCAGGCGCGCCTGATAGTTGCTTAACTCGGACAGCGGCACCTGGCCCTTGATCGAAAGCGTGCCCGCCGCCAGCGCATCGGTGCCGCTCAGTTGCCCGCGTTTGGACGAGATATCACCGGCAATATCGCCCATGTTGTTTTCCGGCGCGGTGATATCGATCGACACGATCGGTTCGAGGATGATGGGTCGTGCCTTGGTGATCGCGTCCATGAACGCGCGCTTGCCGGCCGCGACGAAAGCGACCTCCTTGGAGTCCACCGGATGGTGCTTGCCGTCGTAGACGATGACGCGCACGTCCTTCAGCGGATAGCCCGCCACCGGCCCCGCCTCCAGCACCTGCCGCACCCCTTTCTCCACTGCGGGAATGTACTGCGTCGGGATGGTGCCACCCTTGACCTGGTCGACGAACTCGAAGCCTGAGCCGCGTTTGAGCGGCTCGATGCGCAGGTAGACTTCGCCGAACTGCCCGGCGCCGCCCGTCTGCTTCTTGTGGCGATGGTGGCCCTCGGCCTTCGCTGTGATCGTCTCGAGGTAAGGAATGCGCGGCGGCTTGGCGGTGACCTCGACGTGGTACTGGTTCGCCATCTTGTCGAGGACATAGCGCATGTGCAGGTCACCCAGGCCACTGATCACGGTTTCCGCCGCGTGGTGCGTGACCCGGAACGTCGGGTCTTCGGCCACGATCTTGTGCAGGGCATCGGAAATGCGCTGTTCGTCGCCGCGCCGTTTCGGCTCGATGGCGAGGCTGTGCATGGGCGTCGGGAATTCCAGCGGCGCGAGATGGATGCGATCCTCGTCGTGGGAATCGTGCAACACCGCGTCGAAATGGATCTCGTCGACCTTCGATACCGCGCCGATGTCGCCCGGCACCAGCGCGTCGGTTTCGACGAAATCCTTGCCCTGCACAAGGTAGGCGTGGCCGACTCTGAAGGCTTTGCGTTCCTCGCCGACGAAGAGCTGCGTGTCCTTGGTGATGGTGCCCTGGTGCACGCGGAACACGCCGACTTTGCCGACGAAGGGGTCGATCATGACCTTGAACACGTGCGCGAGCACGTGCTTCGCGGGATCGACTTCGGCGTGTATCGGTTGCGCCGCGTCGCCCTCACCCCTGAGAAACTGCGGCGGATTGCCCTCGGTCGGGTTGGGCATGAGCTTCACGAAGATGTCGAGCAATTCCGCGACACCTGCGCCGTTGCGCCCCGAAGCGAAGCACACCGGGATCAGATGGCCGTCCCGCAACGCAGTCTCGAACGGGGCATGGAGCTGTTCGGGCTCGATGTCTCCCTGCTCGAGGTACTTTTCCATGAGCGCCTCGTCGACTTCCACCACCTGGTCGACCAGCGCCTGGTGCGCCTCGGCGACCGATGAGAAATCGGATTCTCCGGCAGGGTTGAAAAAGCAGTCCACCACGCGCTTGCCACCGTCCGCGGGAAGATTGATCGGCAGGCACTCCTTGCCGAAGGCAGCCTGGATCCGTTCCAGCAGGCCGGGCAGGTCCACGTTTTCCCCATCAATCTTGTTGACGACGATCATGCGGCACAGATTGCGTTTCTGCGCCCATTGCATCATGCGGTGGGTGATCAACTCGACGCCGTTCTGCGCATTGACGACGACGACTGCCGTCTCCACTGCGGGCAGGGCGCCGATGGCGCGCCCGATGAAGTCCGGCAATCCCGGAGTATCGACGAGATGCACGCGCGTGTCGCGATGCTGGAAGTGGACAAGCGACGCATTGAGCGAATGCTGGTAGGTCTTTTCGAGGGGGTCGAAGTCGCATACCGTCGTGCCGCGTTCGACGCTGCCCGGCGCGACGATCGCGCCCGCCCGGTGCAGGAGCGCCTCGGCGAGCGTCGTCTTGCCCGATCCGCCATGGCCGACCAGGGCCAGGGTGCGGATCGCTTCGGGGGAAAACTTCGGCATCATGAACCTCCTCACCCCGCTCTCGCGCCGCCACCAGACCTGCACCTTCGGCGCATGCCCTTGACGGTCATCCGGGGGATGAAGGCAGTATAAACGGCGGCATGCCGCCGTTTCAAGCAACCAGCAGCCTGTCGGACTTGGCGGCCCGACAGGCTGCTAAAAGCAAAACCGCCTGAGAATTTGAGATGAAACCGAACCCAATGATGCCTCATGGCCCGTACTGGGAGACGGACACGCTGTCGAACACACGTCTTTACACTCCTTTTTCACTTTCTTGTTGCGGGCGGTTTTGCATAAGGAGTATGTCGGCGCAAAGTCCGACATACTCCTAAGCCCGCGTTAACCCCGCCCCGGCTGGTTCGACGTTTAAATGACCGGGCATCGTTTCGGTGCCGGACAACGACTGGAGATGATCATGGGGATCAAGTGGTTGGCAGCGACAGTCCTGTGGGCGCTGTCGGGTGCGGCAGCGGCAGTCGGCCAGGTCGCAGACGTCACGATATTTGACCGCTTGGACAATCGCGTGTTGCCGATCCACCGGCATGAGGGGCGCTACTACGTGGTGGGTACCCCGGGGCACGAGTACCGGGTCCGCGTGCGCAACCGCACCGGAGGGGAGATGCTCGCGGTCGTGTCGGTGGATGGAGTGAACGCCGTGACCGGTGAAACCGCCAACTGGGAGCAGAGCGGGTATGTGCTCGGGGCCCATCAAGGTTTCGACATCATGGGCTGGCGTAAAAGCCTGCAGCGCGTGGCGGCGTTCTTCTTCACGCGGCACGCGAATTCCTACGCGGCGCGCACCGGACGGCCGGATAACGTCGGTGTGATCGGCGTAGCGGTGTTTCGCAAGAAGGCCGAGCCGGCAGCGGGCGTGACCCGCGACCGCCGCGCGGGGCCACGCAGCCCGGAGCGTGCGGAAGGTCCCGCGGAACCCGTGGGGACACACAGCGACGACTCGCTCGCCGGGGCGCCTGCGGAGCAGGGGGCGGGCGGCAGCGCGATGCGCGATCAAATGGCTGCCAGGGCGGAGCGCAAGCTTGGCACCGGCCATGGCCGCAGCGAGAGCTCACACGTCACTTATGCCGAGTTTGAGCGCGCATCAGCGGCGCCTGAAGAGGTGATCGCGATCCATTACGACACCTACCGGAATCTGGTGGCGCAGGGCGTGATCCGGGGGGGGCAGGCGGGGATTCCGGCACCGTTCCCCGGGCAGTTTGTTCCCGACCCACGTTGATGCGCAATGACCATGAGGCGCAACGGGTGGGGAGAAAGCGCTCCGGGCATTTCTGCCATGCCCGGCAGCGCTCACCACTCACCGGTCACGGGTCACCAGTCACGTTTCGCTGCCGCCGCGCGCGGGTTGCCCGTACGCGGCGGATTACGCATACTGGCAACCCGTTATGCCGTGCACCAGCGACTCGCCGGATGAAGAACTCATGCTGTGTTATCGCGATGGCGAGGCGGGAGCGTTTGATGTTCTCTACCGGCGCCATCGCGGCGGACTCTACCGCTACATCGTGCGCCTGTGCGCGAATGCTGCGGTGGCCGACGAGCTGTTCCAGGAGGTGTGGACGAACCTGATCCGCGCCCGCGCGAGCTATACGGTTACCGCGAAGTTTACGACCTATCTTTTTCGACTCGCGCATAATCGCGTGGTCGACTATTTCCGCGCTCAGGGCGGCCGGACGGCGTTGTCGCTGGACGATGACGACCCTCCGGGCCTGCCAGAGCTTCCGGCGTCCCGGCGCGACCAGCCGGAGACTGCGCTCGAGATCAAGCAGCAGGCCGCGCGGCTGATCGAGCTCGTCTCCGGGCTGCCCGCGCCGCAGCGGGAAGCGTTCATGCTGCAGCTGGAGGGCGGATTGAGCATCGAAGAGATTGCGGAGGCGACCGGTGTTTCGCGCGAGACCGCGAAGAGCCGGTTGCGCTACGCGCTGGCGAAACTGCGCCATGGCATGGGCGAATGGCAATGAGCACGCAGCCGAACGCCCGGGACGACCTGCAGGATCCGCAACTCGCGCGTTGGTACCGCGAGAGCGCCGGGCCGGAACCGTCCCCGGCGCTGGATCAGGCGATACTCGCGGCTGCGCATCGCGAGCTACAGGCGCGGCCGCGCGCCGCCGGCTCCTTCGTGCGCCGTTGGCGCGTGCCGCTCTCGCTTGCGGCGGTGGTGGTGCTGAGCGTGACCGTGGTGACCCTCGTCACGGAGCGCGGTGGCGAATTGGCCGACATGGGTGCGCCTCCCCGGCCCGCGGAACGCACGACGCAAGTGCCGGACACGACCGGGATGCGGCCTCAGCAGGCCGAGGGCAGCGCCCCAGCGGCAAGTGCTGAGCCTCCGCGCGCCGCGCCTGACCGGCTTGCCAGGCGCCCATTGGACGAGTTCGTGCCGGCTCCCGCCACGCCACTGGCGGCCGCTCCGGCCCCGGCAGCACCGATGCAATCCCGGCAGGGCGAGCGGGCGTCGCCCACGGAAGCGCGCGACCGCGCCGCTGCCGAACAGCCCCTCACGGAACCGGTTCCTGCTCCCGCCGGGGCCCCGACGTCGACCGCCGGTAGTCTCGCTGCAGGCGCCTCCGGCGCGGTTGGACGCTCACTCGATTCAGAACTCGGCCCGCAGGAGGATGCGCAGCCCGCCGCCAGCGCGAGGGGTGAAGTCGCACCACCGGCAGCGCCGGTTGCCAGGAAGGCGCAAGCGGTAGAACAGAGCCCGGCCACGCCTGACGCCGCTGCGCCGGCAGTAACGCCGAAGCGGGCAGCGCCGCCGGCTGCCAGCCCGTTCGGTTCGCAATCGCAGGACAGCACTTTCGCCGAACAACGATCCCTCGCTCGGGCACAAGCCGCCGCGAAGCAGGCGCCACTCCGCGGCGAAATGGCCCGACTCCTGAAGGCGCTTGAGAATCAGCCGCCCCGGCGCTGGCTCGAAAAGATCGAGGAGTTGCGCCGCGCCGGGCGAAACGCCGAGAGCGATGAGTTGTTGGCCGAATTCAAGAAGCGTTTCCCGGAGCATCCAGGCGCTGCCACGCGATAACCGGCAAGAAGCGTCTCAAGCACATGATTCGTAAGTATTAATTTGTATTGGACCCGTTCACCCCACGAACCGGGCAGGTAGTGAGTAAGCGCTAACATTGTGCTCCTTATTTGCGTTGAGCATCGGGTCTCGTAGCGCAATACCGCGAGCCGATTTCCAGTCCGTACTCTATCGACTAAAGTATATTAAACAATAGAATACACGTATATTTCGACGCAGAAAATCCAGTTGCGCGGCGTCGCGGGCCTGCGTAGCGAGCCGCCACGCGGCGATTGCACGATTGGGCGCCTGACACTAGAATCACACCAATTTTCTGGCGGGCGTCCCGGAGGGATTTTCGGGGTTCGCTAATTGTCATTCATGCGAGCGAGTCGCCAGCACCCGGCGGCGCGTCTGATACAGAAGAGGAGATTTTGCTATGTCCGCAAAATCAATCCGCAGTCGCAGCCTGTTTCGGCAGTTTTCCCGACACGCACTTTGGGCGCGTCGCGCGCTATCGACGCTGGTGCTTGCCGCCAGCGTGGCGGCGCTCGGGCTGATCCTCCATAACCAGCATCCAGGCTGGCCCAATCTGACCTCTACTCAGCAGGCGGATTTCGCGGCAGATGACTCCATATTGGATGAAATTAGCCGGAAATCAGCCGCGCAGAGCGACCATGAACGCGATCGGGCGATTTCGGCCTTTCTTGCGAAGCGCTACCGGGTGTCACAGGACGTGACGCTGGATTTTGTCCGTTTGGCCTTTGCGGCCGGCCACCATATGAGCATCGATCCGTTGCTCATCATCGCAGTGATGGCGGTCGAGTCCAGCCTGAATCCTATCGCGGAAAGTGTGGCGGGGGCGAAAGGCCTGATGCAGATCATTCCCAAGTACCATGCCGAAAAGCTCGAGGCGTTTGGCGGCGAAAAAGCGGTATTCGAACCGCGCGCCAATATCGTCGTCGGGTCGCAGATACTTCGCGACTACATCCAGCGCGCCGGCGACGTGAGCCTCGGGCTGCGGATTTATGGAGGCGGTCCGGTTGACGGCGAGAACCACTATCCTGCCAAGGTGTTGGGCGAAAAACGGCGCCTCCAGCAGGTCGTAAGCCAGCACCACCAGCCGACCCCACGCCCCACCTCCCGCAACCAGGTCACACTCTGACGGGGGGGCCGCGCGCGGCCCTGCCTGATGGCAAGCATCCGCATCGCCTGGGGTTCCGGCGAAGTCGTTGCCGAGTTGCGCGACACGCCGACCGCACGGGCTCTCATCGCGGCACTTCCTTGTCAGTCGAGTGCCAACACCTGGGGCGAGGAGGTGTATTTCAACGTCCCAGTGAACGCCAGGCTCGAACCGGACGCCAAGCAGGTGGTGGACGCCGGCGTCGTGTGCTTCTGGGTGCAGGGCAGCTCGCTTGCCCTCCCGTTTGGCCCTACGCCCATATCCAAGGGCAAGGAGTGTCGGCTGGTGACCCCGTGCAACGTGCTTGGCCGGATCCAGGGTGATCCCCGGAGCCTGGGCGGCGTGAGTGATGGCGACGCCATTCGCGTCACCTTGATCGACGCGTAGTCCCGGCCGCTACGGTTTCTCTACTGCGTTCCCCGCCGCGGTGTCCCGCGCCTCGGGTCTCTATAATGGGTGCCGGAGGGGAAAGTCACGTCACTATCACAGGAGAGCGCGATGGCGGAGCAAGGGCTTCCCAAGGATCTGTTCGAGTTCATGCAGAAGATGTGGAACCCAATGGCGTTTCCGATACCCGGCATGCTGACGCCGACGGTGGACGTGAAGGAGATCGATAAGAAAATCGGCGAACTGAAATCGGTCGAGAACTGGCTCACCATGAACGTCGGATTCGTGCAGATGACGATCAAGACGCTGGAGATGCAGAGGGCGGCGCTGGAGGCGCTGACCACCGGGGCGGCCAAGGACAAGCCCGGGTGACCGGCAGTGCGTGACCTCTTCCTGGACGGGAATGCCCGCCCGCGTTTCCTGTCAGGGCCGTGACAGCGTCTTGAAACGCTCCGTCGCGCGCACCAGTTCCGCGCAGATGCCGGGCTCCCACGCCGAATGCCCGGCGTCGGGCACGATGAAGTAGCCGGCTTCCGGCCAGGCGCTGTGCAGGGCGTCCGCCGTCACGATGGGGCACACGGCATCGTAACGACCCTGCACCATTACTGCGGGTATGCCGCGCACGCGCTCGATGTTCGCGAGCAGCGCGTTCTGGGGCAAGAAGATGTCGTGCTGGAAGTAGTGTGCCTCGATGCGCGCGAGCCCGAGGGAGACCACGTCCCCGGCGAAGTACGCCACGGTTTCCGCGCTCGGCAGCAGCGTGGAGCACGTCCCCTCGTAAACACTCCAGGCACGCGCCGCCGGAATATGAACTGCGGGATCGGGATCGGTCAGACGGCGGTAGTATGCGCCGAGCAGATCGTGCCGCTCGCGCTCTGGAATCACCCCGGAGAACGCGCGCCACGCTTCCGGAAAGAGCGTCCGCAAACCGTAAAGAAACCAGTCGATTTCGCTCTTCCGGCACAGGAAGATACCGCGCAGGATGAACCCCGCACAACGCCGCGGATGGGTTTCCCCGTAGGCGAGCGCCAGCGTGCTGCCCCACGATCCGCCGAAGACGATCCAGCGGTCGATCGCCAGGTGCAGGCGCAGCCTCTCGATGTCGGCAACGAGGTGCGGCGTCGTGTTGTCGGTGAGCTCACCGAGCGGCGTCGAGCGTCCCGCGCCACGCTGATCGTAGATCACGATGCGATAGTGCGCCGGATCGAAAAAACGCCGGTGCGCCGCGGCTGCCCCCGCCCCGGGCCCGCCGTGCAGGAACAGGATGGGCACGCCAAGAGGATTGCCTGATTCCTCCCAATACATGTGATGCAGCTCGTCGAGCGCGAGCATGCCGGAGCGGCGCGGCTCGCTTCCGGGATAAAGATCGCAGCGGATCGTCGCGGACACGTCGGCCATGCGGGTTGATCTCAAGAGGCGTGGTTCTTGCCGCGCGTCACGCAACTCAGTGCGCAGGGTGCGCAGGCTCGTGTGCTGCGTGCGCGGGGAGCTGGCCGAGGTAGAGATGCGCGCACGGTATCCAGCCCTCGGGGATGGGTTCATCTTTGGCGAAGGGGAGACGGGCGGCCAGCAGATCCGGCAGCAGATGGGTATGGGGACCGTCGGGGGTGACGCCACCCGCGTCCGCGATAGACTGGTAGACCTCGATGCGTGCAAGCCTCGAACAAACCACGCGCTGCGGCTGCAGCTCGGCGATTTCGGGCAGCACGCTTCGACCGCCGCCGAACAGGGACGATCCGACGCGGCTCCTCAGGCGTTGCACTGCGACCGGATCGGCGGTACGCACGCAGAATTCGAAGAACGGCGACTCGATGCCGAGATCGAACAGGAACGCGTCACGGTCGGCCGCGCGCAGCGCCCCGCCATCGCGACCGACTTCGGTCAGCACGGTGCGCCCGCTGAGGCGGGCGAGCGCCGCTGGCAGACACAGCGCGATGCAGGCAAGACCCGAAGCCGTCGTGAATCGCACCACCCGCGTCTCCGGCGTCGCCTCGATTCGTAACGCGCCGCAGGCAGTCACAACACAGGTCGCGCGATCGCTCTCGGCTTCGTCGGCGGATGCGCGCATGAATTCCGCGACTGCACCGATCATGCCGACGGCCCACCCGGTCGCGGGCCGCGCGAGATGCTCGGCGACAATGTCGCGCGCTCGTTCTCTGAATAAGGGGACTTCAGCTGTCATGTGCGCGGCGAATTTTATCACCCGGCGCGACAAGTGCCGCGCGCTATGGCATAGTGTTTGCCTTCCGCCACCAGGCCGCATGCATGAGCGTGACGAACTTCCCCGCGAAACCCGCGACGCTGATCGAGCATCTCGGGCAGTTCATTGCCGATACGCTGACGCGCTGCACGCGCTGCGGCGCGTGCTTCAAGGCGTGTCCCATGACGGGCTACGCGCCGGGGTTGCCGGCGGCCGACGCGCAGGACGTGGTGGCAGGCGTGCTGGGGCTGCTGCGGCAGGAAGCGGGTACTGCCGATGCCCTGGCCTGGATCGAGGCGTGCACCCAGTCCGGACGTTGCAGTGCCGCCTGTCCCGAAGGCATCAATGCGATGAAGATGATGCGGGTGGCGCGCATGAGCGCGCTGGGTTCTCTGGGCGCTCCGAGAAAGATCGCCCCGCGCGAGGAGAAGGGATTCTTCCGCAGGATCGGCGCGTTCTCGCAGCTCCAGTTCTCCGCCGACGAGATCGAGAAATGGCAGCGTTAGTTACCCTAGTGAGAATGAGTGACAACTCATTCGCACCACGAACTTCCCCTCTCCGCTCGGGAGAGGGGCATGGGGTGAGGGACGGGTCTCACGCGTGAGCGACAAAGTCACATTCTGGTACGGTTGCAACGTGGTGCGGCACGGGGACATCATCCGGGCTGCGATCGCCCTGCTCGAGGCGGTGGGGGTGGAGGTCACGCCGGCGGGCGGCGCGGGCTACTGCTGTGGAACCGCGAAGGATGCGAACCTGCGCGCGGCCGAGGGCATGGCGCGGCGCACGGTGGAGAAGTTCAACCAGCACGGGCACGGTGCGGTCGTTACTTGGTGTCCGTCGTGTCACCGCCACATGAACGGATTCATGCGCGAGTACAACGATCCCCAGTTCTCATTCGCGCATATCACCCAGATATTGCATCAACGCCGCGAGCGTCTGGCGGCGCGGCTCACGCATCGCGTGGAGAGGCGGGCGATGCTGCACCAGCATTTCGGGTTTCACGAGGTGGATGTGAACCCGCTGATTGTCGATCTTCTGAAACTCGTTCCCGGGCTCGAACTCGTAGTGCCGGACTATGCGGCGCCCGGGCACATGTGCTCGGCGCTCGCGCCGGTGCCGAGAGCGCTCCCGGACGCGACGCGCGCGACGTGTGAAGCCGTCCGCGCAGCGGGCGCGGATACCGTGGTGACCGTATTCCATTCCTGCCAGCGCCTGTTGTGCGGGCTGGAATCGACCGAACCCTTCCACGTGGTGAACTACGTGTCGCTGCTCACTGCGGCGATGGGCATCGAGTTGCCCGACGAGTACAAGGCGTGGAAGAACGCCGGCTCCGAAGAAAAGGTGATGGAACTGATCGGCGCCGAGCGCATCGCCGCGGCCGGCGACCGCTTTTTCCGGGAAGCGATCCTGCCGGAACTGATGCGCCGCCCGCAGAAGTAGTCGTTATTGCCATATGGATGAACAGCTCCGACGAGCTGCGCTCGAGTATCACCGCCTTCCCGTAGCCGGAAAGATATCAGTCACGCCGACCAAGGGCCTGGTGAACCAGCGCGACCTGGCGCTCGCCTACACACCGGGCGTTGCCGCGGCCTGCGAAGCGATCGTCGCCGATCCGTCCGAGGCGCGCAGCCTCACCGCCCGCGGCAATCTGGTTGCGGTCATCACCAACGGCACTGCGGTGCTCGGGCTCGGCGCGATCGGCCCGCTCGCTTCCAAACCCGTGATGGAGGGCAAGGCTGTCCTGTTCAAGAAATTTGCCGGCATCGACGTCTTTGACATCGAGGTGAACGAGCGCGATCCGGACAAGCTGGTTGACATCATCGCCAGCCTCGAACCGACGTTCGGCGGCATCAACCTCGAGGACATCAAGGCTCCGGAGTGTTTCGTCGTCGAACGCAAGCTGCGGGAGCGCTGCAAGGTTCCAGTGTTCCACGACGACCAGCACGGCACGGCGATCATCGTCGGGGCAGCGGTGTTGAACGGGCTCAAAGTCGTGGGCAAGGACATCGGCGCGGTGAAGCTCGTGGCGTCAGGCGCGGGCGCCGCGGCGCTCGCCTGCCTCGGATTGCTCCGGAAAATGGGCCTGCGCAAGGACAACATCATCGTCACCGACATCAAGGGCGTGGTCTACAAGGGCCGCGTCGAGGAGATGGATCCACTCAAGGAACAGTACGCGATGGACACCCCGGCACGCACGCTCGCCGAGGTCATCGATGGCGCTGACGTGTTCCTCGGGCTGTCGGCGGGCGGCGTGTTGAAGCCCGAGATGGTGGGCCGGATGGCAGCGCGGCCGCTGATCCTTGCGCTTGCCAATCCCGAGCCCGAGATCCTTCCGCACCTCGCGCGGCAGGCGAAACCCGACGCGGTGATCGCCACCGGCCGCTCCGATTTTCCCAACCAGGTGAACAACGTGCTGTGCTTCCCGTTCATCTTCCGGGGAGCGCTTGACGTCGGCGCAACCACGATCACGAGCGAGATGGAACTCGCCGCGGTGCAGGCACTCGCCGACCTGGCGCAGGCCGAGCAGTCCGACATCGTGGCCACCGCGTACGGCAAGCAGAACCTGTCCTTCGGCCCCGATTACCTGATACCCCGTCCGTTCGACCCGCGGCTGATCGGCAGGATCGCCCCGGCGGTGGCGCGGGCGGCGATTACGAGTGGCGTCGCGACGCGGCCGATCGATGATTTCGATGCTTACCGCGAACGGCTCAACCAGTTCGTCTACCAGTCCGGCTTCATCATGCGGCCGGTATTCGCGGCGGCGAAGCTGGCGCCGATGCGCCTGGTCTACACCGAGGGTGAAGACGAGCGAGTGCTGCGCGCGGCGCAGCAGGTGGTCGACGAGGGGTTGGCGCGCCTGACGCTCGTCGGGCGTCCGCACGTCGTCGGCGCGCGTATCGAGCGGCTCGGATTGCGGCTCGAGCCGGGGCGCGACTTCGCGCTGGTGGACCCCAACAGCGACTCGCGCTTTCGCGAGTACTCGATGGCATATCACAAGCTCGCAGAGCGCAAAGGCGTGACACCCCAGCTCGCGCGCCTGGAGATGCGTCGGCGCTATACGCTGATCGGCGCCATGCTCATGCACATGGGCGCGGCGGATGCGATGCTGTGCGGCGCCGTGGGCCGCTACCAGTCCCAT
>MEQT01000018.1 GCA_001770325.1 Betaproteobacteria bacterium RIFCSPLOWO2_02_64_14
AGGCGGCCGCATCGACGTAAGGGCGAAGCGCGATGGCAGCGAAATGGTGGTCGCGGTGAGCGATACCGGGATCGGCATCAAGGCGGAGGACCAGGCGCGCATCTTCGAGGAGTTCCAGCAGGCCGGCAGCGACTACACGAAGAAGGCCGAGGGCACCGGGCTGGGTCTCGCGTTGAGCCGGAAGTTCGTCGAGCTGCACGGCGGGACGCTCGAAGTCGAGAGCGCGGAAGGCCAAGGCTCGACCTTCACCTTCACTCTGCCGGAAATGCAGGAAACGTGAAAACACTAGCCACGGAATCACACGGAAACACACGGAAAAGAAAACAAGTAACTACCACAACATATCGGTTCTCTTTCTATGACACTTTCCGTGTACTTCCGTGTGGTTCCGTGGCTAATATTCTCTTTACGCACGGAGTAGAACCAAAACCATTGGCTACGGAAACACACGGAATGGAAGACGAAGAGCTCACCTTCAAGATCCGGGGCTGCGTGTATGAGGTTTTCCGGGTGCTCGGCGCCGGGTTCCTAGAGCAGGTGTACCAACTAGCCCTCATGCATGAGCTGGAACAACAGGGACTGCGGGCAGAATGCCAGCGCGGCCTGGAGGTCACCTACAAAGGGAAGCAAGTCGGACTTTATGTGGCAGATATCCTCGTGGAAGACCGTATCGTTCTGGAACTGAAGGCAGTGCAGGCATTGACAAAGGCGCATGAGGCGCAGTTACTCAACTACCTGAAGGCCAGCGGCAAGACGGTTGGTCTTCTCGTGAATTTCGCGCACCCCAAGGCAGAAATCCGTCGCTTTGTTCTATGATCGATTCCGTGTGCTTCCGTGTGTTTCCGTGGCTGATTCTCGCACTTGAATCTTGAGATGGAACAAAAGTCATGAACCTGATATTGATCGTCGAGGACGACGAGAAAAACCTGAAGCTGGTGCGGCACCTGCTGCAGTTCAAGGGCTACCGCACCCTGGAAGCGATGACTGCCGGCGCCGGCATCGAGCTCGCGAAGGCGCATCACCCCGACTTGATTCTCATGGACATCCAGCTCCCGGACATGGACGGAATCATGGCGCTCAAGCAGTTGCGCGCCGCGCCCGAGACGCGGGATATCAAGATGATGGCGGTCTCCGCGTCGGTGATGCCGGAAGACCGCAGCCGGATCCTCGCCGCCGGATTCGACGGCTTTCAGGGCAAGCCCATCAAGCTCAACGAGTTCCTGGAGGCGGTGGCGGCGATGCTCGGACACCAGAAGCTCAAGAATCAAGAACAGGAATGAGCCGCAGATGAACGCCGATTAACGCCGATATGAAAACAGAAACAGATCAGTAGGATCGTCTTGGCTCTATCTGCGTGCATCTGCGTCCATCGGCGGCTTAATGGCATTTGACTTGTTTTTGAGACAATCTTTAGGGGGAGTACTAAGGATGAGCGCGAAAATCCTGGTGGTCGACGACAACCCGCGCAACATCAAGCTGCTCGCCGAACTGCTGAAGGCGGAAAACCACGAAGTCATCACCGCCGAGTCGGGCAAAGCGGCGCTCGAACTGGTCGCCGCGGAGAAGCCGGACCTCGTGCTGCTCGACGTGATGATGCCGGGCATGAACGGCTACGAGGTGTGCCAGGCGATCCGCGCCGATCCGGCGACCGCCATCCTGCCGGTGGTGCTCGTCACCGCGCTCGATCCCCAGGAGCGCGTCAAGGGCCTGCAGGCCGGCGCCGACGACTTTCTCACCAAGCCCGTCAACCAGCCCGAACTGCTTGCGCGGGTGCGGTCGCTCCTGCGGATCAAGTCACTCTACGACACCGTGCAGCGCCAGTCGGGCGAACTCGCGCACTGGAATCAGACGCTGGAAGCGCGCGTCGCCGACCAGGTCACTGAACTCGACCGGCTCTCGAAACTGCGGCGCTTCGTCTCGCCCAGGGTCTGCGACCTGATCCTCGCCGGCGAAGTCGATGACCTTCACAAGGTGCGCCGGCGCGAGATCTCGGTGGTATTCACCGACCTGCGCGGCTTCACCGCCTTCAACGAGATTGCCGAGCCCGAGGAAGTAATGGGCGTGCTGCGCGACTATCACGAGACGCTCGGGCGCATCATCCTGGCGCACGACGGCACCATCGAACACGTCGCCGGCGATGGGGTGATGGTGCTGCTGAACGATCCTGCCCCTATCGCCGAGCATGAACTCGCGGCAGTGCGCATGGCGCTCGAGATGCGGGAAGCCGTGGCTGCGCTCGCCATGTCCTGGAAGAAACTCGGCCACGAACTGGGTTTCGGCGTCGGCATGGCGAGCGGCTACGCAACGATGGGGGCAGTGGGGATCGAGGGCCGCCGGGACTACGTCGCCGCCGGCACCGTCTGCAATCTCGCGGCGCGGCTCTGCTCCGAGGCGAAATCCGGCCAGATCCTGCTCGCGCAGCGGGCGTACGCCAAGGTCGAAAGCCGGGTGCGCGCCGAACCGATCGGAGAACTGGCTTTGAAGGGCCTGCACCGCGCAATCGCGGCGTATAACATTATCGACCTGGCGCCGGCGGTCTGACAAGGAACCCTGCAGTGAAGATCGCGGAACACGGGACCACAGGCGGAGCGGGTGATCGAGTGCGTTTATTACGTTGACTAGTCATCATAATGTGGCTAGTCTCGGGTCGATGAGGCGAGACCAGCCCAGGCGCCCGGGGCGGCCGAAGACGAGCCCGCTGTCGCGCAGCGAGCAGTTGCGGCTCGCCAAGCGCGCGCAGCGTGAGCGCGAGCGCGCCGCCGGGATGATCGCCGTCCCGCTCAAGCTTGCGGCGCGCGACGCGGAGCGGCTCCGCGCCGCCATGACACGGCCCGAATTCGCGCGCCAACTGCGCGGCCTGCTCGACGATACCCTGATCGAGGTCGCAGCCTACGAGAACCTCACGGCGCTGTGCTGGAACCGCGGCGACCGGTATCTCGGCGCCGAGGAGGCGTTCCGTCTCTACGAGCGCAACTGGCGCCTGGTGGATCGGCACCGTATGCAGCCAGCCGAGCGCGCGCTCATCGAGCGGCTTGCCACGCGCTACGGCAACGGAGTGCTCAATGTCTGAGCCCGCGCGCCCCCGGCACCGGACGGTGCTCTCCGCGCTCCGCGCGCTGGATGCTGAGTTCCTCGCGCGCAGCGAGTGTTACTTTGGGGGGGGCACGCGGATCGTGCTCGAACTGGATGAATACCGGGAATCCGCCGACGTCGATTTTCTGTGCGCGAGCCGGGACGGCTACCGGGCGTTGCGCGGTGCGGTAAGCGACACATCGCTCGGCCGGATCGCAAAGCCCGGCTTGAAGCTCGCCCGCGAGGTGATCGCCGACCGCTACGGCATCCGCACGTTCCTCGACGTGGGCGGCGAGAAGCTCAAGCTCGAGATCATTCTGGAAGGCCGGATCGAACTTTACGGCGGCGCCGTGAACGGACTGCCGGTCCCGGCGCTGGATGCCGTTTCATGCTGCGCGGAAAAATTCCTGGCCAATGCCGACCGCTGGGGCGACGAATCGGCGCTGGGCCGCGACGCGATCGATCTCGCGTTCATGGCGGCGCGCTGGGGACGGGAACCGGTACGGGCGGGACTGGGGGTTGCGGTGAAGGCTTACGGAAATGTGGTCGCGCGCGCCGCGAAGCAGGCGGCAACGAAACTGCTTGAACACCCGGCATGGCGCCGGCGCTGCGCCGCCGCGCTCAACCTGACCGATACCCGCACGCTTCTTGCCGGCCTGCGGCGGGTCGCGGCCGGTCGATGGTAACGCTCCGTTTGGACCGTGCGGCGACGAGGTGATCGAGTGACCGCGCGCCGCAGATGGGTGATCGCGCTTGCCGCGAGCGTACTGCTGACCGCGCCGCTTGCGCCGCTCGCCCAGCAGCAGAAGGTTTATCGCGTAGGTTTCCTCGGCAATTCCACCGCCACGCTCGAAGCGCATCTCGTCGGGCCGTTCCGCGAGGGCTTACGTGACTTCGGCTACGTCGAGGGCCAGAACCTTCGGATCGAGTATCGATGGGCGGAAGGGAAGTACGAGCGGTTCCCTGCTCTCATCGCGGAACTGATTGCCCTCAAGGTCAATGTGATCGTTACCGCCGGGACACCCGCCACCCTCGCTGTCAAAAAGGCGACCGCATCAGTACCCCTCGTCATGGTCGCCGTCGGCGATCCCGTCGGTACGGGCATCGTCCCCTCTCTCAACCGGCCCGGCGGGAATATCACCGGATTGACCTCGATCGCACAGGAACTGGAGGGGAAGCGGTTGGAGTTGCTGAGGGAAGTGATTCCCAACCTGTCGCACATCGCCGTGCTCTGGAATTCGGTGAGCCCGGTTCAGGCAATCGAGCAGAGCAGGGTGCGGGCCGCGGCCCAAGCGCTGCGCATGACAATATTGTCTTATGGAGTTCAGACCGAGGAAGGGCTCGAGAAAGCATTTGCCACGATAGTCAAAGAGCAACCGGGCGCACTCCTCGTACTGGCGGACCGGCTGTTCCTTCACCACCGCAAGCTTATCATGGACTTCGCCACCAGGCACCGCCTCCCAGGGGTGTACGCCTACCGGGAGTTGGTGGAAGTGGGCGGTTTGATGTCCTTCGGGCCGAGTTACGCGGGCATGCACCGGCGAGCCGCCTACTTCGTCGACCGAATCCTGAAGGGCGCGAATCCGGGCGACTTGCCCGTGGAGCGGCCCGCATCTTTCGAACTGGTCGTCAACCTCAAGGCGGCCAAGGCGCTCGGGCTGACCATTCCGCCTTCGGTGCTCCTGCGGGCGACCGAGGTCATTCAGTGATCGACCGCCGCGCGTTCATCACGAGCCTCGCCGTCGGCGCTCTTCTGGCATCGCGCTTGGCCGACGCGCAGAAAACCAAGGGTGCGCATCGAATCGGCTGGCTTTCCCCTGCCTCGGCCGTGGACGGCCTCCCGAACCTGGAGGCGCTTCGAGCGGGGCTGCGCGGGCTCGGTTACGTCGAGGGCCGGAACCTCAGCATTGAGGCTCGCTGGGCCGATGGGCGCATCGAGCGCCTGCCCCGCCTCGCGACCGAGTTGGTCCGTCTTCCCGTGGAGATACTCTGCACCGCGGGGTCGCAGGCGACCGGCGCAGCCAAGCAGGCGACGTCCGCGATCCCGATCGTGTTCGCGACGGTCGCGTTTCCCGACCAGACCGGCCTCGTCGCGAGCTACGCGAGGCCCGGCGGCAACATCACGGGCGTCGCGTTCATGGGCCCTGAATACGGAAAGCGGCTGGAATTGCTCAAGGAGGCCCAACCCAGGCTTTCCCGCGTCGCGCTGATCTACAACCCGGACAATTCCGGAAGCGTCCTGGCACTCAAAGAGACGCAACGGTGGACGACCGCTCTGCATATAAGTCTTGAGCCTCACGGGTTTCGGGGTCCCCAGGATTTCGAGCGCGTATTTGGGGCGATCGCCGGAAAGCGGCCCGACGCGCTCATGACCACGGCCGATCCGCTCATCGCCTCCTATCGCGCACGCATCGTCGACTTCGCCGCGAAACACCGCCTGCCTTCGATGTACCCGAGCATGGAGTTCGTGGACGCCGGGGGCCTGATGTTCTATGGCGGCAGCATCCCCGAGATGTACCGGCGCGCCGCCATGTACGTGGACCGGATCCTCAAGGGCGCGAGGCCTGCCGATCTCGCCATCGAGCAGCCGACGAAGTTCGACATGGTGATAAACATGAAGACCGCCAAGGCGCTCGGCATCAAGATCCCGCAATCGATCCTGGTGCGCGCCGACCGGGTGATCGAGTGAGAGCGAAGCGCTGGAAGTGGCCCCCTCTTACTTCCCTCCCCCGCCTGCGGGAGAGAAAGCCAACATGTGTAGATACCAATGCCCAAAGGGCGCGGGTAGCGTGGGGCGAACCCAAATCATCATTCGATTTCGAAGCGGTCGATCGGCGCCGCTTATCGCGCCGGAAACTGCTCATCGCGCTTGGCGCAAATCTAGTCGCAACGCCGCTCGGTGCGTTCGCGCAACAACAACGTAAATTATGGCGCATCGGGTTTTTGCAGCGCGGTTCCCGTCCCCCGGACGGGTTGCCGCCCATCGCGCTCCGCCAGGGTCTCGCCGAGCTGGGTTACGGCGAAGGCCGTAACGTGGTGTACGAGGGGCGCTGGGCCGAAGCCAAGTCCGGGCAACTTCCCGAGCTGGCAGCCGAGTTGGTGCGGCTCCGGGTTGATGCGATCGTCGTAACCGGCAACCGTGCGGCAGCGGCTGCCAAGGAGGCGACCTCGACCATCCCGATCATCATCGCCGGTGCCGGCGATCCGGTGGGCACCGGGATGATCGCGAGCCTCGCCCGACCGGGCGGAAACATCACCGGAACCAGCGCTCAGGCCACCGAGTTGAGCGCAAAGCGGCTCGAAATAATCAAGGAGGCGGTGCCGAAGGCCTCGCGCATTGCCGTGCTCTGGAATGCGGACAATCCCGCGATGACGCTGCGTTATCGGGAGATCGAGAAGGCCGCCCGCATCCTGCGCGTGGCCGTCCAGCCGCTGGGCGTGCGCGAACCCGATGACTTCGAAGTAGCCTTTTCCGCGATGACGCGGGAGCGCCCCGACGCCCTCTTCATGGTGACGGATACACTGACCTCCCTGAACCGAAAACGGGTGATCGAGTTCACCGCGACACACCGCATTCCCGCCATGTATGAGTTTGGCTCCCTGGTCCTGGAGGGCGGACTGATGGCATACGGCCCGAGCTTTGATGAGATCTATCGTCGAGCGGCGGTCTACGTCGACAAGATTCTCAAGGGAGCGAAACCTGGCGACTTACCGGTGGAACAGATGGGCCGTTTCTACCTCCTGATCAATCTCAAGACGGCAAAGGCTCTGGGACTTACGATTCCCCAGTCGCTGCTGCTGCGCGCGGACCGGGTGATCGAATGAGAGCGAAGCGCCTGAAGCGGCCCACTCCTGTTTCCCTCCCTCGCTTGCGGGGGAGGGTTACAGCCTGCCCCGGACATGATCCGGGGGTGGGGAATCGCGTCCGAGCCGACACGCCGCGCCGCTCAACGCGACGGGTAAAATGCTTTGGCGTGGCGGTGTGGCATGCGGACGCAGTCCAAGGAACAAGCTCGGCGGCGGTATTGGACCACACTGCGCTTCGTGCCGGACTAAAATGCGCATCCCGCGGTCACGCGGCCAGCACGGGGCCGGCAGCGACCAATCTCTTGCGGCGCGGATCCACCGTCAAGTTCAGGCCCTCGAGGCTGCGCGCGCCCAGCAGCAGCAGATCCCCTTTTTCAGCGAAGACGATCTCGTCTATGGTAAAGGACTTCTCCACCCGGACGATGGCAAAACCCACACTGCGCGTGATGCGCTGGCCGTTGGCCATGACAAATTCGACATCCTTCTTTTCGCGCGCAATGCCAATCTTGTCAAGCATCGCGCCCGACACCCAGGTGTATTCGCTGCCGGTATCGACCAGGATGCGGCGGACGCTTGTACCTCTTGACCGATCGACGGAGTTTTCGATGCGGCACCCGACGGAAAATGTACCCATGATTTTCGACCAACAGTGAGCATCAAGGCGAAATGAATTATATCGCCCCGGATGCTCGTTGCAAGAGCCGTGCCGCGAGTTAATGACACGCCCGTGTCGAACCCACCCAATGGCGCTGGCGACCGAGCGGCTGATCAGGATCGAAACCCCGCGCGAGCGCGCCCTGCACGCGGACAGGGTGATCGAATGAACCGCGAATCCGGACATGGCCATGCCGGTTCGCGTCGTCGCGTTCGAGCGGACACGCTGTGCCGATCAACGCGACGGAGGGTTGTCATCGCCGCGGCGGCGTGGCCGGCGCTCGCATGGACGCGCATGGCGCTCACGCAGCCCAAACCGAAGCCGGTGGTGATCGGCTGGCTCCACCCGGGATCACGCGCCACCACTGCGGGAGGCCTTGTGCCCTTCAAAGAGAGGATGGCGGCGCTCGGCTGGAAGGATGGTTCGAACTACGTCGTCGAAGAACGCTGGGGTGAAGCACAGGTGAAGCGCCTGCCGGCCCTTGCCGAGGAACTCGCGGCGAGCAAGCCGTCGGTGATTGTTGCCGTGCTGGGGCCGTCGGTCATCGCTGCCACCAAGGCCGCGCCGAACGTCCCGGTGATCCAGGTGCAGGGTGAGTCGCCTGTTGCCTATGGGCTCGCGGCGAGCCTCGCGCGGCCCGGTGGGATGGTGACCGGGGTCATCAACGTCATCACCGAAGTGTCCGAGAAGTACCTCGAACTGTTGCTCGAAGCCGCGCCCAAGCTCAAGCGCATCGGTTTCTTGCTTGATACCACCGTCCGGCGCCGCGCGAACATGATGGAGATGGTGCGTCGCTCGGCAGCACGATACTCGGTTGAGCCGCGCTTCGCCGAGGCGGCGAGGCCCGAGGAACTCGATTCTGCCATAGCGCATCTGGCGAAAGAGGGTGTGCAGGGGCTTGTGGTCATGCCCAGCAGCTGGTTCACCTCCAAACGGCGGCGGATCGTGAATCTTGCACTGGCACAGCGCTGGCCAATCATTGCCGGCCCCTCGAGTTATGCCGACGACGGCGCCCTGCTCACGTACAGCGCTGACACCAAGGCGAACTTCCGCCGCGCCGCCGACTACGTCGATCGAATTCTGAAGGGCGCGAAGCCGGGAGGCCTGCCGATCGAGCGGGCGACCAAATTCGAGCTTGTGGTGAACTTGAAAACCGCCAAGGCGCTCGGGCTGACGATGCCACAGTCGATCCTC
>MEQT01000019.1:0-591 GCA_001770325.1 Betaproteobacteria bacterium RIFCSPLOWO2_02_64_14
CACGCCCAGCTACGATAGCCTTAATTGCATCTGTAGCGCCAGGATGGTTCTCAAGCACACCAACGGTTCCTTTACCAGCATCAGCCCGAGATCGTGGCAATCGCCGCCCGCCGGGTCAGTAAACATCCGCCAGCATTCATCGAGCTCACCCATCTGCCATTGCCCGACAGGAAGCATCCAAAACAGTGACGGCACCACAGCCCCGGGCGCGCTGATTCTTTGCAATTCCTCTAGCGAATAGGCTTGGACCTGGTAGCAGCCGCAATTTGCAGCGACTATCACGTCCTCTCTTTGCAACGCTTCACCGCTTGGCCACAAAGGTTTGAAAGCAAGGTAATTTCCACCGTCCAGGCATCCATCTTTGCAATTTTGGATGTTGGCCCCCGGTTGATCTGGTATATGCCTGAGGGCACGGGAAAATTCCGGGTTGACGCGTCCATCTTTGCAATCAGGCGTTCGCCCCGCCGGGCATTGCGTTGACGCTGTTGAGCGCGGTTGCGGTCGCGGTATTGCGGGTGAGTGTCCCGATATTCGCGCCAGTAATCTGGGTTGCGCTCACGCCAGGCGCGTTGTGCGCGAGCCTGGTTGTCG
>MEQT01000019.1:624-8547 GCA_001770325.1 Betaproteobacteria bacterium RIFCSPLOWO2_02_64_14
TGCCAGCGCCGCCGCCGCTCGCGTTGGCACGCGGGCGCCGGACAGTAGGATTGTTGTGGTACTTGTGGACGCGGTCGAAACACCCGACCGCAACACGCACAGCGCCTGCTTTCCATCAAAAATCTCCGCGCACCAACTGTGCGCGAAGCGTGCGCGATCGAGTCGGCTAATCACGATTCCGGCGCGACGCCCACATCGGCGCCACACTCGTGTCATCGCAAGGATGATTCGGGTGAGTTCGCGAATCCGACTGCGTCGCGGGAAGCTCCGTTATACTAACGCCGAAGGAGGAGGGGAATGAACCGGCACATCCGGATTGCGCTCGCGTGCGGCATCATTCTTGCCGCAGGTCTCGCCGGCTGCGCCCATCAGCCGGGCGAGCTGCAATCGCTGGACACTGAACGCCTGCACAACGCCATAGCAGCGGACGACGGCGGCTATGTGGAGGCCGCCTTGCGCGGGAAAATCATAACCGCCAACCAGCGCATACCCGCGCTCGGTTATCAGGAAGGAGTCCCGCTCCTGACGGTTGCAGCCCGCTTCGCGGCGCTGGACGTGATGCGGGTTCTGCTGGCGGCGGGCGCCGACGTCAACGCGCGCACGCCGGACGGAGACACCGCCTTGATGCTGGCGTCGTTCTTCTTCAACGAGGACCGCGAGCGCGACTTGAATTCCTACGAGCAGCACGAGAAGGCGGTGCGCCTGCTGGTCGGGGCCGGCGCGCATGTCGAAAACGAGCCCTATCATTACACGCCGCTCGCCTACGCCGCATACCAGGGCCACGACCGGATCGTGCGCTTCCTGATCGAGCGCGGGGCGCAAGTGGACGCGGATGCCGATCAGCAAGAGGCTCTCACCTACGTCAACACGCCGCTCATGATGGCGGTGATCCAGGGTCACCGGGGAACCACCATGTCTTTGCTGCGTCGCGGCGCCAACCCGCGCATCCGGGTGCGCGGCGGGCACACTGCAGCCGAGTTCGCCGAGAAGTACAACCATCACGGTCTCGCGCGCATGCTCCGTTGCGCGGAACGGCTTGCGCCGGGAGAAGCCTTTTCGCGCAGATGCGAATAGGTTCTAGGCCCGTGTGCCGCCCGGGGATGGCCTGAGGCTGATCACGACCACGCCGACCAGCACCAGTGCGGCGCCCGCGATCTGCAGCGGCGTCATGATCTCGTCGAGACCGAGATAGCCCAGCACGATCGCGGTGACGGGGCCGAGGGCGCCGATGATCGCCACTTTGTTGGCGCCGATGCGGCGCAGCGCCTCGGAAACCATGAACCCCGGGATGACCGTGCTGACCACGGCCATCGCAAACGACAGCCCATACACCGCCGTGGGGACGTCGAGCGCCGAGAGCGGCCGCAGCAGGAAAAACTGTGCCACACAGGCGATGCTCGCCACGATCATCGCGTACGCCGTGAAACGCACGGAACCCACCCGCGCGATGACTTCGGTTCCGGCCACGAGATAGACTGCGTAGCACGTCGCGCTCGCCAGCACGAGTGCCGCTCCCAGAAAGAGGTCGCGCTGCTCGCCGCCGAGCGCCTGCCAGAACACGAGCAGCAGGCCGGAATAGGTCACCACCAGCGCGATAACGTCGCGGCGCGTCGCGCGCTTGCCGAGAAACAGCGCTGATAGGATGACGACGACAGTCGGGTAGATGAACTGAAGCAGTCGGCCCAGGCCGGCGGAAATGTACTGCAGCCCGAGGAAATCGAGAAAACTCGAGAGGTAGTAGCTGAGCAACCCCAGCACGACCACCGAAGCGATCTCCCGCCGCGCCAGCGGGCGCGCGCTATCCCGGCCTCGCACCCAGAACGCCGCGGCGAGGAAGAACGGCACGGCGAACGTCATGCGCAGCGCGAGCAGCGTCACCGGATCGACGACGTACGCATACGCAAGCTTGATGAGGATGGGCCGCAGCGAAAAGCAAACCACGCCGCCGATTGCGAGGAGCAGGCCGGCCGCGAGGTAACCGCCGGGGCGGTCGCGCTGGCTCACTCGCGCAGCTCGCCCAATGACCGGGATGGAGTCAACGCCTCCATCATCCGTTGCAGCGTCACGGTCTTGCCGTGCCAGTCGCGCCCGCGATGAGACCGTGGTGATTGGCGAGCCCGGGGAGCAGGGCGATGTCGTCTTCGGTCTTGGCGATACGGAGCGGTTCGGACATGGGCGGCTCGCGTGGAGGGCTATGATAAAATTCCCGCTATTTTAACGACTTATTCACGCAGTCAGGAGTTGGCAGAGGCGCCGCATGGCGGGACACAGCAAGTGGGCCAATATCCAGCACCGCAAGAACCGCCAGGATGCGAAGCGTGGGAAGATCTTCACGCGGCTGATCAAGGAAATTACGGTGGCGGCGCGACTGGGCGGCGGCGATCCGGCCGGGAATCCGCGGTTGCGGCTGGCGGTCGACAAGGCCTACGACCAGAACATGCCCAAGGAAAACGTCGAGCGCGCCATCAAGCGCGGCACCGGCGGTCTGGAGGGCGCGAATTACGAGGAAGTCCGCTACGAAGGCTACGGCATCGGTGGCGCCGCGGTCATGGTGGACTGCATGACCGACAACAAGCATCGCACGGTGGCCGATGTGCGCCACGCGTTCACCAAGCACGGCGGAAATCTGGGAACCGACGGGTCGGTGGCCTTCCTCTTCAAGCACTGCGGGCAGATGGTGTTCGCGCCCGGCACGAACGAAGAGAAACTGATGGATGCCGCGATCGAAGCCGGCGCGGATGACGTAGTGACCAACGACGACGGCTCGATCGAGGTGATCACTTCCCCCCACGAGTTCTCGGCGGTGAAGAGCGCGATCGAAAAAGCGGGATTCAAGCCGGAGCTCGCTGAAGTCACCATGAAGCCGGTGAACGAAAACGTCCTCGCCGGGGACGACGCGGCGCGCATGCAGCGCCTGCTCGATGCGCTGGAGGCGGTGGACGATGTCCAGGAAGTCTATACCACCGCCGTAATGGACGGCGGTTAGGAAAGACGATAGACGAGAGAGGAAAGACGGGCGAACGAGGGGGCCGAAGCGTGACGCGGCGGCACCATGATCTGGTTTTGTGGCAGCAAGCCATCGCGTTGGTTAAGCTCGTGTATCGGCTGACCGCAAAATTTCCTGCAACCGAAGCGTTCGGTCTGACCAGTCAAATGCGCCGCGCGGCCGTCTCGGTACCTGCGAACATTGCGGAAGGCGTAGCGCGCGCCGGCCCTAAGGAGCGGTTGCACTTTCTCAGCATCGCACGTGGTTCTCTCAATGAGCTGGACACCTACGCGGTGCTGGCGAAGGAATTGGAGTATGTTGCAGATGTGGTTGATGTTTCCGAGTTGATTGACCGGGTTTTTGCGCTTCTCAGCGGGTTTATCGCGGCTGAGCGTAAGAGGAGCGCTGACAAGTGACCCGGCAGGTCCGTCTTTCGTCTATCGTCTCTCGTCTTTCCGTGGCCGCTGCGGCGGCGCCAGCAGTCCGCATCCTCGGCATCGACCCGGGATTGCGCATCACCGGCTTCGGCGTCATCGACAAGACGGGGCAGCGACTCACCTACGTTACGAGCGGCTGTATCAGGACGCCCGCCGGCGCGTTGAGCGAGCGCCTCAAAGCCATACTCGATGGACTGGATGAAGTCATCGCCGGGTGCAGACCCGAGCAGGTGGCGCTGGAAAAAGTTTTCGTCAACGTCAATCCGCAATCCACCTTGCTGCTGGGACAGGCGCGCGGCACCGCGATCTGCGCCGCCGTCATGCATGGTCTGCCGGTCTCGGAATACACCGCGCTCCAGGTGAAACAGGCCGTCGTCGGCAAGGGCCACGCCGCGAAGGATCAGGTACAGGAGATGGTCAAGCGCCTGCTCAAGCTCGCGGGCGACCCGAATCCCGATGCCGCCGACGCGCTCGCCTGCGCGATCTGCCACGCGCACGGGGGACAGGGGATGGGGCGGCTTGCGACCGCGGGTTATCGCATGCGCCGGGGGCGACTCGTGTGATCGGGAGACTGAGCGGCAGACTGATCGCCAGGCATCCGCCGCAGGTGGTGATCGACGTGCAGGGCGTGGGTTATGAGCTGGATGTGCCCATGAGCACCTTTTATCAGTTGCCGGCGGCGGGCGGCGAGGTCACCCTGCTCACGCACCTGATCGTGCGCGAGGACGCACACCAGCTATACGGGTTCGCCAGCGAGGCGGAACGCAGGGTCTTTCGGCAACTGCTTCGCATCTCCGGCGTGGGTGCGCGCATTGCGCTCGCGGTGCTTTCAGGGTTGTCGGTTTCCGAGCTGCAGCAGGCCGTCAACGCCCAGGAGAGCGGCAGGCTCGTCAAGATTCCCGGCATCGGCAAGAAGACCGCCGAACGCCTGCTGCTCGAACTGCGCGACAAGCTCGACGTCGTCGCCATTTCCGCGCCCGCTGCCGGCGCGCGCGAGGGCGATGACATCATTAATGCGCTGCTCGCCCTCGGCTATAATGACCGCGAGGCCGGCTGGGCGGTGAAGCAGCTGGCCGCCGGCGTCAGCGTGAATGACGGCATCCGCCAGGCGCTCAAGCTTCTCTCGAAGAACTAGGATTGAGGATCGAGGAGTGAGGATTGAGGTGCCAAGACCAGGAGTGAGGATCGAGGAGTGAGGATTGAGGGGTGAGGTGACCGGTGAAGTACAGCGAGTTGCTCGTCTGGCAGAAAGCTATGGATCTCGTTACCTCGACTCCTTGATGGAATTCGAGACATTAGTGCGCATCGCCGTGCGACTCGGCTATCTGAAGCCAAGGGAGGAGAGCGAAGTGCTCTCCGGGACAGACGAGATTGGCAAGATGCTCAGCGGTTTGCGACGCTCCCTCAATCCTCAATCCTGAATCCTCGATCCTGCTTCATGATTGAGACCGACCGCCTGATTTCCGCCGCGCCGGCCTCCCAGCAGGAGGAAGCGTTCGAGCGGGCGCTGCGGCCGCGGCAACTCGAGGAGTACATCGGTCAGGAAAAGATCCGCGGGCAATTGTCGATCTTCATCGAAGCCGCGCGCAAGCGCAAGGAATCGCTCGATCACGTGCTGCTCTTCGGTCCGCCGGGCCTCGGCAAGACCACGCTTGCTCACATCATCGCGCGTGAGATGGGCGTCAACCTGCGCCATACCTCCGGCCCCGTGCTGGAGCGCGCCGGCGATCTCGCGGCGATCCTCACCAATCTCGAGCCCAACGACGTCCTTTTCATCGACGAGATCCATCGGCTCTCGCCGGTGGTCGAGGAAATCCTCTATCCCGCGCTCGAGGACTTCCAGATCGACATCATGATCGGCGAGGGGCCGGGCGCGCGCTCGGTCAAACTCGATCTGCCGCCGTTCACGCTGATCGGCGCCACCACGCGCGCCGGCATGCTCACCAATCCGCTGCGCGACCGTTTCGGCATCGTGGCGCGGCTGGAGTTCTATTCGACCGAGGAGGTGACGCGCATCGTGCAGCGCTCGGCAAACCTCCTCACGGTCGAGGTCAACGCCGAGGGCGCGCGCGAGATCGCGAGCCGCTCGCGCGGGACGCCGCGCGTGTCGAACCGCCTGCTGCGGCGCGTGCGCGACTACGCCGAGGTGAGGGCGCAGGGCCGGATCACCCACGAGGTCGCGGATGCCGCGCTCAAGATGCTGGACGTCGATCCGCTCGGCTTCGACGTCATGGACCGCAAGCTGCTGCTCGCCGTGATCGAGAAATTCGGCGGCGGGCCGGTCGGCGTCGACAACCTCGCCGCCGCGATCGGTGAGGAGCGCGACACCATCGAGGACGTGCTCGAACCGTTCCTGATCCAGCAGGGGTATCTGCAGCGCACCCCGCGTGGGCGCATGGCCACGGTGCTGTCGTACCGTCACTTCGGCCTCGCCCAGCCGCCGGGCGCCGGTACGGCGGATCTTTGGGCCGCGCCCAAAGAATGATGAATGCGGAATGATGAATGATGACCTGACTGGGCGGCCATCGGCGCAAGCTGGATGCCCGGGCCGACGCCTCACTCCTCACTCCGCACGTCTCGCTCAACCCTTTTCGTGGCCCGTTCGCGTTTATTACGAGGATACCGACAGCGGCGGGGTCGTCTATTACGCCAATTACCTGAAATTTCTGGAGCGTGCGCGCACCGAGTGGCTGCGCGCGCTGGGCTTCGGGCAAGGCGAGCTGGCGGCGCGTGACGGCGTCGTGTTCGTGGTGCGATCGCTTTCGATCGAGTATCTCAGGCCGTCGTCGTTTGACGACAGCTTGCGGGTGACAGTGGAACTCGTTAAGGTGGGCGCGAGTCTGATGGTCGTGGCGCAGCGGGTGATCTGCGACGAGGAAGTGCGAGTCAGCGCCGAGGTGAAGCTGGCATGCGTGGACCGGGCCGCATTCAGGCCCGTCAGGATCCCCAGGACGATCGTCACAAGAATAGGAACAACAGCGTGAACCCCGCGGTTACCCATGACATGTCGGTGCTGGGCCTCCTCGCCAATGCGAGCCTGCTCGTGCAACTCGTGATGGCGCTCCTGCTGCTCGCTTCGCTCTTCTCGTGGTACTACATTTTCCTCAAGGTCTTCATCCTGCGGCGGGCGTCGCGGCTTGCCGACGAGTTCGAGAAGGAATTCTGGAGCGGCGGTGACCTGAACGAGCTCTACCAGCGCGCGGTCAATTCACGCGAGGCGGCGGGCAGTCTGGAACGCATCTTCGAGGCGGGTTTCCGCGAGTTTTCGAAACTGCGCAAGCAGCCCGGGCTCGACGTCGCGGTCGTGATGGACGGCACGCGGCGCGCGATGCGCGCGACCTACCAGCGCGAGCTGGACCGGCTCGAAGCCTATCTCGCGTTTCTCGCCTCCGTGGGCTCGGTGAGTCCGTACGTCGGGTTGTTCGGCACCGTGTGGGGGATCATGAATTCGTTCCGTGGGCTGGCGAACGTGGCGCAGGCGACGCTCGGGCATGTAGCGCCCGGCATTGCCGAGGCGCTGATCGCGACCGCGATGGGGCTGTTCGCGGCGATTCCGGCGGTCGTCGCCTTCAACCGCTTCGCCGGGGACGTGAACCGGCTCGCCACGCGCTTCGAGTCGTTCATGGAAGAATTCTCCAACATCCTGCAACGGCAGGTGCATTGATGAAGGCGAGAGAGACGAAAGGCGATAGACGAGAGAGGCGAGAGCCGGGCGGCGAATGGTTGGTACAAAGGATGGAAGGGAGTGGTGAGAGGAGCAAGGGGCGAGACGAGGAGACCGCTACGCGGTTCGGCACTGGAGTTCGTCTCTCCTCTCTCGTCTCTCCTCTTTCTGCCCGGAGGGCAGGCGCGTGCTGATCGAGAAGCGCAGAGGCCATCGCCTCATGAACCAGATCAACGTCGTGCCGTACATCGACGTGATGCTGGTGCTGCTGGTGATCTTCATGATCACGGCGCCGCTCATCAATCCGGGCCAGATCGAGCTGCCACAGGTCGGGAAGACGTCCGATCCGCCGGTGGCGCCGCTCGAGGTGTCGATACACACCGACCAGTCGCTGTGGCTGCGCGACCGGCAGAAAACGACGGCCGAGCGCAAGGTGACGCGCAACGAGTTGATCCAGGCTATCCGCCAGAAGCAGGCGCGGAATCCGCAGCAGGCGGTGGTGATCGCCGCCGACAAGGACGTGCGCTATGCGGCGGTGCTGGAGGTGATGGACATGCTGCAGCAGAACCAGGTAAAAAAGGTCGGGTTGCTGGCGAAACCACGGAGCCCATGACTTATAACGACGTCAGCCGCAACGAAAAGAGAATTTCCGGCGCGCTGGCGCTGGCGACGCATTTGCTGTTCCTCGCGCTGCTCGTGTTCGGAGTCAGCTGGCAGCAGCAGAAGCCCGATTCCGCGGTGATCGTCGATCTGTGGAACGACCTGCCGCCGCTGCCGCAGCCCAAGGTGGAAGAGCCCCCGCCGGAAGCGAAGCCTGCGCCCGCGCCACCGAAGCC
>MEQT01000019.1:8559-9172 GCA_001770325.1 Betaproteobacteria bacterium RIFCSPLOWO2_02_64_14
AAGCCTGACATCGCGCTCAAGGAAAAGCTCGCGAAGGAGCGCAAGCAGAAGGAGCAGATCGAAGCGAAGAAGCGCGAGGACGAGAAGAAGAAACAGACTGCGCTGAAGGCGCAACAGGACAAGCTGGATAAGGCGAAACTTGAAAAGGAGCAGGACGACACTTTGCGCAAACTGGCGGAGCAGCAGACCGCGCAGGCCGCCGCACGGGCCAAGCGTCTGGATGAGTACACGCGCCGCATCAGCGACCGGATCAAACGCTTCATTGTCGAGCCGCCGAACATGCCGGGGAATCCGGAAGCCCAGTTTGAGGTGGTGCAAATACCAGGCGGCGAAGTGCTGAGCGTGAGATTGAAGCGTAGCAGCGGCGTGGCCGTCTATGACAGCGCGGTCGAGCGTGCGATCCTCAAGGCGCAGCCGCTGCCGCCGCCGCCCGAAGGGGTGACGTTCAGCGAGGTTCGGGAACTGAATCTCAAAATCCGACCCAAAGAGTAAGCAAGACAAAGTCCGAAAGAATATTCGCGCATCATAATTTTATGCGGCCAATCAGACTGTTAAGCTCGGTTTTCTTATTCGCGCTGCTGATCACTCCTGCGGCATTGCGCGCCGCGCTCAC
>MEQT01000020.1 GCA_001770325.1 Betaproteobacteria bacterium RIFCSPLOWO2_02_64_14
CATGTTCCTCGACTTCCTCAAAGTAATCGGCGCGGAAGATCTGGTGAGCGACGAGCGTTTCTCCACGCGCGCGGAACGCGGCAAGCACCGCCCGGAACTGCGTGCCCTGGTCGAAGAGAAGACCCGCACCTGGCCGGCCGAAGACCTGATCGATGCGCTCAACGCTGTCGGCGTGCCGAGCGGACCCATCCTCACCATCGACAAGGTGTTTGAGAACCCTCAGGTTCGGCACCTGAAGTTGGCGCAGGAAATCGAGAGCGAGCGCTACGGGAAGAAAATTACGCTGGTGCGTTCCCCAGTCAGGCTCTCGCGCACTTCAACGTCATTGCGTCGGGCCGCTCCGGCGCCCGGAGCCGACACGGATGTGATATTGAAGGAGTACGGTTACGCGGCGGATGAAATCGCGGCGCTCAAGGCGAGCGGCGCCGCCGGAGTGGATCCTGACACAACCACGCAAGTGAAAGGCAGGTCGAAATGAGCTATGTCGAAATCGAGCGGGGCGATGACGGGGTGATGGTGATCCGGATGAATCGGCCGGAGCGACTCAACGCGCTCGGCACGGACATCCGCAACGGGCTGGCGGATGCATGGTGCGAGTTCCGCGACAGCCGCGATCTGGAAGTTGCGATCTTCACCGGCACCGGGCGCGCCTTCTGCGCCGGCGAGGACATGAAGGAATCCGTCGAGCGCGGCAGGGCCGGCAGCGCAGGCGCGCCGGGGCTGAAGACCGACAATCCGTACAACGACGGCACACTCGACAAGCCGGTGATCGTGGCGATCAACGGCTTTGCCATGGGCGGGGGCTTCAAGCTGGTCGAGCGGGCGGACCTCAGGGTCGCGGTGCGCGGCGCGACCTTCGAATCTTCCGAGGCGAAGCGCTGGTTGCTGGGCGGCTACGATCACGGTGTGAACGGCAATCTGCCGCACACGGTGGCGACCGAACTCGCGTTCGCTTTCCGCTTCAAGGCCGAGCGCCTTTATGAACTCGGTTTCCTCAACCGCTTGGTCGAACCGGAGGAACTTCTTCCGGCGGCGCGCGAGATGGCGGCCCATCTCATGACGCTTCCGCCGGCGTCCCGAGTCAATACCCTGACGCTGATGCGGGCAATGCGCCCACGCGTGGCGCACCAATTCGAGGAACTTGCCGCACAACTGAAGGATCACGGCGCGAAGGAGGACCTGATGGAGTCGCGCAAGGCTTTCGCCGAGAAACGCCCGCCGCGCTTCAAGGGCTGGGACCATCCAGACGATCGGAAGCGTACGCCGAAGTTGCAGTCAGGGGGATAGCGGTCGGCATGCCACCGCGCCAGTCTCCACTTCTTGCAGTGCAGCAAGCTGCGATCGCCATGAATCGGGTGCGCGCCATGTAATACGCAGGAACCTTGACGGTGGCGGGCGGTTCATATACGGTCACTGGAACCTCAATAATGGGCACGCATCACGCGTCCATTATTGAGATAGGTTCTAGGCAATCTCAGCTTGGAGTCGGGGCGCTCGAACCAGCATCCCGAGCATAATTACTAATGATGGAGGAGCTTATGGATCGCAACCTGCTGCACCGTTTCAGCACACTGGCCACGGCAGCGATTTTCGCGGCTGTGATTGCCGCCACCTGGGGAGCCCTCCAGCCAGCGGCTGCGCAGGGCACGCCGCAGAAGGTCGTGCTGCGCTTCGTCTCGGACTTTCCGCCGCCGCCGCACCCGGCCGGCCTCGCGATGCGCTACTTCGCCGACCGCCTGCCGCAGGTCATCCCCGGCAGCGAAGCGCGTCTTTACTACGCCGGCGCGCTTTACACCGTACCCGAGGCGTTCGAAGCCATGCGCCAGGGCAACCTGGAAATGACGTGGATGCAGATCGGTAAGGCAGCGCCCGTCGATCCCTGGATGATGTCCCTGGTCGGGCCGGGCATACTCACGACGGTTGGCGCGGTGGACAGTCTCGAAAAGACGAAGACCTACCAGGCGCTGGTCGACCGCCTTCAGAAGAAACAGCTCATCAAGGTGTTCGGCGCCGGCCACATGAGCTTCGGCATGGGCGTGGGCGGCAAGATACGCTACGTCAAACCCGAAGACTTCAAGGGCAAGAAGGTGCGCAGCATGGGTCCGGTCGAGAACGCCTCGCTCGCATCCTGGAAGGCGAACCCGGTGGTCATGAATTTTGGTGAAGTACCGAGCGCCCTGGAATCCGGTGTCATCGACGGGCTGATGACCAGCCTCGGCGGCTGGAACAGCGTGCGCGAGCAGGCGCCGTACTACACCATGGGTGGCGCCGGTGCATTTGTCGGCGACTATTACATGATCAGCGCGAGCCGCCGATGGTGGGACCGTCTCCCGGCCGCCACCCGCACCGCGCTGGAGAGACTGATCAAGGAAACCATACAGGTGCAGAAGGAATACAACTGGTGCTTCGACAAGATGGCCTACGACAAGTACGGCACCAAGGACCCGTCGAAGCCGGGCGTGTACTGGTTGACGCCGCAGGAGGTCTCCACCATGGTAAACGCAATTGGTGATTCGGCTATTCGCTATGTGAAAAGCAGGACGCCTCAGGAAGCGTGGCCACGCGTCGATGACTTCGTCAAGGAAGGCCGCGAGTTGTCGAAACAGAACCCGCCCGGTTCCTCCTGGATCGAAAAGGTCGATTGCTCGAAGCACGCCGGCAAGATCGTCATCAAGTGAAGGCCGTGGGCCGCAGTGTCACTAGGCGCCTGTCGGCCGCCTGAGGCCTGAAGGCAGCCGGGTTCGCGCGTGGAGAAAGCTTACGCCATCTGGCGCGCGTTCCAGGACCGCATCCTGGGACGCATCGCGTCGCTGTTGCTGATTGGTTGCACGCTGCTCGCTCTCCTTGAAATCTTCCGTCGCTACATCCTCGGATTTTCGTTTGAGTGGCAGCAGGACGCCGTCACGTTTTTCATTCTGAGCGCGGTCTACCTGTACTTTTCAATTTCGCAGCGGCATGACGACCATCTCGCGGTGACGGTGGTGCCTGAGGTGCTGGAAGCGGTTGGCCCGCGGGCGCGGCGCGCGGCCGAGTTCATCAAGCTCGTCGCCTTCGTCCTGTCCTTCCTGTTCCTTCTCGCCGTGGTGTGGTGGGGCATCCCGGAGGTCGTGGACGCGGTGCGCTACGAGACGCGCACCGAAAGCCTCGCGTTTCCGATGTGGCCGTTCCTGGCCGTGCTCCTCATCGGGTTCACGTTCATGGCGGTGACGCTGTTCTTTCAGATCTACCGCTGCATACAGGGGCTGCGCGGCCGAAGCGTCCTCGAAGAGCCGCGGGAAGTGCATCCGGTGCCGGACTGAAGCGCTGACCCGGGAAGGAAGAACGGATGAACGTCACAGGGATCGTGGTCCTCGTGCTGCTCTTGCTGAGCGTGCCGATCGGCATCGCGCTCTCCGCGGCGAGCGCGGCCTACATCCTGATCGATCCGCTGCTCGAGCCTGAGGTCATCTTCCGCCAGTTCTTCAATTTCATCAGCCGCTACTCGCTGATGGCGATTCCGCTCTTCATTTTCGCGGGCTTTCTCATGGAGCGCACCGGCCTCGTCGGGCAGCTCTTCCGTTTCTCCGACGCGCTGGTGGGCTGGATGCCCGGGGGCTTCGGCGTGGCGACCGTGCTCGCGTGCGTGCTGTTCGGCTCGATTTCGGGCTCCAGCGTCGCGATGGCGGCGGCGATGAGCGTCATCGCCATCCCGGAAATGCTGAAACGCGGCTACCCGCCGTGGCTCGCGGCGGGCCTGGTGGCAACCGCCGGGGGCATCGCAATGCTGATACCGCCCAGCATCATCCTGATCCTCTACGGCATCGTGACCGAAACGTCCGTGGTACGCCTGTTTTTTGCGGGTGTGATCCCGGGTCTGCTGCTCGCCATGGGCAACATCCTTACCGTGATGATCATCGCGTGGTACCTGAAGCTGCCCCGCGGGACGTTCGACGGCCGGCGGGTGTGGACCGACGGCAAGGCCGCGCTGTTCGCGCTGGGCATGCCGGTGGTGATCCTGGGCGGACTGTACGGCGGGCTCTTCACGCCCACCGAGGCCGCCGCCGCCGCGTGCGGCTACGCCCTGCTCTACGGTTTCATCAGCAAACGGGGGGAATTTCTCAAGCAACTGCTGCCGGTCGCGGCCCGCTCGCTGAACCTGACGGCCGTCGTGCTCTTCCTCGTCGGCAGCGTGGGCGTGTTTCAATTCCTGATGGCCAACCTCTACTGGCCGCAGAAAATCACCGAGGCCGTGGTCAGCGTCGGCCTGACGCCGCACGGCTTCATCTTCGCGTACGTGGGCGTCCTGCTGCTGCTCGGCATGTTCGTCGACGGGGTCGCGATGGTACTCCTGACGGTGCCGGTTGTGTTCCCGGTTGCACTGGCGCTCAAGATCGACCCGGTCCACCTCGCCATCATCGTGACGCTCGCCGTCGAGACGGGGGTGGTGACACCGCCGGTCGGCCTGAATGTCTTCGCGGTGAGCGGCACTTCGAAGATACCCGTGATCGAGGTCACGAAGGGAACGATTCCCTTCTTCGTCGGTGACCTCACCGTGCTGGTGATCGTGGTGTTCTTTCCGGCTCTCGCGCTCTGGCTGCCGAACCTGCTCGTGACGGACGTCTTCAAGTGACTGTGAACACCGCTGTGACGCTCAACCCGGCGGCGCAGCGAACAAGCGGCGGCGAGTCGGGCCGCTGTTACCGTCACGTCGAAGTGCATCGCATTGCCGGAGCGCTTGGCGCCGAGATTGCGGGCGTGGATATTGCGGGGCCGCTGGACGATGAAGTCGTCTTGGAGATCCGCCAGGCGTTCCTCGACCATCTGGTGATCTTTTTCCCGAATCAGGCGCTGACGCCCCAACAGCAACTCGCGTTCGCGCGCCGCTTCGGCGAACCAATGGAATACCCGCAGTTGAAAGGCCTGCAAGAATGTCCACTGATCACGCCGGTGATCAAGGAGGCGCACGAACGCGTGAACTTCGGCGGGGTGTGGCATTCCGACACGACCTACCTCGCACGCCCGCCGATGGCGAGCATGCTCTACGCCGTGGAGATTCCGCCCTTTGGCGGAGATACGCTGTTCGCCAACCAGTACCTCGCCTACGAGACGCTTTCGGACGGCTTGAAGGAAGTGCTTGCGCGACTCACCGGCGTCAACACTTCGACCAAGGCCGAGGTCTCGAAGACGCGCGAAGACCGCCTGCGCGAGGCCGGCGCGGAACTGAAAGCGCTGACCGGAAAGCATCCCGTGGTGCGCACGCACCCGGAGACCGGGCGCAAGGCGCTCTACATCAACACCGGACATACCGCGCGATTCGACGGTTGTACGGAGGAAGAAAGCGCGCCGCTGCTCGACTATCTCTTCCAGCATCAGGTCAAGCCGGAATTTACCTGCCGCTTTCGCTGGGAGCGCGGCTCGCTCGCCTTCTGGGACAACCGCTGCGCCCAGCACAACCCGGTCAATGACTACCACGGTTACCGGCGCGTCATGCACCGCGTGACGCTCGCGGGCGACACACCCGCGTGAATGCAGACTCGAAAAAGGCTTTAGCCACAGAGAGCACAGAGAACACAGAAAACATCGTAGGCTGGGGTGAGCACCGCGAACCCCAACGCTGCCGAACGCGCTGTGATGACTGTTGGGATGCGCGTTGCTTATCCCAACCTACGGTCTGAAAATCGGTGAGCGGTGAACAGTGAACAGTGACCGGAAAGATCTGCCGGTTACTTGCGCGGCGAAGCCTGGCCGGTGAGCCACACGCGCTCGATCTGCGGGAGCACCTGATCGATCCGCTGTCCGATCTCCTCGTCGGTGAGAGAACTCAGGGGATGGGCGATCACGACCGGTTCCAGCCCCCCCATGCCGAGGGCGTCGCGCTGCATCTCAGCCTCGAGCACGAACTCGGTCGTGACGATCGCGGCGGTCGGCAGGCCCTTCGACTCCAGCATGACTGTGTCGTGCATACAGCACGACGTGCAGGAGCCTCAATCGCCGATGGCGGTGACGACGAGATCGTTATTGGCCGCGATTTCGGCAATCAGCCCGGGCGCGGCGGCAAGCGAGAAGCTCTCCTTGCGATAGTAGTTCACCGCGCTGAAAGCGTGTTTGCCCGCGAGGCGGCCGCGCACGCCCCGCAGGAGTTTATTGGCATTCCACTTGGTGTTGTCGAGCAGGCCGAGCCGCAGGCCTTCCAGCTTTTTCACGCGCGGCGCAGTCGCGAGCGGCGCCGCTTCCACCATGCCGCGCGGGTCATATACCGGTATCGATTTCGTCATCGTATCCTCCTTTTGCAAGCGCCTTAAGCAAAACCCTAAAACGCATTGAGCCGCCGATGGACGCCGATGAACGCCGACAAGATCAAACTCAAGATCAAGAGAGGATTTGGCGCAGAGACCACCGAGTATGCATAACCAGAACCTGAAGCTGCTCGTCTCTCGATATTCTCTGTGAACTCCGTATCCCCCGTGGCTGATTCTTGATTTTCATCGGCGTTTATCGGCGTTCATCGGCGGCTGATGTTCTTCTACTAAACAGCACAACTCCCGTCCACGCACTGCGCCCCGGCGGCGGGCTGCGCGCCGTCCACGCTGCGCAGCACCGGCGACGACATGTGCCCCCAGCCGGGGATGAACGCGGAGAAGCGCCCGGCCTCGCCACCGGCGATGAAGAGATGAATGTGGTCGGGACTCGGCACGATCGGCGTGCGCGCGTCGGGCTCGCGCTTGTACCACACCGGCAGGTTGCGGTTGTAGACCTTGCCGTAGCGGCCATTGCCGTAGAGATCGCCCCAGCGGTTGCCGGAATGCGCCCACAGGTAATGGCGGATGTCGTGGCGTTTCCAGCCGGATTTGGCGATGGTCGCCGCGTGCTCGGGTCCGAGCACCACCGCGCAATGCCCGGCCGAGACGGCGTTGTTGTTGCAGATCGTGCTCATCGCTGAGCACACGCTGTCCAGTATGCCTTCCGCGTCGTTCGCATAGTGGTTGGTGATGCTGTGCGGCGGCTCGGCGGCGAGCACGAAGACGGTCGAATCCTCCGCCCTGTGGCCGTGTTCCACGTGATAGGGGGCGAACGGGCTTGACTCCTCGTTCTCCGCGATGCAGTAGCTGTATTTCCCGGGATGGCCGAGCGTGCTCTTGTCGAGCAGCCCGGGCCAGCCGCCACCGACGTTGAGCAGCACCAGGCGCAGGGCGCGGCCGATGGTGGCGTTGGCGCGGTTGCCCGAGCCGAATACGTTGCAGCCGGCATTCATCCCGATCACATTGCGGATCGGCCCGTTCACCACCAGGAGGGGGCTCGCCATGTGGGTTGTGGCCTGCACGCCGTTCAGGTTGAAGCGAGAATCGCACAGCGCCAGCATCGCTGCCTCGACCACCGGCGCGTATTCGGGCCGGCAGCCCGCCATCACCATGTTGATCGCGAGCACTTCGCGCGTGAGGCTGCCCCACCGCGGCGGCACCCGGCTTACCACTCGCCCGGGCTCGCCGCCCAGTGCGGCCATGATCGCTGCGATTTTTTCCGGCGTGGGGGGCACGAGCGGGAAGCCGTCGGAATAGCCCCGCTCGTAATACCATTCGATCAGGTCCGTGCCCTCGGGCACGCGCGGCGCTTCGGCCGGGATCGGCGTCCGGATGGCGGTATCGGGTCCCATGGTCTGTTTTCGAGAAAGATCAAGAAGGGTATGGGGCCCATTATCTCATCGGCGGGGGAAGGTGGTGGGCGCCATCGGGGGGCCGAACCAAGCTGTTTCCCCACGAGCGTGTCGGAATTCTTTCGGTTAAGGAATTTGTCGGGCTTTGCCCCGACAAATTCCTAGGGCTTCCAAGACGGCCCGGAATTGAGTAAATTGGCGCTTCCAAGGAGGAACCCCATGAAAACCCTACTTGCCCTTGCCGTAACCGCAGCCTTGCTGGCCGCCTGCCAGACAACGCCCCCCGAGCCGTTGCGCGCCACCGCGCAGTTACAGCCGACCAAGGGCAACAAGACCCTCGGCGAAGCCACTTTCGAGCAGGTGGGCGACAAGGTACGCGTCGTGGTGTTCGTGCAGGGACTCAAGCCGGGGCGGGAGCATGGCCTGCACATTCACGAGGCCGGCGACTGCAGCTCGGGCGACGGCATGAGCGCCAAGGGGCACTTCAATCCCTTCGGCAAGCCGCACGGGCATTACGGCAGCGCCAACCGGCACGCCGGCGACTTGCCGGCGCTCAAGGCGAACAAGAGGGGGCGCGCCAACGTCCAGATCGATCTCGACGTCATCACCGTGGGACCTGGACCGGCGAGCATCATCGGCCGCGGCCTGATCGTGCATGCCGATCCCGACGACTACAAGACCCAGCCGACCGGTAACGCAGGCGCGCGTATCGCTTGCGGCGTGATCCGCGCCGGCTGAAGCATGTTGCTTGTAGTTCGTAGGGCGGATTAGCCGCGCAGGGGCGTAATCCGCCGCATGCGTTGTTTGCTGGCGCGAAATCGCCCCGCAATCGACGCCAAACGCCGATTTCCGTCCCGGCAAGAAGTCACTTGTGCTCTGTGGCAGCGCCCCCGCTTGCGGAACCCGCCCAGAACAGCCAGACCAATCCGACAGCGGCGGATAGCGCTGAGCCGAGCAGGATACCGAGCTTCGCCTGCTCCACGATTTCCGGACTCTGGAATGCGAGCTGGGCGATGAAGAGCGACATGGTGAAGCCGATGCCGCCCAGCCAGGCAGCGCCGAGCAGATGCTTCCATTGCACCCCGGATGGCAACCGTGCCAGCCCGAGCAGGACCGCAAGCCAGCTGAAGAGGCTGATGCCGGCGAACTTGCCGATGACGAGCCCCGTCAGGACACCCGCGGTCACGCTGTTTGAAAGCACCTCGCACCAGGCGACGCTGCGCAAATCGATGCCGGCGTTGGCGAGCGCGAAGACGGGGATGACCACGAAGGTTACCCAGGGCGTGAGCCCATGCTCGATGCGCTGGAGGGGGCTCTGGACCGCGCCAGCCGAGCGCTCCATGGCCTCGGCAATCGATGCCATCCGGTGGTTGCTCAGCGGGTCGTCGGGCGTGTCCAGGTCACGGCGATCGGCGCGGAACGCCGCGTGGAGTTCGTCGATGCGCTGCTCGAATAGAGCCGGGCTGTAGGTCGGCCGGGCCGGAATGGTCAGGGCGAGGAGTATCCCCGCGAGGGTGGCGTGGATGCCCGAGGCATGCACCGCAAACCAGAGCAGCACGCCCACGACGGCATAAGGCAAGGGGTGGCGGATGCCGCCGCGATTGAACAGCAGCAGAAGGGAGAACAGGGCCGCCGCGGCCCCGAGGGCGCGCAGATCGAGATCAGCGGTATAGAAGATCGCGATGACAAACACCGCGCCGAGGTCGTCCGCAATCGCGAGCGCCGTGAGGAAAATGATCAGGTTCTTCGGGATCCGCCACGCGAGCAGGACGAGGATGCCGACGGCAAACGCGATGTCGGTCGCCATCGGGATGCCCCACCCGGACGCGGCCGGCGTGCCCGCGTTGAACGCCGCATAGATCAGCGCCGGGACGATCATGCCCCCAAGCGCCGCGCTTATCGGCAGCGCGGCATCCTTGAGAGAAGACAGCTCGCCCACGAGCACCTCGCGCTTGAGTTCCAGACCCACGAGCAGGAAGAAAAGCGCCATGAGTCCGTCGTTGACCCACTGCTGCCATGAGAGCGCAAGCCTGAAGCGCTCGCCCGCCGCGAGGGTGAAGTTGAGGTCCCAGAACCGCTGGATCGGCTCCCCTCCCAGTCCCGCGGCAAGGCCAAGGGCGACAATCGTGGTGACGACGAGCACGATGCCGCCCGCAGTCGTGCGGCGCAGGAACTGCTCGAAGGGCGAGAGGATGCGGCCGAACAGCCCCTCAAGGGGATAGCTGTGATCTTGCATGTTCGAATTGTCTGGCCGATCAGCGGCCGTGAAATTTCAGTAATGGCCGCCGGCGTGGCGCCGGTGCCGGGCGTGCTGCTGTTTTTTCGGCTGCGCTTCGCCGTCAGCGCGTGTCGGCGCGCGCAAGCATCGGAGTATTGCGGCGCCGCAGCACCCAATAGCCGACGAACAGGCCGACCAGCACGCAGGCGAGGACGGCGAGTTGGCGGTCGGGATGGAGCAGCACCACCAGCGCGACGCCGGCGAGCACGATCCGCAGCAGCAGGTCGAGCGCGCGGCTGTCGGAGAATCTTGCCTGGATGCTGAAGGTGATGCCGATCGTCGCGGTCATGATCAGCAGCATGGCCCCGATCTGCGCGATGCCGGGTTCCAGCACGAGCTCGGGGCGGGTAAACACGCCGGCCATCAGGATGAACAGCACAACGCAGATCTGGATCGCGTGGAACAGCGTGCGCATGAAGGAGGTGTCCGCGATCTTCGCCGTGACCGCGGCGGCCACGGAGGTGGGCGGCGTGAGTTCGCCCCAGACCGCAAGGAAGAAGGCGAAGAAGTGCACCACCCACGGATCGACGCCTGCCTTGATCATCGGCGGCGCGATCACGAGGGCTGTGATGATGTAGGTCGGCGCCGGCGGGAGCCCCGATCCGAGCAGCGCGCCGAAGAAGAAGGCGAGGATCGCCATGGCGGCAAGGTTGACCCCGGCGGCCGCGATCAGAAGGGCGCCGATCTTCGTCGGCACGCCGGTGATGACGAAAGCGCCAGTCATGATCGATAGCGTCGCAAGCAGCAGCGTCAGGTCGGCGGTCATTTCCGCGAAGTTGTCTATGAGGCGGCCGAGCGGGGCGCCGAGGGCGCGCCACGACCAGTCACGCACTCGCGCGATCGCAACCAGGTGCGCGACGACCAGGGCGCCGGCGACGGCCAGGAAGATGTAGAGCGCAGCGAACATCGGCGCCATGTGCAGCGTCGCCATCAGCGTGATCAACCCGCCGACGACGCCGACGAATGCGGCGATGTTCATCCAGTCGGTCCAGCGCATGGTCTCCGCGACGACGGCGTCGAGGCGCGCGCGGTGGCGCGTGGACAGCAGATAGACCGACACGCTGACGCCGACGTAATAAATGATCGCCGGTGCGTAGCCGCGCGCGACGACATCGAAGTAGCTGCGCCCGAGGAATTCCGCCATCAGGAACGCCGAGATGCCCATGACCGGCGGCATCAACTGCCCGCCGAGCGAGGAGGCCGTCTCGATGGCGGCAGCGGTCACCCGCGGCATGCCGGCGCCGATCATGGCCGGTATCGTTGCAGAGCCCACGGTGATGGCGTTGGCCGCGCCGCTGCCGCTCACGGTGCCCACGGCCATTGAGCCCAGCACGGCGGACTGCGGCAGCGCGTGCGGCGAGCGCACGGCGATCTGCGTGGAGGCCTTGAGGATCGACTCGACGCAGCCAAATGCGCGCAGCGCGGAGAGGACGAGGATGAACGAGCCGATCAGCGTCAGCGCGAGCTGGGGCAGGCTGGAGAAGACGCCGGTCGACGTCTCTACGCTCATCGCGGTAACGATGCGCTCCCAGCTCAGCCCGGGGTGGTTGAACATACCGGGCACCACCGAACCGTAGACGGCATAGAGGATCAGAAGGACGTTGAGGATGAACAGCGGCAGGTAGCGCTTGCGCGCATACTCCATGATGAGCAGAGCCATCAGCGCGCCCATCGTGAGGTCGGTGTTGTTCCAGACCCCGGCGCGAACCGTGCCGATTTCCTCGTATTCCACGACCATGTACACCGCAACAGCAATCGAGATGACGATGTAGATCGCGGCAATGGCGTAGTTGGCAAGCGCAGGCAACCGCGGATAGAACTCGTTCTTGCGCAGGGCGTCCAGCGAGTAGAGGACGAAAGTAACCGGCACCAGCGCGAAGGCGAGCAGGACCGGCCCGCCCTCGCTGGTCCAGTAATAGACGAAGAGGTAGAAGAAGAAGAAGACCGCCACCAGGTAAAAGAGCCCGTTGGCCACCGCACGCGCCCGGGGACTGGGCGCGGCGGAATGAGACTGGGTCGGAGTGCCGTCCATGCGAATGATGGGGGCGAGCACCTGTTTGCGCCCGCCCCCGGCTCAATTCACCAGGTTTTTCCTACTTCTTGGCGATCCGCGAGTCCCACTTCGCGTCCCAGACGCCCTTCTCGCGCATGTATTTTGCGAGTCCCGGATGGATCGGCAAGAGGTTCGCGGCGGACGTGACTCCGAGTCTCTGGAACCCGGGCATGTCCTTGGCGATCTGCGAAAAACCCTTGTCTGCCTTGGCCAGTTCGCCGACATTCTTCTCGATCACCTTGAGCATCTGGTAGACATCCTCTGCTGGTACTTCGAGACCGACGTGGAAGCCGTAGTAGAACGGCAGCACCACCACCTTGTCGGCGTGAACGTCTTTCTTGTACACCTCCGGCTTCAGCTCGAGGATGGCGAAGCCGGCCTTCTTGAGCGCGGCGATTTCCGCGGTGCTGGGACTGACCGCCGCCCAGTCGGCCGCCAGCGAGGCCTCCGCGATCCAGGGCGCCACTGCGGCTTCGCCGGTGGTGTACAGGCCGAACCCGTCGATGCCGCCGCTCTGGAGCAGCGATCCGGCCGCGGACAAGTCAACCTGGCGATACGTGTACTTCACCCCGAGCGCCTCGAATGCCCGCTCGAGCTGGGCACGCGTGTCCCACGGCGGCATCCCAGTGAAGAGAGCCTTACCGGCGAGATCGTTCCAGCTCTTGTATTTGCCCTTGTCGCGCGCGTGCACCGCCATGCCCATATCGGTGGTGTACACCCA
>MEQT01000021.1 GCA_001770325.1 Betaproteobacteria bacterium RIFCSPLOWO2_02_64_14
GCCTACCAGCTCACGATCGAGCCCAACACGGTTTTCTTCCGCCATCGGCCGACGTTGCCCGAGCACGACGCGTGTGCCGACATGCAGGACGCGGTCGAGGAGGCGCTCGCAGCTTCCGGGTTCGAGCACTACGAGACCTCGGCGTTCGCGCGGCCCGGAAAGCGTTGCCGGCACAACCTGAATTACTGGGAGTTCGGCGATTACCTTGGCATCGGCGCCGGCGCGCACGGCAAGGTGAGTTTTCCCGACCGCGTCACGCGGCACGAGCGGATCAAGCAACCGCGCGAATACCTGGCAGCGGGGCCGTGCCTGCAGGAACGTGTCCTCTCGGTCGACGACCTGACCTTCGAGTTCATGCTGAACGCCCTGCGCCTGATCGATGGGTTCCCTGCTGGGCTTTTCACGGCGCGCACGGGCCTTCAGGGCGCGGTGATCGAGCGTGGGCTTCGCGCCGCGGAAGCAAAGGGGCTCGTCGAGCGCACGCGTGATCGCATCCGGCCGAGCGAGCGCGGACGGCTATTCCTGAACGAACTCGTTGCCCTTTTTCTCCCGGCGCCGTAGTGACGCGGCCACCGGCTACGCGCCGGACAGCGCGATTGCCTTCAGCTGATCGCTGACACGCTCGATTTCGCGGTCGAGATACTCGTAGCTCTCCTGCAAGTCCCGCCGCCAGATGCTGTTGCGCTCGGTGGCCATGCACTTCGTCTCCGTGGCTTCCATCCGCTCGGCGAGCCGGGCATATTGCGCGGAAAGCGCATGGATCCGACCGATTGCGCTCCAGCTGATAGGGGAATCGGCGCAGATCGTGCGCTCGCTCGTCCGCGCAATCCGGGCCGCTTCCGTTGACACCCGCGCAGCGCAGACGTTGGCAGCCTGCTTAATGCGCTGCGTCGCCTGGTCGTGCGAGATCCCCTTGTTCAGAGGGGACCCGTAGGTCAGCCGGAACGCTGCAGACGGGATGACCATGCCCTCGTAGACGGCGGTGTCGCTTATGCCGAGCTCGCGAAGAAACACCTTCACATCATTGCGCTCGCAGGTGAAAAGGATCACGCAATCGTCCATGGCGACTACCTCCTCGGTTCACTGCACCGCGCGGCGTCCGATTCAAGCGAGCGCCCTGAATTCGGCCTCGGCCTGCTGCAGCCAGAACTTCATGCCCATCTCGCGGAACATTTCCGCTGCGGTCTGGAAATGTTCTTCGGCTTCCGTGCCCCTCTCGGTGCGTGCGTGAAGCTTGGCGAGGTCGGCATGGCAACGGGCGGCGAGGGGACGCATGCCGAGCTTCTCTCCCAGGGCCAACGCCTGCCGCAAATGGTCCTCGGCAGTTGCCAATTTGTCTGGCTCGGACAGCAGCGCAATCTCGCCGAGCAGGCGATGGGCCCATCCTTCGAAAGTCAAATGATGGAACTGCCGCGCCAGGTCCAGGGACCGGGTCGCTGCTTGTGCGGCTTCCCCGTACTGTCGGTCGCGTGCGTAGGCCTCGCCGAGCCAGAGGACCTGCAAGGTGTGGTAGTGCCCGGTCCCGATGGCCTCGGTGTAGTCGCGACAGGCCTCGCACAGGAGTGCGATCCCTTTGTCCGCCTGTCCCGATCTGGCGAGTGCAATACCGTGGAGGCCGGTTGATATCTGGAGGAGGATCGTAATCGTACCGTCGCGACACAGCGCAAGGGTGCTCTCGAGCAGGCGCACCGCCGCATCGAATTCCCCTCTCTGGACGTATGCGTAGGCTAGACCCCATTGCGCGACTGCAACGCTGTAGGCGTGATCCACTGCTTCCGCGACTTGGATGCCATCCTTGCTGCGCGCGACCGCGGCGTCGAATTCGCCCAGCTCGGCCAGAGCCCAAGGGAGGTAATGCCCCACCAGGGGCGCAGGAAAGCCATGAAGGCCAAACCGCTCGCGGCGCAGGTCGCCGGGGAGCAGTTGCAGCGTCTGCTCAAGGTGCTCCTTCGCCTGACCCAGCTTGCCGACCGAAATGCAACTCGCGCCGCAGTACAGGTTCGCCACGACCCTGAGGGGCAGGTCGCCAAGCGACTCGGCGATCGCGTGGGCGCTCTGCGACAGGGTGCGCGCCGCGCTAGCGTCTCCGGAGAGAAGGAGATGATGGCTCGTGTAGACGGAGGCTCGAGCCAAGCGGCGCTGGTCATCGATCCCCCGGGCGAGTTCTTCTGCCTCGCGGACGTAACCGAAAGCTTTTCTCAGATCCATGAGCGCAAACAGCGACGCACGCAAGTCGAAGCGCAGATCAATCCCCTGCTCGATCGTCGCGCGCGTCTCCGGCAGGTGAGAGAGCGCGGCGAGCGCCTTTTCGAAATACGCGACCGCTTCGCGGTTGGCCGAGCGCGCGAATGCCTTGGCGCCAGCCTGGCGGAGATACGCCGGTGCCTTGTCCCAGACTTCACCATGAAATGCATGGTGGGCCAGCCGCTCGACACGCTCGGTGAGGCGCTCGGGGGCAAGCTGCTCGATCGCCTGCGTGATGCGCCGATGAAGATCGCGGCGGCGATCGTGCAGCAAGCTCTGGTAGCTGACGTCGTGGGTCAGCGCATGCTTGAACGTGTACTCAAGGTCTGGAAAGAGCCTCGTCTCGTAGAGGAATTCGCCGGCCTGGAGCTGGCCGAGGCCCCTGCGCAATCGGTCTTCATCCTGCTCGGCGACGGCTTGGAGCAGCGCGAAGGGCACGTCGTTCCCGATGACCGATGCCGCCTGCAGCAGGCGCTTGTCCTCAGGGGCAAGCCGGTCTATGCGGGCGGCCAGGATCGCCTTGGCGCTAGCGGGGATCTCGAGGCCCTCGACGGGCTTCAGCAGGCGATAGGCGCCGCGCTCGCCGCCGAGCGCCTGCGTCTCGATCAGGGTCCTGACACTTTCCTCGAGGAAGAACGGGTTCCCTTCGGTCTGCGCGATCAGCAGCCGCTTGAGCGGCGGCAGGCTGGCATCGCTTCCGAGCAGCGCTTGAAGCAGCTCCTCCGCACTCTCCGGCGGGAGGGGGTCGATGCGCAGTTGCCGGTAGTAGGTCTTGCCGCCCCAGCCGTGCCGGTACTCGGGCCGGTAGTTGACGACGAGCAGGACGCGCGCGGTCGGGAGGCTCTCGATCAGGCCATCGAGCAACGACTGGGTCTCCGAGTCGATCCAGTGGAGATCCTCGAACACGAGGAGCAGCGGCTGAACCTGGCTTTCCCGGAGAAGCAGCCGCTTGACCGCATCCAGCGTCCGCTGACGGCGTTGTGGAGGGTCGATGGCGTTCCAGTCTTTGTCGTCGACGGGTACGTCCAGCAGCGCCAGCAGCGGTGTCAGGTGTGGCTCCAGGGCTCGATCCAGCATCAGGAGCTTGCCGGCCACTCGCTCGCGGATCTCCCGCTGGTCGTCGCGCTCCTGGATCCTGCAATACGCCTTCAGCAATTCGATGACGGGCAGGTACGGCGTGGCCTTCCCATAGGAGACCGAACCGCTTTCCACCAGCAGCCAGCCTTGGGTGCTGTGCGAGCGCGTGAACTCCCAGACGAGCCGCGATTTCCCCACGCCGGCCTCGCCCACGACGGCGACCGCTTGTCCGTGTCCCGCGGCGGCGCGCTCGAGCGCTTGAGCCAACTGCTGCATTTCCCGCTCGCGACCGACAAAGCGGCTCAACCCGCGCGCGACGCTGGCCTGGAACCGGGATCGCGCCGGCACGGCCCCAGTCAGCTCGTAGACCGGGGTCGGGGTCTCCAGCCCTTTCACCGTGACCGCCCCGAGCGGTCTGACCTGGACGTAGCCTTCGACCAGTTTCAGGGTTTCGCCGGTGATCAGCGCGGACCCGGGCTTCGCCATCTGTTCCATCCGGGCGGCGAGATGGGTCGTCTGCCCGATGGCGGTGTAATCCATGTGCAGGTCGCTGCCGATCGAGCGCACGACCACCTCGCCCGAATTGAGCCCGACGCGGATCTGCACCGGCGTGCCGCCCCCGCGCTGGATCTCGTCCGCGTAGGCGTTGACCCGCCGTTGCATCCTCAGCGCGGAATAGCAGGCGCGCACCGCGTGGTCCTCGTGCCCGATCGGCGCGCCGAACAGCGCCATGATCCCGTCGCCCATGACCTGGTTCACCGTTCCCTCGTAGCGGTGCACCGCTTCCATCATGAGTTCGAGTACCGGGTCCAGACGCTTCCGTGCATCCTCGGGATCCGCGTCGGCGAGCAATTCCATCGATCCTTTGAGATCGGCGAACAGCACGGTCACCTGCTTGCGTTCGCCTTCGAGCGCCGCCTTCGAAGTGAGGATCCGTTCCGCGAGGTGCGACGGCGTGTAGCTGTCGGGAGTTGCGAACCGCGCTTGCGCGGGAGGCTCGGCGGCGATGCGGTGGCCGCATTCGATGCAGAATTTCGCGACCGCTGGAAGTTCCGCCCGGCACTTGGGGCAGACCAGGGCTAAGCATGCCCCGCACTCCAGGCAGAACTTGGCCTGGGGAGGGTTCTCGTGCTGGCACCGAGCGCAATGCAAACGAGGCCTCCTCCGGAGAACTTTCAGCCTACGCCCCCCGCGAGCACTGCACGAGCCGGTACTCCCGGATTTTTGCCCGGCGTCAATTCTGTGGCCTACCGGCCAATCGACTCAGTTCCTTCGACGGAATAGCAGGTCACGCACCGGGTGCCCGAGCTATAGAGCCTGGACTGCGCTCAGCCGAGGAACAAGGTTTGATCGTGCGCAGCCCGCAGCGAATTGCTCCGAGCGTACGAGGACAGCGCTTGCTAAACGAGCCTCAGGAGATCTTTCTCCAGGCCGGATTCCAGAGGTGTCATTCGATCGGCTCGGCCCGCGCTCGCAGTTGCTCGAGAAGCGCCGTGACGCCGAGCCTTGCCGCCCAAGCGTCGAGATAGTCTTGATCGAGCTGACCATGCTGCACTTCGTAGACGCGCAGCGCATCGGTGAACTGCTTTTCGCTGCCGCCTGACATCGCCGACCATTTCAGCTTCCCCAGGATGGTGTCCTCGGGTCGCGACACGACCAGAGTCGTACCTTCGAATTGCTCCGTGACTCTTCGGGAGAACCGGCTGCGGTCGAAGTCATCGTCGGAGAGGAGCCAGAAATCCACCTTGTCGCCCTCACGCGCATCGAGCATGTTGAACATCGAGCGCAGTGTGATTGCGGTGCGGGCGGGGTCGGAAGTTCCTTTCACGGCGATGACAACATCGATGTCGTGCGTCGCCCTTGGTTCACCCTGCAGACTGGAGACGACCGAACCGGTCAGCATGTGCTCGATGCCGCCCTGCTGCAACCGCGCGATGACGCGCTTCAGTAGTTCCGATTGTGACATCGCTCGAGCCGATCGAGCTCGAGGTCGTGGAATTGAGCCGCGTTCAGATGCGGGAAGCGGCGCCTCAGCCCTGTGCGGAACAGCGCCCGGGCAAAGG
>MEQT01000022.1 GCA_001770325.1 Betaproteobacteria bacterium RIFCSPLOWO2_02_64_14
TTCCCTGCGCCGACATCTCCTCGATCACCTGCGAGATATGCGTGAGCTCGCCGCCCGGAAACACGTAGTCGTCGATGAACTCCCCGATGCCGCTCCCCAGTTCCCGCAGCTCGGGCGCGTTCAACGTGATGCCGTGGTTCAGCACCAGGCCGCCGGGCCTGAGCAGCCGCCGCAGCTTTCCGAAATACAGCGGCAGATTCTTCCTGCCCACGTGCTCGAACATCCCCACACTCGCGATTTTATCGAAGGGCTCGTCCTCGGGCACGTCGCGGTAGTCGAGGAGCCGCACCTCGCACCGGTCTTCCAGCCCGGCCTCGTGGATGCGGCGGCGGGCGTACTCGTACTGGTTCTCGCTCAGCGTCACGCCCAGCGCGCGCGCCCGGTAGCGCTCGGCGGCCCACTGAATCAACGCGCCCCACCCGCAGCCCACGTCGAGCAGCCGCTCGCCGGGCGCAAGACGCAGTTTGCGGCAGATGTGGTCGAGCTTCTGCTCCTGGGCGATATCAAGCGTATCGTCGGCGCGGCGGAAGTAGGCGCACGAATACACGCGGCGCCGGTCGAGCCACAGTGCGAAGAAATCATCGCCGACGTCATAGTGGTGGCGTACCGCCTTGCGATCGAACAGGCGCGTGTGCCGGAACCATTTTCGCACCCTCGACCGGTCCTTTGCGTCGGTAGGCGAAGACACGCTCAACGCCTCGCCCATGCGCACGATGTCGCGCACGTCGCCCTCGACATCGAGTTCCTGCTCGACGTAATGGCGAGCGAGTCGCCCCATGCTGGCATCGGCGAACGCGGCGAGCGCCTTCGGCGAGCGCACGGAGAATTTGACGAGCGGCGGCGCCGACGGAGTCGCCGACCGGCCGTCCCACAGCGTGACCGCGACCGGAAGACCGAGCGCGCGAATGCGTTGCTCGATGCGCCCCGCCAAGCGTGCCTCCAGCATACCCGCCGCTCCCTGGATCACTAACGAGCGCCTATTGTGCCGTACGCAGCGCCCTCATGTGAAAACTGCCGCTCCCCAGCCGATCAGGCGCCGGCCGCGTCGACGAGATCGGCAACGAGGGACCGCCGGACGCCCGGGCTCACTTCGTCAATGGTCGACCGGTACTGTGGATGATCGATGCCGACCGCGATCCCCGCGCCCCGCCTGAGGGCCTGCACCATCCGCGTGTCGAGTTCGAAGCGCAGGAAATGCACCGCCGAGGTCTTCTCCGCGTTCTCGCGTTCCATGTCCTCGTCGGCGATCGCGTAGACCCTCGGATGGCCCTCCACCTTGACCCACACCTTGTCCTCGATGCCGATCAGCCTCGCGAGCATGCGCTGGCGCTCGTCAGGGTCCGGAAACTCGATCATCATCGTCGCCTTCCAGTTGGTGCCGTCCGGGATCAGCGGGTCATAGGCGTTGATCTCGTCCTGGATCCCCGCGTCCTCGAAGATGCGCTCGGCGCGCAGCATCTCCTGCACCTGGTAGCGGATCGTGAGTTCGTCCTCGAAGGCGACCGTCACGTGCTCGCCGAGATGCAGCATGCGGTCCTTCTTGTGCTCGATCACCTGCGCGCGGAATTTGTTTCTCGCCCGCGCATAGGCCTCGAGCGTCATCAGGCTGTCGCGCGTAAGGCGGGGCACGACGTGCTCCACAATGATGAATGATGAATGATCAAGAGCGTCCGACACGTTTGAGGAAGATTGCAGGTAACTGTAGTGCTGGCACGGTATTTTATGACTTGGCAAGGTGTTAACGACTTGAATTTCGAACGCTGCTTCGGGCAGCCTTCCGGGATTTTCCGGGGAGGCACCGATGTACGCTGGCAAGCTTGTATTCGCGCAGGTGATGGAGTTCGCGCCGTGGCACACGTTTCGCCGGCTGGTGGCGAGATACCGTGGCGATTTCAACGTTCGCAGCTTCGGGTGCCTGGATCAGTTCCTGTGTCTTGCCTTCGCACAGCTGACCTACCGGGAGAGCTTGCGCGATATCGAGGCGTGCCTGCGAGCCCAGCCGGCCAAGCTCTACCACCTGGGCCTGCGCGGCAACATCAGCCGCAGTGCGCTTGCCGATGCCAACGAAGATCGCGATTGGCACATCTACTACGAATTCGCGCAAGCGCTGATCCGCACCGCGCGCCGCCTCTACGCCGGCGACCCCATTGGGGTGGAACTGAGCGAAACGGTCTATGCGCTGGACTCCACCACGATCGACCTGTGCCTGGCGCTGTTTCACTGGGCACCGTTTCGTGCGACCAAGGCAGCAGTGAAGCTGCATACGCTGCTCGATTTGCGGGGGCCGATTCCGACCTTCGTGCATATCAGCGATGGCAAGCTCCACGACGTGAACGTGCTCGATCTGCTCACGCCCGAGCCGGGCGCTTTCTACGTCATGGATCGAGGCTACCTCGACTTCGAGCGTCTGTATACGCTGCATCAGGCCGGGGCCTTCTTCGTCACCCGCGCCAAGTCGAACTCCAAGTTCAGGCGCCTGCTTTCCCAACCCGTGGATCGCAGCACCGGGCTGATCTGCGACCAACTGGTCGAGCTCGTGGTGTTCTACTCCCATCAGGGCTATCCCGAGCGGTTGCGCCGCATCGTCTATCGCGATCCCGAACGAGGCAAGCGGCTGGTGTTCCTGACCAATCATCTGTTGCTGCCCGCGCTCACGGTATGCGCGCTCTACAAGAGCCGCTGGCAGGTGGAGTTGTTCTTCAGGTGGATCAAACAGCATCTGCGTATCAAGCGTTTCTTCGGCACTTCCGAGAACGCGGTCAAGACCCAAGTGTGGATCGCGGTGGCCGTCTAGGTGCTGGTCGCCATCATTCGCAAGCGGCCCCATGTGCCGATGTCGCTGCATTCGATGCTACAAATCCTGAGCGTCACACCGTTCGAGAAAACACCCTTGATTCAGCTGCTTGGCGATTCGGCACCGTGGGAAAACATGGCTAAGAGCACTAACCAACTGAATCTGCTTTGAATTCTGTCGGACACTACTGATGAATGATGAATGATGAATCTGGAATGTAGTCCGACCCGCGGGCTCGCTGCGCATTCATCATTCCGCATTCATCATTCCGCATTTACAAGCCGTAGGCGATGCGTATCAACGTGATCGGATGCTGTTTCTGAGCCGGCGTCGCGCCCATGCCCTGCTGGATGTGGCGGCCGGCAATGGCGCAATCCGAGCTGATGTAATCGGGGGCCGCCTCGCCCATCTGGCGGAACACCGGCCGGCCTATCTTCATCGACTGCTCGAAGTATTCGCTCTTGACGCCCCAGGTGCCGTCGTGGCCGGCGCAGCGCTCGACCGTGGTCACTTTCGTGCCGGGGATCATTTCGAGCAGCTCACGCGTCTTCTGGCCCATGTTCTGCACTCGCAGGTGGCATGGGACGTGGTAGGAAACCTTGCCCAGCGCGTGGCTGAAATCCGTCTTCAGCAAACCGTCCTTGTGGCGCAGCACCAGGTACTCGAAGGGATCAAACATGGCGTCGGCGACGAGCTTCACGTCCGCGTCGTCGGGAAACATCAGCGGCAGCTCCTGCTTGAACATCAGCGTGCAGGACGGCACGGGCGTCAGGATCGCGCACCCCTCGCGCGCATGGCGGGCGAGCACGGAGATGTTGAGCGCCTTGTTGCGCGCGACCGCCTCGAGATCGCCCAGTTCGAGCTTCGGCATGCCGCAGCACGCTTCCTTTTCTACAAGCACCGCGGGTATCGCGTTGTGCGCGAGCACCTTGAGCAGGTCGTGCCCGATGCCGGGTTCGTTGTAGTTGACGTAGCACGTGGAAAAGACCGCTACCTTGCCTGGCGTGCGCTGCCCCGCCGTGACGGGGAAGGACTCGTCCGGGCGCGCGCGAGCGCGGAAGCGGGCGCTGTCGTACTCCGGCAGCACGCGTTCCTTGTGCACTCCCAGCACGCCCTCCATCAGATTGCGCGCGAACCCGTTGCGGTTCGCCGCATTCACGATCTGCATCACCACGGGTATGCTCGCAAGCTTGCCCACCGCATCCGTGCTCGACAGCAGCCGGTCGCGCAGCCTGACCTCGCCTTGTTGGAACTTCACCGCCTTGGCGCGCAGCATGAGATGCGGAAAATCGACGTTCCAGGCGTGCGGAGGCACGTACGGACACTTGGTCATGTAGCACATGTCGCATAGGTAGCACTGGTCGACGACCTTCCAGTAGTCCCGCTTCTCGACGCCGTCGACCTCCAGGGTCTTGCTTTCATCCACGAGGCCGAACAGCGTGGGAAACGCAGTGCACAGGTTGACGCACCGCCGGCAGCCGTGGCAGATCTCGAAGACGCGCTCGAGTTCCTTGAGAAGCTTGGCCTCGTCGTAAAAGTCCGGCCCGCGCCAGTCAAGCGCGTGCCGCGTGGGCGCCTCCAAGCTCCCCTCCCGAGTGCTCATCGCGGGGAACGGCAAAGGATGAAGGGTGAAGGATGAAGGATGAAAAAAGTGAACGCGCTCATCCGCCATTCGACTTTCGCCTTCATCCTTCCGCCCTGCTCTCAGTCGGCGAGCGCGTCGAGCGCTTTCTGGAAGCGGTTGGCGTGCGAGCGTTCAGCCTTGGCCAGCGTTTCGAACCAGTCGGCGATCTCGCCAAATCCTTCCTGCCGCGCCGCCTTTGCCATGCCCGGATACATATCGGTGTATTCGTGCGTTTCGCCGGCGATCGCCGCCTTCAGGTTCTCGCGCGTTCTGCCGATCGGCAGCCCGGTGGCAGGATCACCGACGGCTTCGAGGTACTCGAGGTGCCCGTGCGCGTGCCCGGTCTCGCCTTCCGCAGTCGAGCGGAATACTGCAGCAACGTCATTCTGGCCTTCCACGTCGGCCTTCGCTGCGAAGTAGAGATAACGCCGGTTGGCCTGCGACTCGCCGGCAAACGCAGCTTTCAGATTGTCCTGAGTCTTGGATCCTTTGAGTTGCATGATTTTCTCCTGTTAATCAATTGACTGCAGTGGCACAGCGCGTAGACGACCCGACTCGCAGCGCTGGTGAGAGGGTCGGGATCGGACAGACTTTAGACTTAATCTAATCTGTAAACCAAGGATAGACGCACAAGTGCAGCCCTGTCAAGCGCGGCGGCGTGGTTAGACCTATGTCACTAATCAAAAGCAGGAATCAGCCGCAGATTAGCGGCGATAGTGGTCACCTCGCCAGCAGGGCCTCGATCTCGGCAAAGGTGCGAGCCGTCTCACCGGTGGGGATGGTGACCCCGAGTTGGCGCGCGATCTGGGTCGTGGAGAATACCCCGCGCACCGTCTGCCGGCCTGCGGAGTCGATATCGATCGCGATGGCGTGCTGGCGTCCAGATTGGTGCAGTGTCGCCACGACGTGCCCGACCTTGGCGCGTTGCACATCCGTGATTTTCAGCACTTCCAGCCGGTCCTGCGGGGTCATGATGTCGCGCACCAGCACGTCCTCGCGCCGGATGCCGCGCTGCGTGATGACCTGCAACGGCTTCTCGCCGAGAATGTCGTTCGCGGTGATGACGCCGACCACCTTGCGATCCTGATCGATGACGAGAAGCAGGCGCACGCCGCGCTGGATCATGCGCCGGTGTGCTTCATCGACGCTGTCGCCGGGCAGGGTGATGATCGCGGTCACGCGCTGAAAATCGGTGAGCACCTGCAGCGCGGAATCCTCCAGGGTCACGATGTCGGGGAGGGCCTGCGTCGGCTGCGCATAGCCTGCCTCCTGCCGCAGCGGCACCGCCGTTAATCCGGGGTAATCTCTCAACATGCTTGCTCCCCCTGACTCGACGCGGCGCCGCCCGTGTTCACCCCAGACCGGCCGCGCCTGCGTCCTTGTGGTCCGTGGAGCGCCCCGCGCGCCGGCCCGCGCGCCGGCGCAGGTAGCGGGCGAGTTCCTGCAACGCCTTCTGGTAAACCTCGCGCTTGAACTCGATCACCGCATCCATCGGTACCCAATAGTCGTTCCAGCGCCAGGCGTCGAATTCGGGCTTGGTGCTCGTCCGCAGGCACACGTCGCAGTCCCGCCCGACAAGGCGCAGCAGATACCAGATCTGCTTCTGTCCGCGGTAATTGCCGCGCCAGTCGCGCTTCACCCAGCGCTCCGGCACCTCGTAGCGCAGCCAGTCGCGCGTGCGGCCCAGGATTTTGACGTGCCCGGGATCGAGCCCGACTTCTTCCTTCAACTCGCGGTACATCGCGGCCTCGGGCGCCTCGCCCGGCTTGATGCCGCCCTGCGGAAACTGCCAGGAATGCTGCTTGACGCGCTTGCCCCAGAAGACCTCGTTCTTCCAGTTGCAGATGACGATGCCGACGTTGGGGCGATATCCGTCACGATCGATCATGGGGAACCCCAATGCATTTTGCTGTCGCGCCGATTTTTTCACAAAACCGTCACGATGGAAAGCGCCGCCGCGATCACTCACTCGCCGAACAGCAGGTGCGTGGAACAATGGCGGTTCATCTTGCGCAGCGACTGCACGAAGCGCCCGAACTCCAGCCCGTAGAGCGGCTCGAGCTCGCCGGCGCGGCGCTCGAGTTCGGCCCACCGCACCGCGCCGGGACGGTCCCGGAAGCCGAAAACGATGATGTTCCCGGGTTTCTCCGCGGGCAGGCACAGCGTGCCGGCCGGAAACGCCTGTTCGATGCGCCGCCGGGTATCGCTGAACTCGCGGTCGCCGCCCCACAGGTTCACCACGAGGATGCCCCCGGGCGCGAGCCGCCGGTGGCATGCCGCGTAGAACGCCCGGTCCGAGAGCGCCGCCACGTGCGACTCCGCGTCGTAGCCGTCCACCGCGAGCACGTCGACCGCCGGGTCCGCGCGCGCGACGTGCTCGGCGCCGTCGCCCAGGGTGACGGTGAAGCGCGCGTCGTCCTCGGGCACGTGAAAATAGCGCCGCGCGACGGTGAGCACGCGCGGGTTGATTTCGACCACCTCGATCGCCACCCACGGCATGCGCGCGTAGATGAACTTCGCGAGCGAGCCCCCGCCCAGGCCCACCAGCAGCGCGCGCTGCGGACGGGCCCCGAACAGCAGGAACGCCATCATGCTGCGGGTGTAGGCGAGTTCGAGCTCGTCCGGCCTGGCGATGCGCATCGCGCTCTGTATCGTGTCGCTGCCGATGTGCAGCGAGCGCACGCCGAATTTTTCGCTGATGTAGACCGTTTCGCTGTCTTCGGCCGGCTTGCGCACGCGCCACTTCGCGAGGAACTTCATTGCATTTTCTTCGGTTGTCCCGGGGCGTTCGGTAGAATAATGGTTTTCGCCCGGGCGGAACAGACATGCGCGCTTCGCAGTTCTTCACCTCGACCCTGAAAGAGGCGCCCGCGGAGGCCGAGGTGGTGAGCCACCAGCTGATGCTGCGCGCCGGGCTCATCCGGCGCCTCACCAGCGGCGTGTACACCTGGATGCCGCTGGGCCTGCGGGTGCTGCGCAAGGTCGAGGCCATCATCCGCGAGGAAATGAACGCGAGCGGGGCGATCGAGCTGCTGCTGCCCGCGGTGCAGCCCGCGGAATTGTGGCAGGAATCGGGCCGTTGGGCCGAATACGGGCCCGAACTGCTGCGTTTCAAGGACCGGCACCAGCGCGATTTCTGCCTCGGGCCCACCCACGAGGAGGTGGTAAGCGACATCGTGCGCCGCGAGGTGAGGAGTTACCGGCAACTGCCGCTCAACTTCTACCAGATCCAGACCAAGTTCCGCGACGAGATCCGGCCGCGGTTCGGCGTCATGCGCGGGCGCGAATTCATCATGAAGGATGCCTACTCGTTCCACGCGGACCTCGCAAGCCTCGAGCAAACCTACCACGCCATGTACGATTGCTACTCGCGCATCTTCACCCGGCTGGGACTGAAGTTCCGCGCGGTCGCCGCGGACACCGGCGCGATCGGGGGCACGGGTTCGCACGAATTCCACGTGCTCGCCGACTCGGGCGAGGACGCGATCGCATTCTGTCCGGACTCGGACTACGCCGCGAACGTCGAGCTCGCGGAGGCCGTGGCGCCTGCGGCGGCGCGGGCTGCGCCGCGGCACGACTTGCGCAAGGTGCGCACGCCTGGCGTGAAAACGATAGCCGACCTGTGCCACTTCCTCGGCGTCCCCGCGCAGCAGACGGTGAAAGCGGTCGTCGTCGATGGCGCCGACAGGCGGCCGGTGCTGCTGCTCGTGCGCGGCGACCACGATCTGAATCTCGCCAAGGCCGCCAAGCTCCCGGAGATTGCGAAGCCGGTCGCGTTCTCCGCTCCGGCGGCAATCCGCGCCGCCTTCGGCGCGGATCCGGGATCGCTCGGGCCTGTCGGTTTCAAGGGCGTCGTCGTCGTGGATCGGACCGTCGCGGCGATGTCGGACTTCGTGACCGGCGCCAACGAAGATGAGCAGCATTGCGTCAGCGTCAACATCGGGCGCGATTTTCCCGAACCCCTGAGCGCCGACATCCGCAACGTCGTGGCGGGCGATCCCAGTCCTGACGGCAAGGGCGCGCTCGAGATCTGCCGCGGCATCGAAGTCGGGCACATCTTCCAGTTGCGCACCAAGTACTCGGAGAAGATGAATCTCACGGTGCTCGACGACAAGGGCAAACCCGCGGTGGTGGAGATGGGCTGCTACGGCATCGGGGTCACGCGC
>MEQT01000023.1:0-836 GCA_001770325.1 Betaproteobacteria bacterium RIFCSPLOWO2_02_64_14
CGCGCCCGCCGCGCCCAGGGTGCACAGGGAACGCCCGGCAGCGATCCGGCGCCGGCGGACGACTGATGGTCGCGCGCAAGCCCGCTCGCTGGAGCGGTTCCGACGATGCCCTGCGCGCGGTGCAAGTGGCCTTCGACGTGGAGCAGGCCGTGCTCGACGCCGTGCGCACCGCGGCCTTCCACAACAACCTGTCCACCTCCGACCAGATCCGCCAGCTGCTGAAGCTTTCCAGCGCCACCCGGCCCAAACGGCCGCGCCTGACCGTGTCGCTGACCAGCCAGGACTACGAATTGCTGGCCACGCGCTACGGCCTGCCGGTGGACGACCGGCTGGCGATCAAGGAGCGGGTGACGCAGGAGCTGATCCGTTTCGCCCGGTCACCGGGGGGCCGGCCTTGAGTTCCACCAACAACCCCCAACCCCATCGCCAGGCCTTGCGCCGGCGTTTCACCACCATTCATCACGAGGGAGGAGCGGATGGACCGCCTCATTGACGCTGCCACCGGGTACCCCACCGCCGTGCTCACGGCCCTGCTGCTCGTGGTGCTGGTGTACTGGCTGCTGGCCCTGGTCGGCTGGGTGGACTTCGAGTCCACGGGCATCGACCTGGAGTTCGCGCCGCAGACCGAGGGCGAGGTGGGCGAGCTCTCCACGCTGGCCGGCTACGTGATGGCGCTGGGCCTGAGCGGCGTGCCCTTCTCCATCGTGGTGAGCGTGCTGGTGCTGGTGGCCTGGACCCTCAGTTGTCTGGCCGGCGAGTGGCTGATGCCGCTGGTGCCCACGCTGCTGCTGCAGATCGTGGTCGGCACCGGCGTGCTGCTGCTGAGCGTGGCGCTG
>MEQT01000023.1:862-14350 GCA_001770325.1 Betaproteobacteria bacterium RIFCSPLOWO2_02_64_14
GCTGCCACTTTGCGCGGCTGACTGACTCATGCTGCAGCCATTTTTTCTTTTTCCCCGGAGGCTGCGACCGCGTCACGCACATCTTGCACCTTCGGGAAGAAGGGTTCCTGCCAGGGCCAGTTTCCATCCAGCTCGAACATCGGTTGGCCTTTCTCAAGCCGCTCGAGGTATGGGCTCGTAATGGGTTCGGACCAGGGGTTGATTCCGCCTTCGTAGAGCTTCGGCCCGTACATGAAATGCTTGGCCTGCTCCAGGGATTCCACGAAAGGCGCGTTCGCGTCGAAGAGGCGCTCTTTCTTCATCGGCCGCGGACCCGCTCTCGAAACATGTCCCCAAACCTGACGCCCGAGAATTCTCTCCAGCAACCAGACGCATTCGATGAGCTTGTCCAGGTTGACGCCGGTCTCGATACCCATGCCTTCGAGCATGTGCATGAAGTCTTCCGTCGGCATCATCCCGGTCGCTTGTCCGCAGCCGCAATAGGGACAACCGCCAACGCCGCCCAGCGTGCCTTCCATGTGCAGCGTGTCACGTTCATCCAGAATCTTCATGGCTGCGTAGGCCGACGTGATCGCCATACCGCGCGCGTTGTGCAGGTGGGCACGAAAGTCGGTAACGTCCGGCCACATCTTCTTTACTTGACTGAATATCTCCTCGATCTTGGTCGGGTGTACCCAGCCCATCGGATCGCCGACCGCTACCTGGGTGACCTTGATGCCCGCAGCATCCCACAACTCATGCTGCTTGGTCAGGAACCTCATCGTCACGTCGACCGAAAAGTCGCCGAGGAAATTGGATCCGAACGTCGCATTGGTTCCGATTCCCGCCTCGGTCGCGCCTTTTTCCTTCGCCGTGGCGATGGTCTTCGCCCAGCCGGCCATTTCCTTCATTTGCGAGCGGTTGTAGTTGCGGCGCGTGAACACGTCGCACTGATGACAGCTCGTGCGCGGGAGGCCCTTGCCGCGCGAGAGCGTGAGCGGCGGCGAGAACGCCCGTGCGCGCTCCATGCCGCGCTCGTTCGGAATCATGGCCAGGTACGTCACCCCGGGTTTGGGTTTGAAATTGATCAGCACGTCCTCGATGCGTTTCATCTGCGGCGTGTACTTCGGGCTCACGAAGGAACCTACCACGATGTTCTGGAGCCCGGTTTCGGACAGGGCGTTAAGCAGCTCGACTTTGTCCTCGGTGGGAATGGAGGCACTTTCGATCTGCATGCCTTCCCGCATCACCTCTTCGGTAAAGACGATCTTCGGATATCGATTAGCCATGAATGTCTCCTTGAGACGCGGCGTTTGCCGGTACGAGTGTACTAGACAGGATTGTCACCCTCACGCTTTTTGAACGCGAGCGAGCGTGCGAAAGATTGCATCACGCCGGGCCAACAGTGTCAACCTTTTTGTCCGCAGCTATGCTATCGTCTCACCAGACGAAAGGTGGCGGATCGATGAACGGGGTCGTGCCGGTGAACCTGGTCGCCGAGCCCGGCAGGACGGTGACGGTTTCCTCTGGCGGCTTACCTTTAGACTTGGTCAAACCAGGGCCGACGGCGATCCGTCTGGATCGATAGAACACGACCGCAGTACGATCATGCTGCCTGCTACGCTTGACGATGTGAAAGTGCTTGACCTGAGTCAAGGTCTGGCGGGCCCGATTTGCGCGAAGATCCTCGCGGATTTCGGGGCGGACGTGGTCAAGGTGGAGCCTCCCGGAGGAGACGCCGCCCGCTCGATGGCGCCGCACTTCGGCAACGATCCCCATCCGGAAAAGAGCCTGATCTTCCTGCTTGCGAACCTCAACAAGCGGGGCGTCAGGCTCAATCTGGATGACCCGGATGGGCGGGAGTTGCTGCGCCGGATGGCTCGTGCGTCGGACATTGTCGTGGAGAGTTTCGAGCCGGGTTATCTGGCCGCGCTCGGTCTGGACTACGCGGCTCTTTCACAGGAAAACCCAGGGCTCATCATGATCTCCATCACGCCGTTCGGCCAGACTGGACCGTACAGCGCGTACCAGAGCGAGGAGATCGTCACTTACGCGTTGAGCGGCATCATGAGTATCAGCGGCATGGCGGAACGCGAACCGCTCAAGCATGGCGGCATGCAGTCGCAGTACGAAGGCGGCCTGAGCGGCGCCGTGGCAGTGCTTGCGGCCCTGCATGCCAGGGACGTCATTGGAGAGGGGCAGCACGTCGACGTTTCGCTGCACGACGTGATCGCCTCAACGCTCGTCATTCACCAGCCGATGTATGGCTGGGTGGGCGCTGTTCAGGGGCGGCGGCAGCCGAGCGGTAGCAGCTACGGCCATGTGCAGCGTTGCAAGGACGGTTACTTCATCTGGCAGACGGGCGGTGGCGCGGAATGGAGTGACATTGCAGAGTTCTTCGGGCCGGAGGCGCTCAAGGAGGAACGTTTTGCCTCAGTGGCCGGCCGGGTGGTGCATGGCGAGGACCTCGATCGACTGGTACTCGAGGGGACCAAGGACAGGACGATGCAGGAGCTTTTCAGAACAGCGTCGGAAAAGTACCACATGTTGTTTGGCGTTGTGCAGGAACCCGAAGACCTGGCGCGCTGTCCGCACTTGGAGGCGCGCGATTTCTTCCAGGAAGTCGACCATCCCGTCATCGGGCGCATCAAAGTTCCGTTCCGGCTTTGGAGCATGCCGGATGCCCCTGCCGTGTACCGCAGGCCCGCACCCCTGCTTGGCCAGCACAACACTGAAGTGCTGGGCGACATGCTGGGACTCGACGCCGGCCGTATGGAGGCGCTCGCGGCACGGGGCGTAATTTAGGTCACCACTATGGGAATCCCAGAATGGAAGACGGGCGGCTAGACCAATGATACGAATGACCAAAATGCCGCTGAAGGGGATTCGCGTCATCGACAGTAGTTACGTGTTTGCCGGGCCGTATGCAACCGGACTGCTGGGCGATCTGGGCGCGGAAGTGATCAAGATCGAAGGCCCGGAAAGACCCGACTTCACTCGCGGCGGCGCGTTTTCCGGGCTGTTGCCCGACAACGAAGCCAGGTCGGATCCGTGGAACCGTATGAGCACCTACAATCTGGTGAACCGGGGCAAGAAGTCGCTGGTCGTGGACCTCGCACGCAAGGAAGGGCGTGAGGTGCTGGTCGATCTGCTCAAGGTGAGCGACGTCATCGTCGAGAACTTCACGCCACGCGTCATGCGCGGCTGGGGTCTGGACTATCCGAACATGAAGCTCATCAATCCGAATATCGTCATGGTGTCGAATACCGGATACGGGCGCGGTGGCCCGTACTCGAACTACCCCGCGCAGGCCACGACGCAGGAAGCGACCCATGGGTTGGCCGCCATCACGGGCTACCGCGGCGGGGAACCGTCCAAGGCGGGACAGTCGTATGTCGATTTTCTGGCGGCATGGGCCTGCGCATCGGCGGCGCTGCTCGGTCTTCGCTACCGCCGTCGATTCGGGCACGGACTGTGGGCCGACATCGGAATGTATCAGCTCGGATGCTACAACGTGAGCGACTACATCCTCGATTCGATTGCGAACGGCGCGCCGGGCGAGCGCATCGGCAATCGGCATCGACAATTCGCGCCGCAGGGCTGCTATCGCTGCGCCGGAGGCGATGCCTGGTGCGCGCTCAGCGTTCGGGATGACGAAGAGTGGGGCGCGCTCTGCGGGGTGATCGGACAACCGGAACTCGCCCGCGATCAGCGCTTCTCGACCGAGGTCGCGCGGCGTGCGAATCACGACGCGATCGACGAAATCATCGCGCGGTGGACGGCGACAGTGACCAAGATCGAAGCGATGGAGCGCTTGCAGGCGGCGGGCGTGCCGGCAGGCGCCGTGCTGGACGGACGCGACCTTCACTTCGATCCGCATCTGAAGGCGCGTGGTTTGCTGGAAATGGTGCGATTCCCCGAGGAGAGGGAGATGGGGCCATGCAGACCGATTATCGGCCGCCCCTGGAAATTCAGCGCCATGCCCTTGACGGTACGGGATCCTGCGCCGACCTTCGGCCGGCACAATCGCGAGGTACTCCACGAAATTCTCGGGTATGATGAATCCCGGTGTTCGGCGCTGGAAAGCGCGGGCATCGTCGTGGATAAGCCGAGGAAAATCCGGGAAGTGCCGGATCTGAGCATGGACCAGCGTGTCGCAATTGGACGCCTCGCGTACTGGGATTCTGACTACAAGGAGCGGTTGGGTATCGCCTAAGAGTGCCTGACATAATGAACCGCACACGCGGTTCATTATGTCAGGCACTCTACACGCGATGCGTGCGCTTTTGAGTGTTGGATCATAGGAAGGACGACCATGGAATTCGCATATACACTTCAGCAGGAAGCGCTCAGGCGGGAGGTTCGCCAGTTCATCAAGGAAAACGTCACACCCGAAGTTGCCGAAGAGATGGATATGCACGCTGGCGCGGAGCGGCCGCGCGGCCAGGGGCCCAAGGCCGCCGCGCTCTACAAGAAGATCCATGAGCGGGGGTGGCTGGGCATTACCTATCCGAAGGCGTACGGCGGACAAGGCGGCGATCGCATCACTCAGTACATTGTCGAGGAGGAGTTCACCCGGGTTGGCGTCAATATCTCGTTGGGCGGTAGCGGCGCGCCGGCGATCATGGCAGCGGGCACGGAGGAGCAGAAGCAATACTACATTCCCCGTCTGATCAAGAGAGAGATCTCCTTCTGTCTCGGATTCACCGAGCCTCATGCGGGTGCCGACCTTGCGAACCTGCGCTGCAGCGCGGTTCGCGACGGCGACCACTACATGATCAACGGCCAGAAGATGTACACCACCGCCGCGCACGCGTCTACGCATATCTATCTGATGGCTCGCACCAACCGGGACGCGCCCAAGCACGAAGGTATCTCGATCTTTCTCATTCCGATGGACACGCCCGGCATCACGGTGCGCCCGCTCTGGACGATTCAGAACAATCCGACGGCGCCTGTCAGCACGACCTACGGCGCGGCGCGCACCAATGAAACGTTCTTCGACGACGTGCGCGTGCACAAGTCGTGTCTTCTCGGCGAGGAGAACAAGGGCTGGCGCGTCGGTTCCATGGGCTTGAACCTGGACCGCGTCGGCGCTTCGCGCTACCTCATTTCGGTGCGGCGCGACGAAGATATCGTGAACTGGGTGAAGAACAATGCCATGGACGGCTTTACGCCGGGCAAGGACCCGGCCATCCGCGACAAGATTGCCGAGCTCTGGATCGAAGCGCAGGTCTGCCGGCTCATGACCATGAGGAGCATGTCGATCGTGGAGCGGGGCGGAAAGTTCACCTACGAGGGATCCGCCGAGAAGGTCTGGGCGCCGGAGCACGGTGTGCGCATCACCGAAGCGATCACCCAGATGCTGGGACCCTACGCGAGCTTGCTCCGAACCTCCCCCCACGCGATCGAGGACGGGGTTTTCGGGCACAACGTGATGGGGTCGTTCCAGTCCGGAATCAACCACGGCAGCGTGCAGGTGATGCGCGACCAGGTGGCGCGTCGCGGGCTCGGGTTGCCGTCTTCGCGCAAGTCGGGAAAAGTGGAGGCCAGGTAAATGGATATTTTAATGAACGAAGACGAGCGCCTGATCGCTGAAAGCGCCCGTGAGTTTCTGAATGGCGAGTGTCCGACGGCGCTGGTGCGGGCAATGGAAGCGGATCCGGCCGGCTATTCGAAGGAACTGTGGGCAAAGATTGCCGAGCTTGGATGGCAGGGAATGTGCCTGCCGGAGAAGGTCGGGGGATCGAACATGCCCCTGGTCTATCTTGGGCTGGTCCTTCAGGAGGCGGGCCGAGCACTTGCACCAGTGCCGCTGCATAGCACTGCCGTTGCCTCGCTGGCGATAGCCCGCGATGGATCGGAGGCGCAGCAGCAGAAGTATCTTCCCGACGTGGTATCGGGCAGATCGGTGCTGACGTGGGCACTTACTGAACGGGATCCGCGCTTCATTCCGGAGGCCGTGCAGATGAGCGCGCGGGCGCAAGGCGACAATTTCGTTCTCGACGGCATGAAGCTTTTCGTCGACAGTTTTCTGGCCGCGGACCACTGTCTGGTTGTAGCAAGAACCACGCCTGGCTCCAAGGGCGCAGAAGGCCTGACCCTGTTTGTTGTCGACGCGCGTTCGAAAGGCATCAGCCACACGCCGCTCATCACGCTCGCCAAGGACAAACAGTGCCAGGTGGACTTCAAGGGTGTGCAGGTTCCGAAGGCAAATGTCATCGGTCGCGTCGGCGAGGCGTGGCCGATCGTCGAGCGCATGCTCGATCGCGGCACCGCGTTGCTGTGCGCGCAAATGCTCGGCGCTACGCGCAAGGACGTCGAGATGGCCATCGAGTACGCGAAGTTTCGCGAGGCGTTCGGCCAGCCGATCGGCGCGTTTCAGTCGGTGCAGCACATGTGCGCCGATATGCAGATCTGGGTGGATGGCGGGGAACTGCTGACCTTCGAGGCGCTGTGGAAAATGGACCAGGGCCAGCCGGCCTCGGTCGAAGTCTCCCAGGCCAAGGCCTTCTGCAATGAGAAGTGCGAAGCCGCGATCCGCAATTCGCAGAGCATCCACGGCGGCATCGGGTTCATGATGGAATTCGACCTGCAACTTTGGTTCCGGCGCGTGTCGGCCTGGACCATGCGCATGGGCACGACCTATGAGCATCGCGCGCGCATTGCCCGCGCACTGATCGACGTTCCTGGCGTTGTGGTGCTTGGCCGCCCTGTGCCCGTCGTTCCAGAGGACATGGGCGCGCCAGTCTCCGCGGTGCGCCCGGCGGCGGCAGTCACTGTTTAACGAAGGAGGAATCCCAAATGGCGAAATGCCCGGTATGCCAGCAGCCTGTCGACGAAGCGGCTGCGAAAGCGCAAACAGGGATGACCCCCGGTGGTGCGAAAGAGGTCGATCCGAAGGCCGGAACGCGGCAGTTTCACGACGGGACGTGGTACTACTTCGATTCGCTGGACTGCCGCAACCGCTTTACGCGCAACCCCGAAGGCTACCTGAAGCAGGCAGCGCCCTAGCGGTTCGGGGTATCGGAGATCACCGCGGCGCTTATTCGGGCCCGCGGCGGCGGTGCAAATCTACCCTACCGTCGTACGGCTCGTACCGTGCTCCAGTTGATTGGCGGCACCAGCGCCGAACCAGCGCGCCAGCTCGTCGTTAACCTCGTCCGCGCGTTCAAGCTGGACCCAATGCCCGCCACCCGGGATCACCCGGCACTCCCGGCAGGCCATCGCGTTCATCAGGCTGTTCTTTGCCATCTCAGGCGTGCAAATCACGTCGTGCTCGCCGTACACGAATAGTACGGGATCGGTGTACGGCATGAGGATGTCTTGGAGCGCCACGCTGTGCGCGCTGCCGCGCCCGCGACCGCGAAAGCGAGTCGCCTTGAGCGCACCGACGTAGGCCTCAAACGCGAGGGCGTCGACGTTGTTCTCAGAGTGCATCATGTGGGCGAGCAGATTGTGGCGCAGCGCGGCGAGCTGCGCGGCTCCATGCGCATTGCGCCAGCGAATAAGTTGAGTTCGGGGTCGTGGAGGCGTTCCACTTGCGGGGCTCCCGAGAAGCGCGAGCCGGCGCACTGCGCCTCGCTGCACGGCGAGGCGTGCCGACACAACACCACCAAACGAAAACCCCGCCAAGTTTATGGCGCACCGACCGCCGAGCAACGAGTCGAGCGAAGTCATGACCGCGTCCACGATCGTCTGAATGCCGGATCCCGCGGGCGGATCATCGGAGTCACCGAAACCGGGAAGATCCGGCACGAACACCAGGTGATCACGCGATAGCGGCTCGATGTTCCTGATCCAGTGCAGCCAGCTTCCGTGTCCCCCATGGATGAGCACCAGTGGATCGCCTTTCCCGAAGACGCGCCAGCGCATGCGGCGGCCATGTGAGAACGGCACCGATCGCTGCTCGGCGGCGGCATCGAGGCGTTCGATGTGTTGACGGGCCTGCGCAGTGTCCAAGGGGGACATCGCCATTTCCATTTCAGGCTGCCTCTTCCAGGAGATCGGTAATGACGCGCTCCAGATCGTTCAGGGTGCTGCATACCCGCACCAGGCTGCAGTAGGGCGCGTAGCGATGGATGTCGGAATCGCCGGTGCCCCAGGCAGACCGGGGTTCCGGATTGAGCCATATGATCCGCTTGGCACGTTGTGCGACACGATCCACGATATCCGCACGCGGATCCGTGCTGTTGCCGCGCGCATCTCCGAGGATGATCACGGTCGTCTTGTTCGTGACGTGCTCCATCCAGCCCTCTTCGAAGTCGGCAAGCGCGGCGCCGTAGTTCGAGGAGCCGAAGCCCATCGCCGCCATGACCCGCACGATCGCTTCATCGATGGGCTGCTTCTCGAGGATGTCGCTCACCTCGATCAGCGATCCCGAGTAGGCAAACGAACGGATGTCCGAAAGCACTTCGGTCAACGCATAAATGAACATGAGCAGGAACTGCGACACCCACGCGACCGAGCCCGAAACGTCGCACAGCACCATCACCCGCGGTTTGTCGATTCGCTTCCGTCTCCAGGCAGTGATGAAGGGAATGCCGCCCCAGCCCATGTTACGGCGCAGCGTGCGCCGGACGTCCAACTGGCCGCGCTGGCTTCGCCGCCGCTTCACGGCGTAGCGGGTCGCGAGCCGCTTTGCCATCCTGCGCACGAGCACCCGCATGCGTTCGTGTTGACCGCGATCGATATTCTCAAGCCGGGCGGACTTGAGCAACCTCTCATGGAGCTGCTCGGTCTCGCCCCGGGCGAAGAGAAGCAGGCTGCGCTCGACGAAATCCCGCACCGCGTCCCACAGTCGCTCGACCCGCTCATCCAGGAACTGCGCCCGGGCGGCGGCATCCGGCGTGCCGCGCTGGCGCAGTGCCGCCATCTGTCGTTCCAGTTCGTGCAGTCCCATGTGTTCCAGAATCTGCCGGGCGTAGCGATTCTTCTGCGTGAAGTAGCGAATCTTCTCGATGCCGGATTCGCGTGCTGCGATTTCCATGGCCATGGCGAGAGCAGCGCGCTCGCCGCTTTCCAGCAGTTCGGACAACGACTGTCCATCCGGGCCGCCCATCTCTTGCAAACCATCAGGCGCCCCCCGGCGCATGTCCTGCGCCTCAGGGCGGGGCTTCGTCTCCGGGTCGTTCGCGGCGGCGAACTCGTCGCGCTCGAAATAGAGCTCGAACGTTTCGTCGTAGAGGAGCTTCTCGTCCGCAGTCTTTGCGAGGACAAGGCCGAGCGTGTCCTTGAGGAGGGTGCGGTCGGAAAAGCCGACGAGATCTACGGCGCGGGCAGCATCGATTCCTTCTGCTGCCGAGACGCGTAGTCCCGCCCCGCGGGCCACCTGCAGGAAGCGACGGAGCGGCTCGCTGGCCGCCGCCCGGATGGGCGCGGTGGGTGTGGGGCGGGGGGCGGACATCAGCGGTTGATCGCGACGGCCTGCTGCGCCTTCCTGGTGAAATCGGCGATGCGCTTTGCGGCGGCTTCGATGTCCGACTCGAACTTCAACAGCACGTTGAGCGTGTCACGCACCATGTCCTCCGCCAGCACGGAGGCGTGCATCAGCATCATCACCCTGGCCCAGTCGATGGATTCACTGACCGAGGGCAGCTTCTTCAATTCGAGTCCTCGCAGCTGTTGCACGAAGGCGACGAGCTGCGCCAGCAGCCGCGCATCGATGTCGGGCACGCGTGAGGCGATGATGCGCGCTTCGAGCTTTTCGTTCGGGAATCCGATGTGCAGATGCAGGCAGCGGCGCTTGAGCGCGTCGCCCAGGTCGCGGGTGGAGTTCGATGTGAGCACCACGATCGGCGGCACCGTCGCGGTGATGCTCCCGATCTCAGGTATGCTCACCTGATAGTCGGAGAGAATCTCCAGCAGGAACGCCTCGAATTCCTGATCGGACTTGTCGATCTCGTCGATCAGAAGCACGGCGCCGTAGGGCTGCTCCAGGGCGCGCAGCAGCGGCCTTGCCTCGAGGAAGTTCTTGGAAAAGAAGACATCCCCGAATGCGTGCAGCCTTTCGAGCGCCGTGGCGAGGTCGTCCGCGTCGCCGATCAGCATCCCGACCTTGTCGCGCAGGATCTGGGTATACAGAAGCTGCTTGCCGTACTTCCACTCGTAGAGCGCCTTGGACTCGTCCAGTCCCTCGTAGCACTGCATGCGGATCAGCGGCAGCGTGAGCCACGACGCGACCGACTTGGCGAGCTCGGTCTTGCCGACACCGGCCGGGCCCTCCACCAGGATGGGCTTCTTCAGATGATGAGCGATGTAAACGGCGGTGGAGATCTGGCGGCTGGCGATGTATCCGGCCGCGCCGAGCCCTGCGTCGACCTCGTCGATCGATCGAATGATCCGCTGTGGATTGTTCTTCTCGACGTTATGCATGGTGGCTGCGCGCGGGGGAAGCCTCTTCAATCGGCGGACGCCTGCAGTACGCCGTGCTGACTGCCGAGACGGCCGATACGCTGGTGCGGCTTGATCGCCGACTCGTAGGCCCGCCGCAGTTCAATCAGGCCCGGCTGAAGGGTCACCCGCTTGCGCAACAGCGTAATCTCCTGCAGACAATCCTCAAACGGACGAGCGGCCCGGTCCGCGAGATAGCTTGCCACGACCAGCGGCGACCGGCTCACGCCTTCCATGCAGTGGACAAGCACCGAACCCTTTGCGAGGAGCTCGTGGAGTTGCCAAACCGCCTCTTGCAGCCGGCTGACATCGTTGCCGTGGCCGTCGATGAGCTCTACGCACCGCCAGGTGAGGCCATGGCAGTTGGCGGCGCTATTTGGCCAGCCGTTCAACGACAAGATGCTCTTGATTCCCGCGCTCCGCAGTTCGGTAAGCCGTAATGCGTCGTCCACGTTACCGATTGCGATATCGCGTGTAATCCAGTCCAAAGTCAGCCCCTTCCGATGTCGTGAAGGATAGAAGATTAGGGCAAATCGCACCAGCCGCTTTTCTCCGCGGACTCGCGCCAGACCTCGCCGAACCGGAGGAGGCGCATGGCGTCCTCGAAGCGGGGGATGGCGCGGGCTGGCTCGTGTTCGCCGCGGATCGCAGCTATGAAGTCGGCCTCGACGCTGACCCCATGGTCGTACTCAGGCGGGATTGGCAGCGGCTCGAGCTCGCTGGAGCCGCGCTTGGCGCCGAAGAAGCTCGCGGGCGCGTTGCGGGCGCCGGCGTAGGCGACGACGTAGCCGTCGGAGCCGACGATCTCCCAGCGAGGGCGTGCGGTCTCGCCGGCGACGGTGCTGTGCTGGTAGGTGATGATGGCGCCGCTGGCCAGCTCGGCAATGGCGATGTTGGTCTCGGGGCGGACCTCCCCGCGACCGGCGCGGCCGGCGACCGTGGCGCCCTGGACGTTGTAGCTGTGGCGGTAGCCGAAGATGCGGGTGTGCTGGCCGAACCAGCGGCTGCCGACCTCGAACATGCTGCCGAGACCGAAGAACGGCGCGTACCAGTAGTCGGCGACCTGGAGCACCGTACCAACGTAGCCGTCGTCGAGCAGGTGGCGCATCATCGCGTCCTCGCGCAGGAAGTAGGCCGCGCCTCCGGCGGGGTAGACGAGCGCCACCAGGTTGGGACGCGCGGCGGCCTTGGCCGTCAGCTCGCGGGCCTGGGCGGCAGTGCGGCAGAGCGCGTTCATCGACAGCACGTGACGTCCGGCTTCGAGCGCAGGCGGGATCATCTCGTAATGCGCCTCGGTGCGCGTGCCGACAACGATCGCGTCGATGTCGTCCGCGCCTACAACCTCGCGCCAGTCGGCCACGGAGCGGGCGAACCCGAACTCCTTAGCCACGGCGTCGGAGGTTTCCTGGCTGCTGTTGGCGACGGCCACCAGTTCGACGCCGGAGACCTTCCGGAGGTTGGGGAGCAGCACGCGCCGGCTGTAGGCGCCCGCTCCGATGTAGCCAAGCCGCACCGTCGGCTGCACCATGGTTTCTCCTGTTAATCGTCAGGATTATAGCGGGCTGGAGACGCCGGCTGGCAGGACGAGCCGTGGTGATAATTGATGGAGGTAAATTGCGATGCGCAAGACCAAATCGGCAATTCTTGAGGCCGGACACGAGTAGTAGACAAAGCAGTCATACGCTTTATCCAAATCGCCAAGTATTTCAACGACACAAACGCCATCCGCGCAGCGCAAACAGCTTCATTGAAAAGGTTGCTTCAATCTGATAACCTTATTCCGCAATGATGTTGCACGACCCTTCTCTTGATGTGCTTCTCGACTTGGACGGGCAGGTGCTCGTCGTGGATCCGGAGGGCGGTCATTGGATCCGCTTTGTGGTGACGCGGGTGGCTGTGTCGCCGGAGAAGCCGCACGGGCTGGACTATTCGCTGACCCTACACGGGCCAGATGGCGCGCGGCTGGTCGGCTTCGACAACGCCCACCGGGTGGCCAGACAAAGGCGCGGCGAGCCGCAGGACCATCGCCACCGGCTGCGAACGATCAAGGCGTATGAGTACCGGGATGCGGCGACGTTGCTGGGCGATTTTTGGACGGCGGTGGACGCGGTGTTGCGCGAAAGAGGAGTGATCCCATGACGACCCTGAAAGTGGGCATTGCCAGCTACGAGGAAATGAAGGCCCGCACGATGGCGGTGGCGCGCGGCGAGCAGCGTGTGGCCTCAAACGAGCCGAAGGTGTGGTTCACCTCCACGGAGTCCTTTGCCAAGGTGCTGTCGGCGGGCAACCGCGACCTGTTGCGGGTGATCGTTGAGCATGCCCCTGGCTCGCTCGACGAGCTGGCGCGGATCACCGGCAGGGCGAAGTCGAATCTGTCGCGGACCTTGAAGACGATGGCGGGCTACGGCCTGGTTCGCCTGGAACGTGGCGAGCGGGGGCGGATCACGCCGAAAGTCACTCATGATCGGGTAGAACTCGACCTGCAGCTCACGCGATCGCGGAAGGCAGGCTGAGTTATGACATCACCTTGAATTTTGTGCCGGTTTCCTGGGCTTTCTTTGGGTGGCGTTCCCACGAGAAAAGCGCGCATGGCGCGACACGCTCGCGAAAATCTCGGTCGCTCGCAGTGAGCCCAAAAGCACGGGATTGGGCGTCTGAAGAGCGAGACGGGTCAGATGGATTCGCCCGCGCTTCTTAACTGCAAGAGGCTTCAGGAAAATTTCGAGGGACGCGAGGCCGTCCATATCGAAAAAGTGTCCTTCGAGTCCGGGTGAGCGACATCCGTTGGCAAGTGGACGCCCGCCAGATTCATGCTGAAGTCGAAGAAGTTCCTACCGCTGGGCTCTATTTGCGCGAGCCAAACGCAGGTGCCCCGCTTCGATGGAAGATTCTCGGGTGACAGGCCGCGCCGCGCCGATCACCCAACCCCTGTGCGCCAACGCCCACGGTTTCAGCCTGCATGCGGGGGTGCGCTTCGCCGCCGATCAACGCCAGGCGCTTGAGCACTTGTGCCGCTACATCACGCGCCCGGCCATCGCCCACGAGCGGCTCAGTGTGAACCGCGCGGGGCAGGCGGTGCTCAAGCTGAAGACCGCCTATCGCAACGGCACGAGCCAC
>MEQT01000024.1:0-5505 GCA_001770325.1 Betaproteobacteria bacterium RIFCSPLOWO2_02_64_14
GGCCCACGGTGAAGCGAACGGTATCGGTGGCGTCGCTGGCGAGTTCCGTCAACGCATTGATGATCGCAAGCGCGTCCTTCAGCGCATCCTTGCGCAGCGCGAGCGGCGTGGTTCCGGCGTGATCGGTCTTGCCGGAGACCTCGATGTTGAACCAGCGCAAGCCCTGGATCCCGGTGACGACGCCGATGGTCTTCTCCTCCATCTCGAGCCGTGGCCCCTGTTCGATGTGCGCTTCGACATAGGCTGCAGCCGGCGTCATGAGCTCCCGTTTTCCCGCATCCGGGATCGCGGCAAGCGTCGCGGCAAGCGCGTCGCGCAGCGCCACGCCCTCGTTGTCCCTCACTTCGAGAAACTCATCGAGGCGCCGCGCGCCGGTAAATACCGCGGAGCCCATGGTGCACGGGGGAAAGCGCCCCCCTTCCTCGTTGGTCCACGCGACGAGCTCGATCGGCCGCTGCGTCCTGACGCCGGCTGCGTCGATCGCTTCCAGCGCCTCCAGGCCGGCTAGCACGCCGAAGATGCCGTCAAAGCGCCCGCCGCGCGGCTGGCTGTCCATGTGGCTGCCGGTCATAATCGGCGGGGCGGTTGCGTCAAGGCCTTCGCGTCGCACGAACAGGTTGCCTATCGCATCCGTGCTGACCGGGAAGTTGCGCGCGCGCGCCCAACCGATGAGGAGTTTCCGCGCGGCGATGTCTTCCTTCGACAACGCCGCACGGTTCACGCCGTTAGCGGGGATCGCGCCGATCTGCGCCATTTGCATGTGGCGTTGCCACAGGCGATCTTCGTCGACGCGCGCCACCGCGTCCTGCATGGACTCTTTCATGCTGCTCCAGATACTCTCGACGTGCAGGGAGCCGCTACCTTACTACGAATGCGGCGCGCGACGCTATAATCCGGTGCCGCCCGCGCGGCGACAGGGACCTTCATGGACAGGACGATCGAACAGCTTGCCGAGTACGCGACGGGGTTACGTTACGAGGACCTGCCGCCCGAGGCGGTGCACGAGTGCAAACGCAGGTTGATCGACACGCTCGGGTGTCTTGTCGCGGCGTTCGATGCCGAACCTTCTGTGATCGCGCGGGCAATCGCGCGGCGCTCGATCGGCACCCCACCGGCGCGCATCCTCGGCACGCAGGAATTCTCGACGGTCGAGCTCGCCGCGTTCGCCAACGGCACGATGCTGCGCTACCTCGATTTCAACGACGCCTATTTCGGCAAGTCGAGCGGTCACCCCAGCGACAATTTCGCCGCGGTGCTGGCGCCGGCGGACGCGCTGCGCCGCGATGGGCGCAGCGTCATCACCGCGAGCGCGCTCGCCTACGAGGTGTTCTGCAACTTCGACGAAGTCGTGCCGCGCGAACTCGGTTGGGATTACACCATCTACGGCGTCATCGCGAGCGCGGCGGCGGCGGGGAAGGTCATGGGGCTCTCTCGTGCCGCGATGGGCAACGCGATCGCGCTCGCCGCGGTCGCAAACCTCACGCTCGACGAAACCCGCCGCGGCGAGCTCGCCATGTGGAAAGGCTGCGCGGCGGCGAACGCGGCGCGCAACGGCGTCTTCGCGGCGCAGCTTGCGGCGGAAGGCATGACCGGGCCGGAGCTTGCGATCGAAGGCAAGTGGGGGCTGTGGCACGCGCTCGGGCGTTTCGAATGGGCGCCCTTCGGCGGGCGCGGCGCGCCGTTCCGGGTGACGCAGACTCATCTCAAGTACTACCCCGCTGTCGTACACGCGCAGACGCCGATCACCGCTGCCGTCGAGCTGCACGGGGCAATGCCGCCGCAGGACATCGAATCGATCGCGATCGAAAGCTACTGGGTCGCGAACCGCTACACCGACCGCGCATCGCCCCTTTGGCGCCCCGGCACGCGCGAGACCGCGGACCACAGCCTGCCGTACTGCGTGGTGGCCGCGATGCTCGACGGGGACATCACGGCGGAGAGTTTTTCGGAGCGGCGCATCAAGGACTCGGTGCTCTCCGGCCTGCTCGAACGCACGACCATCGATGAGAATCCCGAGTTCACGCGCCTGCACCCGGGGGAGTGGCCGTGCCGCATCGTCGTCAGCGGCCGCAACGGCGCGCGCAAGATCGCCGAGACGCGCCATTTCAAGGGGCACGCGAAGCGCCCGCTGACCGATGCTGAAATCGAGCGCAAGTTCCGTGCGCTCACGGCCGGGCGGCTCACGACGGCGCAGGTGGACGTTATCCTCGCCACCGCGTGGCGCCTCGAGCAGCTCGCCGACATTGGCGAACTCCTGTCGCTCATCCGATTCACGTGATGAAGAAGCGGGCTTGTCTTCCCTCTCCCTTCGGGAGAGGGGTGCGCCGGAACGTGGAACAGGGGCCCCATTTATGGGGATGTGACCGCGGAGGCGCGCATCAGCACGCGGAGATTCGGCGCGCTGCATCCCGCTGCGGGGTCGCATCCATCCATCAGAGCCGGTGGAACCTGCTCCGCCCTCCGCGGGCGCAGGGTGAGGGATCGCAATTCAATGTGAGCACGGTGATGTATTGTCTGCTTGTGTCTATATTGACCATTGCCGCTTCGTGCGCACTGGCAGCGGCTCCGCCTGCACCCGAGGCAGTGGTGCGGGATGTGTACGCGTATCTGCTCGAGCCGAAGCGCGACATCGGGGGGGGCAGGCACCAACTACCCGGGTGAGCAACGCAGGATGACAGTGGCGCTGCAACAGGAGCAGGGCGCCTGGCGCATCGCCAATATCGAATCGCACGCGAGCAAGTTCTCGAAGGAAAACACACTCGTTCGTTCGCTCCAGTCCCTGAAAACCGAATCCAAATCGGTCAGCGCAAACTGCACTAAACAGAACCCGGGCAAGGCGCAATAAGTCGTAGGGCGCAATAAGCGGAGCGCATTGCGCCGAAAACCTTTCGCCATCACTTTGCCAGAATTCTTCGCCGCACCGCCAGCATTCGTCCCGCGCGCTTCCAGCATCCTGCGCTCAAATGCAAGTGTCGCCGATCCGGCGGCAAACCAGGTTGCGAGAGGAGGCGATCGTGCTGGACGGGGCAAGAGACGTATTTCGAAGCATTTGTGACTGGGTCAGCGGGCGCGTCGGAGGGCTTGGCCGCAAGGCGGGCGACGCCGCGGCAAACGGCACCGCCCGCACGCTGTCGGCGCTTGCCGGTGCAAAGGGCACATTCATAGCGTTGGGCGTCCTCGGCGCCTCGGGTTACCTGCTCCATGCTTATCCCCCGCTGGTGACAGTGGGGCGCGGGGAAGGTGGCGTGCGGGTGAACCGGCTCACCGGCGGCGTGAGCGAGTGGCGGGACGGCAGCGTTTTCGTCATGCCCGGTCTTCACGACATGCATCTATATTCGCTGCGCGACCGGATATACCAGCCCGAGCCGATCAGGCGCGCGGACGGCGCGGCGCCGTTGCAGTCGGTCGAGGGCCTGTCGCTGGGGATCGACTTGTCGGTTCGCTATGCGCTCGACGCGACGCGCCTCGCCGCGGTGTCGAAAAATCTGCCCGACGACATCGGCAGGGAAATCGTCGAGCCGGCGGTACAGGGTGTGATCTACAAGATATTCGCCCGCTATACCGTGCGCGAAATCTTCTCTGTGAAGCGCGTCGAGATTCAGCAGGCGATCGAAGCGGAGCTCAAATCCAAATTGGCGCAGGACGGCATTGTGCTTCGCACCGTGCACGTGGGCAAGGTGGACCTGCCCGCCGACTACCGGCGCGGCATGGAGGGGCTGCTCGCCGAAGAGCTGGCGACCCAGAAGATGCGTTACACGCTGGAGCTGAAGGACAAGCGCGTCCAGGCGATCGCGCTCGACGGCGAGGCCGAGAAAGTGCGCCGCGAGAAAGCCGCCGAGGCCTCCGCACGCGAGCAGATCATCGCGGCGAAGGCGCAGGAAGAAGCCATGAAGCACGTGCTGCCGTTCAAACGGCGCCAGATCGAGCAGCGGCGGCTCGAGGCGGAAGCCGCCAAGACCGCGCGCATCAAGGGCGCGGAGGGCGGGGCGGAAGCGCGCCGCATCGAGGCGGGTGGCGAGGCCGAAGCGCGCCAGAAGCTCGCCGACGCCGAGGCCTATCGACTGGATCGCGTGGGCCGGGTCAATGCCGAGCAGATGGAGCGCGAAGGCGCGCTCATCAGCCGGCATCCGCTGCTCATCCAGAAAACGCTGGCCGACAAGCTCTCGGACAAGGTGCAGGTCATTATCGCGCCGCCGCCCGCCGACGGTGGCTTCATTGCATCGAACTTGATCGGCAGCCCGAAACGCGCAGGCGCGGCAGCCGCGGACGGCCAGGCTGCGGAGGGGAGATAGCCATGCGCAGCGCGATTGCAGCCTCGGCTCTGCTGCTGGTCCTCACCGCCGCGTCCCCCGCCGCTGCCGCGGCCAACGCCGCCACGGCCATCATCGTCAAGGATCAAACGTCTCTGCGTGCCGAGCCGCGCGTCTCGGCCCAGCAGCAGGCCCTGCTGTGGCAGGGCGAGATGGTCGAAGTGCGCGGCGAGCGCATGGATTACCTCCAGGTTTACGATCACCGGCGCGAGCGCGGCGGATTCGTGCACGCGAGCCTCGCGCGCCAGGTCAGGCTGACGGCGGAGGAGGCGCCCGAACTGCTGGCGATCGTGCGCTTCCTGCGCGATGCGTCGGGGGCCGAGGGGCTGGGGATCGGCCTCACGATGGCCTACATCCAGGCCGTGCCCGCCGAGGTGCTGCGCGGCGAAGCGGGGATCGAAGCGCTGGATGCGCTCGGCACGTTCGCCGATCGGCTGGCGCAACGCGCTTCCTCGGGCGTTCCTCTCACCAGGTCCGCCGAGGCCGCTTTGGCCGCGCACTTCGACGTCGCCGCCCGCTACGGCGTCAGGTTCACGAACCACGAGCGCGGCGGGCGCATGCAGATCTGCTACGAGGGCGACGCCTTTCGCCGGGTGCTCGAACTGCGCTCGAACAACGTGCAGCGCGCCCATGCGGTGCTGGCTCTCACGCGTCACGAGTGCGTCGATCCCGCCCTCGGCCCGCTGGAGCGCAGGCGCGTCGATGAGGCGCGGGCCGAAGTGCTCGACAACGTCACGGCGTCCGCGCTGCCCGCTTACCTGAAGAACCGCGTGCTCATGCGGCGCGCCAGCGTGTGGGCGAGCCTTGCGTACCAGCGCACGCGCGCGGGCGGCGAGGGCGCCGACACCGCCGCCAACCTCGCCCTCGCTGAACTCGCGGCCGTGGACAAGTCCGAACTGACGGACGGCGACCTCGCGGAATACAACGACGCCGCGATGCGGGTGAGTGCCTCGCGCTGGGCCGCGGCGGCCGCTCCCGCTTCGAAGTCGGCAAAGCGCCTCAAGATCATCACCGAACCCGGCCAGCCGGGAGAAACCTGCATCGCGCTCGTCGATGCGAAAGGGGATGCGGAGCGTCCGCTCGCGCGGCGCTGCACCTACGGCATCGTCTGGACGAGTTCCGCGACCGTGAACCGCGAAGGCAACGCGCTGGCGCTCGCGGTGCAGCCCATGGATTCGTGGCGCGAGATTTGGGT
>MEQT01000024.1:5623-8509 GCA_001770325.1 Betaproteobacteria bacterium RIFCSPLOWO2_02_64_14
GCGCGAGAAGTGAGAAGCGATGGAAAGTTCAGGCGCAGCTTCGAAGTCATGCGCCTCGACACGCTTGCCGTCGCGCGGCAGGCGGCCGATCCCGACAAGATCGACCTGTTCCAACGCTGGCAGGACGCATCATGGAAGCAGCAGACCCTGAGTCTCCGCTGATTAGAGCGCAACAATGAAAATTCCCCTCATGGCTCTTTTCCGGTAATAGGGCGCGGTCCGATTGCCGTCCTGACGCCGGGATGCCGGTACCACAACAGTGGTTGACCGCGGCTCTCCGCGTCGTATCGCCCGCGCTCCACGCCGGACAGGTAAGCTCATCGTCCAGCGTCAGGCCGCCGCTATCTCTGTCGTCGTGCCTCGGGTGACCGCCTAGATAGCGCACCTTGTCATCGACGTACTCCTTCGATTCCGTTGCCATCTCCAGATCAATCAAGTCTTGCTTGAGTTTCTTTAGGAAGTCGGCGGGAAGCACCGGGCCGAACTGCTTGTTGATTACGTCGAGTTCCAGGACCCTTGACCGTGCGAGGAGACCCGACAAAGACGCTGGGCTTATCCATTACGTTTCCTCGGGACGCTTAACGCTGCGATTGACCGGCCCGAACCGGCGGGGCGAAGCGCCGCTGTTGAGGGTCCGTGTCGAATCGCGGGTTAGGCATTTCGTTCACTTGGCGCTGAATTTCTGGTTGAGTACATCGAGGTGGCCGACAAGTTCGGTATGCATTTGATCAGACTGCAAAGTAGTAACGTCAGTACTGAAGTCGACTGGATCCCCGTAGCGCAGCTGGTGCTGCTTGTAGAACTTGTTGAGCTCCCGAAGCTCGGTTGATGCGTTCTTCGACAGAAAATCACCGCCGTGGATGACATTCAGCTCGCTGAGAAGGGCCTCGAGATTGTGTCGAAAGCGACCTCTAAGCTCTGGGCCGTACTTGTCGTAGTCTCGTGCTAGAAGTATGGCCTTCCCGATGTTCTCAAAGCCTTGGCAGAGAAGATGAAGGTAGACGAACCGGTGGCCTCCGTATGCCTTCACTAGACCGCTTGCCATGATAAAGCTTCGACCCTTCTCGTACATCGGAACGGTGATACGCATGGTGGTCTACTCCAGAGAAGTCGAACGTGCGCGATGATGCGCACAAGTGAGCGGGTGACGCAGCGCTTGCCAAGCGTCGCCGTCTATCGCGTGGTTAGCCATCGGGGACGCCCGGTGGGTTCGATGGATGCGCCGTGTCGTCAGCAGTAAAGCGGAGCGGGATTCGGTCAGTCATGGTGTAACCCACAGTAAGTGAGGAAAGGTTATCAACTAGTAGTCCTTTCTTGCGAATGCGCTCCGCGACCCAAGACCAAAACTGCATGTCAGAACCGAGACTCTCTAATTCTTCCGAGGATAGTGCGGCCTTCCATTTGCCGAGATGGACTGCTGTTGCAACTGAAAGAAAAGCATCATCTGATCGGAAAAACCCAGTCACTGTCACTCTCTGTGAATGTGCCGCCTGCGCCGCCCCTCCGTAACGCGAGCGGCGGTTCGCCAACTGATTTAACGCCCTTTCGATCTTTCGATCTATGACTCTTTCAGGATAGTGACATCGATACATCTCCAATGTGAGGACAGTCAGAATTGCTCCATCGACCACATTCTGAATCACGACAAGTGGCGCATTGTCTTCCAAACTCCAGACAAGTCTGTGGGAGATGCTCGAGTCCTTCGAGACACCTAGCTTTACGCCTAGCTGGCCTACGTTTAGCTGGTCGAGAAGCACCTCCTTGCTGATTCGGAATCGTTCAGCAAGACGTTGCTCAGCATGTCTTGACAAGGAAGTCGGCGTATGCCGAGGCATGGCGTCTAATGCCTAACTTGTAATCAACTGCTTGGGAGAAATGCTAGACCGATACACCGGCATAGACAAGCATATACCGGTGTATATCTCCATCTGCCGGCAAAGCTCTACAGGCATATGGTTGAGGGTCGGTGCAGGCGTAGAGCTACTTGCGTTTTCTGCGCGCACCGCCGGTGGCGCGATTGCCCCGCCATCACATCGGACATCCGCCCGGACCGCGGTACTTATGGCCTCTCGAGCAGATCTTCCAACCTCCCTTGTTAACGCGCGGCATGGTGTCTCCTTGTTCCGAATCCCGGATGGACGGATTCAGCCGCGCGTGACGTGCGCGGCAACGCACAGCCAGCGCCCGCTTCGGCGCGCCCAGACGTCGGTGTATCTGCCTGCCGCAGGTTGACCGTCCGCCTTATTGTAGGTCGTTCGGCCGTTGTAGGTCGTTCGGCCGTGGATGATTGCGATGTCGCCGAAGATCCGGATTCGCACGTCGCTCGCCCCGAAATTCGAGATCGTCGCCGGTCGGGCAATCTGCCTGAGGAAGCCCTCGCGGTCCGCGAGTGATCCGTCGGGGTTGCTGTTCAGAAAATCCTCGGCGAGGTTCTCCTCGAACCAGCGCACGTCTGAAGTCTGGACCGACCTCATGTAGCCGGCGTTGAGCTTCTCCAGGCTCTCGCCATCGTTCGCTGCTGTGGCTCCTTGCACGATCTTGCCTCCTTCGGACTCGATGGCCGCGTGCATTCGCGGGCTGGACATCATTATCCATGCGGTGTAACGTCGATGTTTCACGAAGAGGTGAAATATGAATGACGCACCGGACGTCCCCCGCATCGCTGGCCTGCTTGCCGACCCGGCACGGGTGCGGATGTTGTGGACGCTCATCGACGGCACGACGCGGCCGGCGGGAGAGTTGGCCTACGCCGCGAATGTCTCCGCCCAGTCGGCGAGCGCGCACCTCGCCAAGCTGGTCGAAGGCGGGTTGCTTGCGGCGGAAGTGCAGGGGCGCCATCGCTACTTCCGGCTGGCGAGCGCGGAGGTCGCCAGCGTAATCGAGGCG
>MEQT01000025.1 GCA_001770325.1 Betaproteobacteria bacterium RIFCSPLOWO2_02_64_14
CGGCACCGTCTGCAACCTCGCCGCGCGCCTTTGCGCCGAGGCCCGGGCCGGGCAGACGCTCGTGTCGCAGCGGGTCTTCGGCGAGGTCGAGGAACTGGTGCAGGCCGAGTCCGCCGGCGAGCTTGAGCTCAAAGGCTTTCATCGGCCAGTGCCGGCTTACAACGTTCTTAGTCTGCGGAATCCTGCTTGAGCGGGCGCACGCGCCCGCATCATGAACCCGGATTCACCCAAACTCTGAACGACTTGGCGCCCCGGCGTCGCCAGGTCGCCGCGGTCCGGGCGGATCAGCAAGTTGATTTGCGCCGAAAATCCGCGCGAGGTCACATCGTGTTGTGCACTGCAATATAGTAGAATATTGCCGATTCGTTACTCCCGTATGGCGAGCGCATGATAGGAATACTTGTCATCACCCACGGCACGCTGGGTGAGAGCCTGATCCACTGCGCAAGCCACGTGCTCAACAAGCGCCCGCCACGTCTCAAGCAGTTCGGATTCACAGCCCAGGACGACCCGCTGCTGCTCCTGCCCCAGGCGCGCGCGCTGGTGAAGGAACTCGATGATGGCAACGGCGTACTGATTCTCACCGACATGTACGGCGGCTCCCCTTCCAACATCGCCGCCAAGCTGCTGGTGCCGGGGCGGGTCGAGGCGGTCGCGGGAGTCAACCTGCCCATGCTGATCCGCGCCCTGACCTACCGCGACCGATCGCTGCAGGTGATCGTGTCCAAGGCCGTGAGCGGTGGCTGCGACGGGGTCGTGCGCGTGCCGCCGCCGCTCGCCGCCGTGCAGAATGCTGCAACGGGAACTTGAGATCATCAACAAGCTCGGGCTGCACGCGCGTGCCTCGGCCCGCCTCACGCAGGTAGCGGGGCAGTTCAAGAGTGACGTCTGGGTCAGCCGCAACGGCCGGCGCGTCAACGCCAAGAGCATCATGGGCGTGATGATGCTGGCGGCCGCCAAAGGCTCCCGCATTCTCGTCGAGACCAGCGGTCCGGACGAAGCAGAGGCGCTGCAGGCGCTCGAGGCCCTGATTGCCGACCGCTTCGGCGAAGGAGAATGAACAAGGATGAAGGCGGAAGGCGGAAGGATGAATGACATCCTGGTTCGCGTTCTGCAGGCTTGTCATCGTTGACGGGTCCAACTTCATCCTTCATCCTTCATCCTTCATCCTTAGCGAAGGCCGCAGGCCTCATGAGTTTCACTCTCCACGGAATCGGTATCTCCGGCGGGATCGCCATCGGGCGCGCGCACCTCGTGTCGCACGCCAAGCTGGAGGTCGGGCACTATGCCGTGCCGCCGCACCAGGTGCCGGAGGAATCGGCCCGCTTCGAAAACGCCGTGCGCACGGTGCGCGATGAATTGAAGGAGGTGCGCGCCGGCGTGCCTGCGGCCGCGCCCGCCGAGTTTGCGGCGTTCATCGATTTGCACCTGATGATCCTGGACGACTCGACGCTCTCGGTCGCGCCGCGCCGGATCATCGAAACCGAGCAGTGCAACGCGGAATGGGCGCTCAAAGTGCAGATGGACGCCTTGCTGGAGCAGTTCGACAACATCGATGACGGCTACCTGCGCGAGCGCAAGACCGACGTGCTGCAGGTTGTCGAGCGCCTCATGAGAGCGCTTTCCGGGCAGCCCGGCTATATTCCGCCCCCGACGGCGGATCCCGAACTCAACCTCATCCTCGTGGCCCACGACCTGTCGCCCGCCGACGTGGTGCAGTTCAAGCAGCACCACTTCGCGAGCTTCATCACGGATCTCGGCGGCACCACTTCGCACACCGCGGTCGTCGCGCGCAGCCTGAACATTCCATCGATCGTGGCGCTGCATAACGCGCGCCAGCTCATTCGCGAAGACGAAATGCTGATCGTCGACGGCACGCAGGGCGTGGTGATCGTCGATCCGGACCGGCGGGGGCTCGCCGAGTACGAGTTGCGCAAGCACGAGTTCGACCTCGGGCGGCAGAAGTTGAGGTGCCTGCGCGATACGCGCTGCCTCACTTTCGACGGCGTGGCGGTCGAGCTCCACGCGAACATCGAGCTGCCGCAGGACGTCGCCACCGCGCTCGACAACGGCGCCACGGGAATCGGGCTCTTCCGCAGCGAATTCCTGTTCCTGAACCGCAGCGATCTGCCGGACGAGGACGAGCAGTTCGAGGCGTATCGCCAGGTGACGCGCGACATGGACGGGCTGCCGGTCACCATCCGCACCTACGACCTCGGCGCCGACAAGAACACCGCCGAGCCGCAGCGCTTTCCCACCAACCCGGCGCTGGGCCTGCGCGCCGTGCGGCTGTGCCTCAGCGACCCGCAGCGGTTCCTGATCCAGTTGCGGGCGCTGCTGCGCGCCTCGCATTACGGCAAGCTCAATATCCTGATTCCCATGATCATGAACGCCGCCGAGGTGACGCAGACGATGCATCTCGTGGCGCAGGCCAAGGCTGCCCTCGACGAACGCGGATTGCCGTACGATGCGGACGTCAAGATCGGCGGCATGATCGAGGTGCCGGCCGCCGCCCTTGCGCTTGGCATGTTCACGCGCAAGCTCGACTTTCTCTCGGTGGGCACCAACGATCTGATCCAGTACACCCTCGCGGTCGATCGCACCGACGACGCCGTCGCCTACCTCTACGATCCGCTGCATCCCGCGGTGCTGGGGCTCCTCGCGCACATCTTCAGGACCGCCGCCCGCGCCCGCATGCCGGTCGCGCTGTGCGGCGAGATGGCGGGTGACGTGTCGCTGACACGGCTTCTGCTCGGGCTGGGCTTGCGTCAATTCTCGATGCATACCGCGCATCTGCTCGACGTGAAGCAGCGCGTGCTGCAGTCGAACGTCGCGGCGTTGAAACCGTTCGTCACCAAGATGCTGCGCACCCATGACCCGGAACGGCTGCAGGAACTGCTGGAGCGCCTGAACGCCTGATCCCGCGGCACTCTCTGATCCGATATTGTAGGTTGGGGTGAATGCGATGAACCCCAACGATCGACGATCATTTCGTGTTGGGCATCACTGCGTTCAGCCCAACCTACCTTTGCTGCGCGATTTGACAAGCCTCGCCGGAAAGCGTAACTTTCGCACCGCCTCACATCGCGCCGATTTGATATCAGCTTGCGGGCGCGCTACAAATCCGGCTAAAGAGATCGTGCAAGACTCTCATGACCCCGGGCGCGCAGGCTGCAACCGGGGTTTTCGTTTATGGACGGCAGCATCGATAATCGCTCGGTCGGAGTGGTGGCGCCACAGGTCGCGCGCTTTGCCGAGCCGGTACGGCTCCGCTGCGGCGCGGTCATCGATGAGTACGAGCTCGTCTTCGAGACCTACGGCACGCTCAATGCGGACCGCTCCAACGCGATCCTCGTCTGCCATGCCTTGAACGCCTCCCACCACGCCGCGGGGCAGTACGCCGACGACCCGCACAACGTCGGGTGGTGGGACAACATCATCGGGCCGGGCAAGCCGGTCGATACCAATCGCTACTTCGTGATCGGGGTCAACAATCTGGGCGGTTGCCATGGTTCGACCGGACCCAAGAGCGTGAATCCCCGGACCGGCCGGCCATGGGGCGCGCAGTTCCCGGTGGTGACCGTGGAGGATTGGGTCGCAACCCAGGCGCGGCTCGCCGATCATCTGGGCATCCGCCGGTTTGCCGCGGTGATGGGCGGCAGCCTCGGTGCAATGCAGGCGCTCGCGTGGACGGTGATGTTCCCGGAGCGCGTGCGCCATGCGCTCGTCATCGCCTGCGCGCCGAATCTCTCGGCGCAGAATATCGCCTTCAACGAAGTGGCGCGCCAGGCGATCATCACCGATCCGGACTTCCACGGCGGCGATTACTACGAACACGGCGTGACACCGAAGCGCGGCCTGCGCGTGGCGCGCATGGTGGGCCACATCACCTACCTCTCCGACGACGAGATGGCGAACAAGTTCGGGCGGCAGCTCAAACAGGGGCGGCCCACCTATTCCTTCGACACCGACTTCGAGATCGAGTCGTACCTGCGCCACCAGGGAAACAAGTTCGCGGAGTACTTCGACGCCAACACCTATCTGCGCATCACCAAGGTTCTCGACTATTTCGATCCCGCCCTCGATCATGGCGGCAATCTCGCGCGCGCGCTGGCGCCGGCGCAGGCGCGGTTTCTGGTGGTCTCCTTCACCACGGACTGGCGCTTCTCGCCCGACCGCTCGCGGGAAATCGTGACCGCGCTGCTGCACAACCGGCACCATGTCACGTACGCGGAGATCGACGCGCCGCACGGTCACGATGCGTTCCTGCTGGATGACGCGCGCTACCATCGGCTGGTCGCGGCCTATCTCGAGCGCGTGGCGGGGGGGATCGTCGCATGAGCGGCGGACGCACCATGGACCGCCCGGATTACGCGGCGATCGCGGGCTGGGTGCGCATGGACACGCGCGTGCTCGATCTGGGCTGCGGCGACGGCAGCCTGCTGCGCTATCTGCAGGAGAGCCGGCACGTCACGGGCTACGGCGTCGAGATCGACGACGACAGGGTGCTTGCGTGCGTGAAGAACGGTGTCAACGTGATCCAGGGCAACCTGGAACGCGGCTTGTCCGATTTCGAGGACCACTCCTTCGATTACGTGATCCTGTCGCAAACGCTGCAGGCAGTGCGCAACAGCGAGCGCATCGTCGGGGAAATGCTGCGCGTGGGGCGCGAGGGCATCGTCACCTTTCCCAACTTCGGATACTGGAAAAACCGGCTGCAGATCGCCGCCGGCCACATGCCGGTATCGGAGAACCTGCCGTACCAATGGTTCAATACGCCCAACGTGCACCTGTGCACGATTGCGGACTTCGAGGATTTCTGCGCGAGCCGCGGGATCCGTGTGGTGGAGCGCAAGGTGCTCACCCGCGGCAGGCCCGTGACGCTATGGCCCAATTTCTTCGGCGCCCTCGCGGTCTTTCACTTCGGCAACGGCGCCTGATCGGCGGCCGGTTCCGCGAGACGCCTGACCTGGCGCAACAACAACAGGCCCGGCACCGCGAGCACGGTGCATAGCGCGAAAAAAGCCGGCCAGCCCATGGTCAGCGCGAGCCAGCCGGTGGGCGCGGAAATCAGCACGCGCGGCACGCCCATCAAGCTGGAAAGCAGCGCGTATTGGGTCGCGGTAAAGCGCCGGTCGGTGAGCGCCGCCATGAAGCCGACGAACGCCGCGGTGCCAAGTCCGGCGGTGAAATTCTCGACCGCCACCACCGTCGCCAGCGCAATCCGGGTGGGCTCGACGGAGGCCAGCACCACGAATCCCAGCGTCGAGAGCATCTGTCCCAGGCCGAACAGCCACAATGCGCGCCGCATGCCGATGCGCAGTATCCAGATGCCGCCGAGCGTGCCCCCGGCAATGGTGGCCCAGAAGCCAAACAGCTTCACGACGGCGCCGATCTCGGCTTCGCTATAGCCGCGCTCGAGATAGAACGGCGTGGTCATGCTGGCGGCCATGGTATCGCCCAGCTTGTATAGCAGAATGAAGGCGAGGGCGAGCCACGCGCCGTCGCGCGTGAAGTAATCGCGAAAGGGCAGGAACACCGCCTCTGCGAGCGAGGTGGGCCCGCCCGCGGGCTGCGCGGGCTCCGGGGCGAGCAGCGTGACGATGCTGCAGGCGGCCATGACAACAGCCATCAGGCGGTACATCGTCTCGTACGAATAGCTGCCGGCGAGTATCAGTCCCCCCGCGCCCGCCAGCAGCAGGCCGACGCGGTAACCGTTGACGTACAAGGCGGAACCCAGGCCGAGTTCGACGTCGGCCAGGCTCTCGCGCCGGTAGGCGTCGACCACGATGTCCTGGGACGCGGAGAAAAATGCCACCAGCAGCGCGGCGATCGACACCGGCAGCAGGTCGCCGGGCGCAGGATGCGACAGGCTCAACGCGAACAGGGACGCGGCGAGCGCGCCCTGCGTCGCCAGCATCCAGCCGCGGCGCCGGCCGAGGAGCGGCGGCGCGTAGCGGTCGAACAGCGGCGCCCACAGGAACTTCAGCGTGTACGGCAATCCGACCAGAGCAAACACGCCGATGCTGGCGAGATCGATGCCGCTGCGTTTCAGCCACGCCTGCAGTATCGAGCCCGTCAGCAGCAGCGGCAGGCCCGAGGCGAAGCCCATCAGCAGCGCGACCAGCATGCGCGCGCTGAAAATGGAAATCAGCGTTTCACGCCAGGACGGGCGCAGATCAGCGGCCGGTGCGCGTGATTGCGCCATCAAAGCCCGTAGTCATAGTCGATGGTGAGCGGCGCATGATCGGAAAACCGCTGCTTCTTGTAGATCGCGACCCGCCGTGCCGCCGCGGCAAGGCCGGGCGTCGCGATCTGATAGTCGATGCGCCACCCCACGTTCTTGGCCCATGCTTGCCCGCGATTGGACCACCACGTGTACTGGTCGGGCCGCGGGTCAACGCGGCGGAACACGTCGACCCAGCCCACTTCATCGAATACCTTCGTGAGCCACGCCCGTTCTTCGGGCAGAAACCCCGAGTTCTTCCGGTTTCCGCGCCAGTTCCTGAGGTCGATTTCCTTGTGGGCGATGTTCCAGTCTCCGCACAGAAGGATCTCGCGCCGCTCGGCCGCGAGATTCTTAAGGTGGGGGAAGAAATGGTCCATGAACCGGAACTTCGCCTGCTGACGGTGCGGACCAGCCGAGCCCGAGGGCAGGTAGACGGAGATCACGCTCAGACGCCCGAAATCGGCGCGCAGGTAACGCCCTTCGCTGTCGATGTCCGCGATGCCGATGCCTTCGACGACGCGCGCGGGCGACTGGCGCACATAAAGTCCGACTCCGCTGTAGCCTTTCTTCTCGGCGTAGTGGAAGCGCCCCGTCAATCCGCCGGCCGCGAGCATCTCGCGCGTCATGTCCGCCGCCTGGGCCTTGAGTTCCTGCACGCACACCACGTCGGCACGCTGGCGGGCGAGCCATCGGATGAATCCCTTGCGCGCGGCCGAGCGGATGCCGTTGACGTTGAGCGTGATGATGCGAAGCATGTGATGGCCGACCTGCCCCTGCCGTTTCTCCCCGGTGACGGCCTAGCAGCCTGTCGGACTTAATGGTCCGACAGGCTGCTAATTGCAAAACCGCCCGCAGATTTGCAACAAGCCAGGGTGCAAAGACCTATTTTGGCCGTCAATAAGGACACGAGCGGGGACGAATTCACGTATTTCGACTCCGATTGTACCGTTTGGCTGCGGGCGGTTTTGCGTAAGGAGTGTGTCGGGACAAAGTCCGGCACACTCCTTGGCAGTCGCGCCATTCTACGCGAAACATATGCGTGAAACGCGCGCGCCGTCGCCCTGACCGTGTCAACCGCCGGTGGCCGCGATGCGCTAAGTAGCGGACACGGTGCGCGGTCCGGCCGGCCGTGGCGGCAGCTTGTACGAAGAGTAGCTATAATGAATCGTTCGCGTGGTGGTCCGCCGGCCCGGCGGCGGCGTCTGGCGGGCCTGACGGAATCCGAGTGTGGCCGAGGGGCCGCACGGTATCATGGCAAGGATAGGGCGGAGTCTCATGTTGAACTCGACGGTCGTACGTTCGGTGTTTGTCGCTGCTCTGGCACAGTTCGCACTCGCCGGAGGCCCGGCGCTGGCGCAACCCCAGGCCAAGGGCGGCAAGAAAATCGTCTGTTGGAAGGACAAGTCAGGCAAGGTCGTGGGCTGTGGTGACTCGGTGCCACCGGAGTACCAGTCGAGTGCCACCAAGGAGCTGGATCTGCGCGGCGTAACGCGCAAGACCACCGAATCGGCCGAGGATGCCGCGAAGCGGCAAGCACAGGAGAGGGAGCTTGCCGATAAGAAGGCGGCCGAGCAGAAGCGTCTCGCCGACCAGCGGCGGCAGGATTCCGTGCTGCTCAACGTCTACTCCAGCGAACAGGAAATCGACGCCAAGCGCGACCGCGAAATAAAGGTTATCGACAACCAGATCGGTCAGGCGCAAGGTGCATTGAAGAACGCGCAGACACGTCTGATCGATGCAAGATCGCGCAAATCGGATGCCGAGGTGGCGCGCGCCACGGCCGAGATCGCAAAGCTGCAGAAGACCATCGAGACCAAGGAAAAAGAACGCGAGGAACTGCGCCAGACCTACACTGCGCAGAAGAAGCGTTACCAGGAACTGAAGGGCGCCTCCCGGGGCGCGACGGCTCCGGTGCCCGCGGCGCCCGCAAAGAAATGAAGCGTGACCGGTGACCAGTGACCGGTTCAACATCTTCAGTGGTGAAGTTGTGAGTAACGAGACGCGCCGGCCAAGGTAGCCAGCATGCCGTCCCTCAAATATCTTTATAAACGACGGGTCAGTCCGGCGCACGGTACTGCGCAAGCATGCGCCTTGGATGTCATTGCGAGGCACGAAGCAATCTCGTTGCAGGCAACGCAGCCGCGCCCGCCGCGGGATCGCTTCGTCAGCGGTGCTTCCTCGCGATGACACCGGGCTCCGTGCCCGCCGCTCACTACTGAACGTTTCTTATGGGACAGGACGCTAGCCGGCGAGCTTGCGCTTCAGGATTTCGTTGAC
>MEQT01000026.1 GCA_001770325.1 Betaproteobacteria bacterium RIFCSPLOWO2_02_64_14
GCAACAAATGCTCAATGCGCTCCCACTGGTCATTACGCAGCATCTTTCGCATCGATCTTGGCCTCCTGGGAAAAACCAGAAGGTACCAAGATCAACTAAATGTGTACAGGCCCTAGTCCCAATGCCGTCGACGCGTTAGATGCCGTGCACGAGTCGCGTCGTAGACGTCGCCGGGAGCACGATCGCACTATACCGATCTTTCGGGAAAAAGGGCGAGGCTCCCATGACATCGCCTTAGGCGTTACCCATTGCGCGCGCCAAGCGCGATTTACTCAGCGCAGGGGAGTAGCTCGGGCCGCGAGGCGTACTCGAGTCGTCGCGAGCAGTTCATGCAAGTCCACATACGCCGACTATCCGAAGGCTTCAACCATTTCGTCACCTCCATAGCTGCTCCGGTTGCTTCCGGCTGGAGCGGGTTGCCGGGTGGGGCTTTCACCCACTGGAAAGCGCCGCCTTATCACGGCGCACACCCGGAGCGGTCATTTACGTTTTTCTGATGGACGATGTGTCGGAAGAGGAACGCAAGGCCGTTGCGCGTCAGGTGGCGGATAAGATCATCGCGAGCCTGAAGGAAGAGGCATTGCTGGAACCTAAAGGATCGTGACCGGACTGTCGTTCTTCGCGATGCGCCCGCGAATGCATTTGTCGAAGTCCGCGCTCGGCGGGCCGTATCCATCGGGGACGATAAAGTCCTGCCGGATCGGCTGCGGGCGGAACGGGTATTATTGCCCGTTACTCTGAACGCCTGCCTGAAGAAAGACACAGACCATGACACGCGCTGACATCATCGATGTCCGGGGCCTCTCTCTCAGTGCGGCCAGCTCCGCAGCTGTTGAGCGTTTCGACGCCCTGATCGACGACATCTACTACTACCGCCTGGGGGTGCAGGATCGCCTGGACGCGCTGTTGCAGGAGTTTCCGGAGTTTGTCCTTGCGCATGTGCTCAAGGGCTACTCGCTCATGACCGAAGGTACGCTCGACGCCCACCCCATGGCACGGGCACACCTGCTGCTGGCGGAGGCTTTGCCTGCCAATCCCCGGGAGCGTTTGCACCAGGAAGCCTTGCGTGCCTGGCTTGCGCAAGATTCTTCTGCTCGTGCGGCGGCCTGGGAGCAAATCCTGGTCGAGTGGCCATTGGATTTGCTGGCGTTGCGTCAACACACCGGTACGCTTTTCTGGACCGGTGACAAACGACATCAAGCCGAAGTGACCGCGGGAGTCGCCGGCCATTGGGGCCGCGAGACGCCCGGTTATGGGCACTTTCTTTCGGCTCATGCCTTCGCGATGGAAGAGATTGGCCTCTACGTCGTGGCCGAGCGTTGCGCGCGCGAGGCGCTGGCTTTGCAGCCGCAGGATCTTTGGGCCCTGCATGGCCTGGCCCATGTGTTTGAGATGCAAGATCGTGTCCGAGAGGGCATCGATCTGCTCAGCGATGCGGCGCGATTTCTTAATGACTACAATCTCTTTCGGGGCCACCTGTGGTGGCATTTGAGTTTGTTCAAGTTTGCGCAGGCCCGTTACGACGAGGTTCTCGATCTGTTTGACCGCGAGGTTTATCCGAAGTCGTCTACCTTTTACCTGGACGTTCAAAATGGCGCCTCGTTGCTGGCGCGCCTGGAATTCCAGGGTGTTGACGTCGGGCTGGCGCGTTGGGAGCGCCTGGCGCAAGCCTCCTTGCGTAACGCTACGCAAAGCACACTATGGTTTACTTCCATGCATCACGTCATGGCACTGGCGCGTAGCGGGCGGGTATCGGCAGTGCAGTCGACGCTCGACTACCTGAGCTCCGTAGGGACGGGCTCCACGCAGGCGGCGCTGGCGCACGATCTCGCCCTGGCCGGGGCAGCTTTTTACCAGGACAAGCCCCGCGAAGCGCTTGAGTGGATGCTGGCAGTACGTCAGCGCCACGGTGAACTCGGTGCGAGCCATGTTCAACAAGACCTCTATGACCAGATCATGGTCATGGCTGCCTTGCAGCTGGGCGACCTGCCGCGCGTGCGTCAGCTACTCAAGGCTCGCCTGACCACGCGCATCTGGGACGCGGCGACGTGGCAAGCTTACGAAGGCCGCTCGCGCCGTGTCGACGAGGTCCATGACGCCGCGGCGGCGCGCGCCGCGTTGCGCTGGGACATGAACTAGCGGGGAATTGGGCCTGGCGCTTGAACGTCGGTAAAATCCCGGCCTCAATGCGCCACGGAACCTTATCTTGCCGAACCTCACCGACCAGAGTGCCTAACATAATGACCCGCACACGTGGTTCACTATGTTAGGCACTCTAGTGCATACGATCGATACCCTGAGTTACGGCGGTTTTACCGTCCTGCCGGAGTACATCGACCCGAACGGCCACATGAACGTTGGTTATTATTCGGTCCTGTTCGACAAGGCACTCGATCTCCCATGGGCGGTACTGGGCCTGGGTTATGCGAGCATCAAGGCAGGCGGCCGTAGTTCCTTTGCGCTGGAAACCCACGTTACTTACCAGCGCGAGTTGCACGAGGGTGACCCGCTCGATTTTACGTTTCAGTTGCTGGACTTTGACCCCAAACGCATTCACTACTTCATGACCATGTTGCACGCGCGCGAGCGCTGGCTCGCGGCCACATCCGAATCGATCTCGATCTGCATCGATATGACGACCCGGCGCAGCACCACCTGGCCCGATGATCAGAGCGCCCGCTTACGGGCCCTGCACATCGCACATGTCCAGCGCCCACGACCACCGGAGGCTGGCCGTACCATCGGAATACGCCGAAAATGAGCGGCTCGCGAAGCGAGGTCCGCGGTTGACAGCGGCTGCCGGGGCTGGAGATACTCTCCGCGGTACCGTTGAATTTTCTTTCACCTTTACATTGACAGGAGGGAACTACCATGGCCTACGAAGGCATGATTGCGGAAACGGTTTCGATCAACGGCCACAACGGCGACAGGATTTCTGCGTACGTCGCGCGGCCCCTGGGCGCGGGCCCGTTCCCGGGCGTCACGGTGATACACCACAACCCGGGCTGGGACGAGTTCTACCGGGAGTTCACGCGCAGGCTCGCCCACCACGGCTACGCGGCGATCAGCCACAACCTCTTCGAGCGCGCCGGCGAGGGCAAGGCCGACGACGTCGCGGCGAAGGTGCGTGCGGAAGGCGGCATCCCCGACGCGCAGGCGATGGGCGACACCGAGGCCGCGACGAAATGGCTGCGCGCCCAGCCCTGGATCGGCGCCAAGGTCGGCTGCATCGGCACGTGCTCGGGCGGCCGGCTTGCGTTCCTCTACGCCTGCCAGACGAAGAGCATTGACGCGGTGGTCGAGCTGTGGGGCGGGCGCGTGGTGATGAGCAAGGAGGAGCTGAACCCCAAGCAGCCGATCGCGCCGATCGACTACACCAAGGACCTCTCGTGTCCGCTGCTCGGCCTCTTCGGCAACGAGGACCGCGCGCCCACGCCGGAGCAGGTGAACCAGCACGAGGCCGAGTTGAAGAAACACGGCAAGCAGTACGAGTTTCACCGCTACGACGGCGCCGGCCACGGCTTTTTCTACTACGACCGCCCGAACTACCGCGTCGAGCAGGCGCTGGACGGCTGGAAGAAGGTGTGGGCGTTTTTCGAGAAGCACTTGACGAAGTAAGGCTGCGGCGTGTGCACCTCCATTGTTGAAATCGCCGAGGCGGAAGGCGCGGGCAAGGGCGGCGAGGGGTGGTTCGATCTCACGCACTCGGTGGTCTCGTATGACCACCCTCACCACGCCCTGTTCGAGGAGGCCATCACCATCGACTTCGTGAACTCCGCGCTTGGGCCGGGCGCGCGCGTCGCGGTGGAGATCTCGCTGCAGTCGGCGAAGGCGCTTTCTGCTGCGCTTTCGCGAGCCATCGCGGCGGCCGACGTGGTGGAAGGCGAGCGTCTGAGAGGAACGTAAATTCGGCCGGCTTCGATCGATCGGTCCTGGCCGGTTTACGACCGTCAGCCGATGGTCACTTGCCGACCAAAAGCGGAAATCGGTGAGTTCATGAAAAGAACCGCCAAGGCCGCGGCTTTAACCGGAGATCGCCGCGATGACGGCGGCGTTCTTGTGCTGGGCCGCAAGCATGGCGGGCGTCTGACCCCGCCCATTCTTCGCTTCCCTGTTCGCCCCCGCCCCGAGCAGAATCTTGACCACACCAACATGACCATCCGCTACTGCCTTGTGGAGCGCCGTCCAGCCCTCGATGTCGACCGAATCGATTGCTGCACCCTTTGCGAGCAGCATCGTGACGACTTCCTCGTGGCCGCCGACGGCTGCCTGGTGCAGCGGCGTCAAGCCTAGATCACTTCGGGCGTTTACGTCGGCGCCCTTGGCGAGCAGCAGCTCCGTCACGCGGGGATAACCCTTGAACGCGGCCCAGTGCAGCGACGTATAACCGAGGGGATCCGGCGCATTGACGTCTGCCCGAGTGTCGATCAGGGCCCGCGCAGCCTGTAAATTGCCGACGACGGCGCTCGCGATCAGCGGCGTCCAGCCACTGCCGTTCTTTATGGCGACATTCGTGCCAGTACTCAGTAGGAGGCGGAGCGCTAGCGCGTTACGGGATTCGATTGCACGGAAGAGTCCCGTGGGAGAGTAATCGACTTTTTGGTTTTCCAATCTGTGTCCTTCTGCAGGGTTACCCCGCAACTGTGGTTCAACAGGGACACTCGACGGAGAAAGTGATGTGCTCTCTCAGCGGGGAGAAAGCCGTATGGACTACGAGGGGAGTTGTCGGGCGACAAAAGGAGAGATCACCGGCAGCCCAACAGCCCGCCCTCGGCAATCCCTCGGTCATGGAGCACAAGGCTCTTTAGACCAGCGACTTTGCGTCCCCGCCTTTCGGTCGGGTTTGCCCTTTTCGAAGCTGAGTGGACTGCGCGTCAACGCATCCCACTCGGCCTTCAGAATATCTCTAACGCTGCTGATGCACGTATGCAATTTGTCACGATCAAAGCGCGGCCGTGGGGACGCCGCGACGAACGGTATCTCTTCGGAGACGGACGGCCAAGGTTTCCGGACGAGGCGAACCCGAGAGTACCTCTCCGGTGACTAGAACGAATTCCAGATCGAACGCGCCGTGCTCCATGTCGATCATGCAGTAGTCGAAACCGGAGGCTTCGATGATCCGTGGCACGCCGCGCGTGGCAAACTCCTTGAGCCCGGTTCCGAGCGCGGCCCGTCCCGCACGCACGGCTCTGCGTATGCTGTTCTCTTTCACGTCTTCACCTCCAACTCCCGTCCGGTGTCCGACGACTGCCTGATCGTATCGAGGAAGCGATGCAGGTCGACCGCGGTGTCGAACGTCGGCAGCCGCTGCGGTTTCTGCCCGGTGCGGATCGCCTCGGCGAAGAGCGAATACATCTGCCCGACGTTGAAGGGATCGCCGCGGGGGAAGTCTGGCGGTACCCACGCGAAGCGCTCGGGGATCGGCATGTCTTTCAGCTCGTGGCTGCGTTTTGCCCCCTGCACCCGCAGCATCTCGCCGCGCTGGGACGAGACGTTGCCGGTCGCAAGGAGCGTCCCTTCCCGCCCGTAGATCACCATCCGGAAGCCCCCGCCGGCCCACGGGACTGCCGCGACGTGGACTGAGGCCACCGCCCCACGCGCGAGCTTGCCGCTCACCATGATGTTGTCCGGCGAGGTCACGTCCACCATCTTCCTGGTGTCGGTCTCGTACCATTGTTTCGTCTGGGTCGTGACCATGCAGGAGACGCGCGCGAAGTTGCCCACGACGAAGCGCAGGGCGTCGATGACGTGCCCGTTGGCGATCGTGAGGGGGTTCGCGCCGAGCGTCACGTCGCGCTGCCAGGCGCGGCTGGAAGGGCGCTCCAGCGCGCCGTCGCGCATGCAGTCGGCGTGACACGAGAGCACTTCGCCCACGAAGCCCGCTTCGATCTGCTCCTTCATGTAGAGGAGTGGCGGGCTCACCCGCGATTGCAGGCCGCACGCAGTCTGCACGCCCCTGGCTCGGGCCAGCGCCGTCAGTTCCTCCGCTTCAGCAGTGGTGCGGCCGAGCGGCCACTCGGTATAGACGTGCTTCCCGGCTTCGATTGCGGCCCGGGTCGGCTCGTAGTGCGAGGGCACCCGCACCACCACGGCCACCGCGTCGATCTCCGGTGACGCCACCATCTCCCGGAAATCGGTGAACGCGAGCTTCGCGCCGAAAGCCTTTTTCGCCGCTTCCGCGGTCTCGGAGCGCGTGGTGCAGACCGCGGTCATCTCGACGTCCGGGCTCGCGGCGAGCGCCGGGAAGTGCGACTGGGAGGCCCACTGCGAACGGACGTTGGCCCCAACGAATCCCAAGCGAATCTTGTTTGCCATCAAGCGTGCTCCTCAAAGGAACCCAACGAACGGCTTTACCTCGCTGCCGCAGTACCAGCCAGGAACGGCTTCAACGCGACCCAAATGAAATCGCTCGCCGGCGTAGGTACGGCGTGCTTCCTTCCAAGCTCCCTCACTCGCCCGCCCAGCCACGGCAGCTCCAGACGATTGCCCGCCATCAGATCGACAGCCATCGAGGGCATCACCATCGGTGGCGATGTTTTCGCGCGCGCGAGCCGCGCCTCGGCCTTCTCGGCCGGTATCGAAATGCCTTCCGCGCGCCCCACCGCAACGGCCTCGTTGAATACGGCGGTGTAAAGCGCCCAGCAGTCATCGTCCTTTTGCACGACGCCCATGGGCGAGCGGAGCAGCGCGCACAATGAGCTGTTCGCAACTAATCCGATGAACTTGTCCCACAGCAGGGCGGGGCCATCGGTGGCGACTTCGACCGAAATACCCGCAGCCCCGAAGATTTCCTTGACCTTGAGCAGTCTGGCGAATTCATGGCCTTGCGCCTCGGCCACGGTGAGCCCGTAATTGGGATTTCTTTGACGGATCACGCCGGGCTCCTCCATGGCGGCGTTCATCGCTGCGGATCCGTAGACCACGTGGCGCCATCCGAGAGTCCTGGCGAGCAGCTCTGGGGCATCGATCCCGTTCTGGACAGGAATGACGGCGGTGTTTTCCCCCAGCAGCGGCTGGAGCGTGGGCGCAAGCGCTTCGACGGCCCACATCTTCGTGGTCACGATCACGACGTCACAGGCTCCAATTGCACGCGGCTCGATCTCGGCTTGAATTTCAACGCTGAAGCGACCGCCCGGGGCAATCAAAGCCAGGCCATTGCGCCTGATCGCCGTCAAGTGTCGTTCGGTTACCAACAGACTGACATCGACTCCCGCCCGCCGCAACACCGCGGCAAGCAGGCCTCCTGTTCCACCCACACCCACTACACAAACCTTCATCGAATGCCTTTCTGAAATGAGAATACGCCCGTACTTCCATCGCACTGGAAACGAGGGTGTGCAGTGTAACCTACCACCCCGCCGTGCTGAAGGCGCGACTCAGGACACCAGCGCCACGCACTCGATCTCGCAGCCGTTGCCGAATCGAAGCTGCATCGACCATGCGCTGCGCGCCGGCGGATCCACCGGGAAGAATTCGCGATAGACGCGGTCCATTTCCGCGATGTCGGCGATGTCCGCGAGCACCACGTGGACCCTCACCACGCGCTCCAGCGACGAGCCCGCGGACTCCAGCATGTGCTTCACGTTGTTGAGCGTCGTACGCACCTGCTCGGCGATCGGGCCGTGCTTGCGCTCGCCCGTGAGCGGATCGATGGGTCCCATTCCGGAGAGGAAAACGTAGTCGCCGATGCGAATGCCGGGCACGTGCGGCAGGTTGGCGCTGCGCGACACGTTGAGCAGCGGGTTGGCCGGCTCAACCCGCGAGCGCGGTAGTCTATGGCTGGTCATCGGGCGCCAGGGCGGTGCACTCGATCATGACCTTCGCGCCGTGGGGCAGGCGCGCTCCGCATACGGTGCGCGCGGGCGGCGGCTCGGGAAAGAAGCGCGCGTAGATCTCGTTCATGTTGGGTGCTTCCAGCATGCTGTGCACCAGCACGTTCACCTTCACCACCCTTGCGAGCGAAGACCCCGCTGCCTCGAGGATCAGCTTGAGGTTCTCCAGGACCCGTTGAGTCTCGCGGGCCGTGGTGTCCCGGATCGCTTCGCCGGTGGCGGGGTCGACAGCGGTCAGTCCGGACACGAACACAAACGCACCGCCCCGCACTGCCGCTGATGCCTGCCCATTGAAGGCGCGCTTCGCGCCTGGCCCCGGTAGCGGTGGCGCGATTACTGCACGCAGCAGGCTCATGCGGCGGCAATCACGTCGAGCTGGACCTTGAAACCGGCTTCGATCTGCGCGCTCCACACGGTGCGGGCAGGCGGGCCGTTCGCGACGTACTGCCGGTATACGCGGTTCAACACGTCGTACTCGATGCTGTCGTAGATCAGTGCGTGCACCTGCACCAGCCGATCGAGTGACGAGCCCGCCGCTTCGAGCAGCAGCTTCAGATTGCCGAAAATGACGTGCGCCTCGCTCGTCAGCGTGCCATGCAGGCGCTCACCGGTGTGCGGATCGACCGGGATCATGCCCGAGCAGAAAATGAGCCCG
>MEQT01000027.1 GCA_001770325.1 Betaproteobacteria bacterium RIFCSPLOWO2_02_64_14
GCCATCGTTGTCCAGCGTGACGCGGCCGACCGCAGACTCGCGCTGCTGCTGGACCGGATTCGGGCGCTCTTCCAGCCGCCGCTGGCCGACATAAGCCGGGCGGATGTCGTCGGCGCGTCGGATCGTTGGCGCCACATCATTCCGGTCCGGGCCACGGCGCGTTGTGCCGGCGGCAGCCCTCTCCTGCTCGAATCGCTGACGCGCTTCGGCATGGCGGAAGGGCACGCCCCGGCGATGGTCAGGATTATGCCTCCAGACTACCGGCTCACGGGGGCCGCCGCCGCGGTTCACCACAGTGACGTGACGGTGGACCACGGTGACGTGACGCCGGCGCCAGTCAGGGTAGCCGAAGAAGAAGTTCGCCGAAACTCCAATGCCGCTTCCCCAGAGGAAGAGCGAGGGATACGGGGGAACAACGTAATATGCCCACGGCGGCGCCCAGTAGACGGGCGGGTACTCCGGCCACCACCACGGCCCGTAGACGACGGCCGGGTCGTAGTACGGCACGTAAACGAGTTCGGGCGCGGGCGGCTCGATCATGATGAACTCGCCTTCGCGCCTGACCTGCATCTGGTCGCTGGAGCTGAGGTTGCCAGCCGCTTCAGCACGCCGGCGCAGGTCCTGCACCGTGTCCATGACGTCGGCCTGCTGTGCGAGAAAAGCCTCGCCCAGGCGCTCCGTCCACTCGAGTTTTTCGTCCATCATGTGAAGAATCTGCGGAAACGCAGTGAGCGACTTGACGCTGGGGTCCCAGTCCATGCGCTCGACCGCGCGTACCGCATTCTGACCCTTCAGGGTGGGATTGGTGCGCGACCAGCGGGAGGCTTGCACCACCTCCAGTGGATAGGTCGACGCCATCAGGATTTGGGACAGCAACGCATCGGGATACAGCGCCACCGGTGCGAGCATCTGGTCGAGTTCTTCCCGCTGGAACGGCCCGCGGTCCTGGGCGAACGCAGCCGACGCCACCATCGTCAGGGCGAGCGCTCGAAAGATCCACGACTTGAAGAGGGTTTTCATGGTCATCTCCTCGGCATTGCCATTTGCTTATTCGACCGCATTTCGCGCCGTCCCGCACGTAACAGAGTGTAAGAGTTTGTAAAGCGCCTGCACGCCGATTTGCCGCAGATGAACACCGATGGAAAACGAAAACCTGAAGCCACAGAGGTGGCAGAGAGAGCTGGCAACACGGGAGGCGGCACGGATATCCTGGCCCGCGCCTTGCAGGACAAGCTCGAAGCGGCTCTCGGCGCCAGCGTGATCATCGACAATCGCGGCGGCGCCGGCGGCACGCTCGGCTGCACGATAGCTGCACGGGCGGCCCCGGACGGCTACACATTGCTCTTAACGTCGGCGAGCTACAGCTTCGCCCCGAGCCTCTACAAGGATCTGCCCTACGATGCGGTGAAGGACTTCAAACCCATCACGAATTTCGCGCAGGCGCCGCTCGTCCTGGCCGTGCATCCCTCGCTGCCGGTGCTGAACGTCAAGGAACTTCTCGCTCTTGCCCGCAAGCGCCCCGGCGAGATTCATTACGCCTCCGCCGGGCGTGGCAGCAACATCTACATGACCACCGAGCTGTTCAAATACATGGCCAAGATCAACCTGACGCAGGTGCCGTACAAAGGCGGCGGTCCCGCCCAGATCGGCCTCATAAGCGGCGAAACGCAGGTGATTATTACTGGCATTCTGGGCGCAATCCCCCACATGAAAACGGGCCGTATGCGCGGGCTCGCGGTGACCACCAAGCAACGATCGCCGGCCTTGCCGCATCTGCCGACGATCGATGAATCGGGTGTGCCCGGGTACGACAAGCCGGGCTGGTTCGGGCTGTTCTCCCCGGCGGCGGTGCCGGGCCCCATCATTGCTCACGTGTACGGGGCGATGGCCAAGGTCCTGAAAGACCCCGCCACCGTGAAACGACTCGCGTCCGAGGGCGCCGTCGCTGTCGGCAATCCACCCGAGGAATTCGGTGCATTCGTGCGCGCCGAGATATCTGAGTGGAGCAAGCTCATCCGCGAAATGAAACTGTGATACAACGCCGGCGTGCGCAAGCCGGCCGCTCGCTCGGGCCGCCGGCTTGCTCGCGCGCGGCGTCCGCTACTCGTGTCGGGCGCCGAGATTCAGAAGTTGGCCGATCCGCTCCGAGGCCTTGAGCCCGGTCCCGGTCAGCACCAATACGGTTGTTTCTGCCAGACCGATTGCACCTTTCTCAATCAGCAGGCTGAGTCCGGCCGCCGCGGCTGCGCTGGTAGGCTCGACATAGAGCCCCATGCGCGCTAGTACCCCAAGCGCGGTGACGATTTCCTCTTCGCTCACCGCGACGATGCTGCCGCCGCTCGAACGCACGGCGCGCAGCACTTCGGCGACGCGCGTCGGTTGCGACGAGGCGATGCCTTCCGCAATCGTGGGTGCGATCGTAGTCGGGACGAGCGCCTCACCACCCGACTGATGTGCCGCGTAGTATGGCGCACAGTTCGCGGCCTGCACGCCGAAGATGCGCGGCATCCGGGCAATCTCGCCGTTGCGCAGCAACTCGGCGAAGCCGCGCTCGCAACCGAGCACGTTGCTACCGTAGCCCAGCGGCACCACGACGTTGTCGGGCTCACGGAAACCAAGCTGTTCCCACAGTTCGTAGGCGAGTGTCTTGGTGCCCTCGACGAAGAACGGCTGCCAGTTGTGGCTCGCGTAGAAGATTTCGCGGCTCATCTCCATGGCGGCATCGGCCACGTCCTGCCGCGAGCCGCGTATCGTCACCACGTCGGCGCCGCACGCGGCGATCTGCGCGATCTTGGGATAGGACGCAGTCTCCGGGACGAGGATGCGGCAGCGCATGCCCGCGGCGGCGGCATACGCCGAGAGCGATGCGCCCGCGTTGCCCGACGAGTCTTCGAGAACATGGTCGACGCCGCGGTGTTTTAGATAGCTCACCATGACAGTCATCCCGCGATCCTTGAAGGAACCCGTCGGCATCATGAATTCAAGCTTGAACTTGACCGCCGTTCTGTCCCAGGCGCCATCGATGAGAGGGGTCCAGCCTTCACCCAGCGTGACGGCATTCGCACGCGGAACCAGCAGCGCCTTGTGGTAGCGCCACACCGAGTAGCACGAGCGATCGATGTCCGCGCGCTTCAGTCCCGGCGCCGCTCCGAGATTGAGGTAATGGCCGCTGTCGGCGCGCCAGCGGGCCGCGTCGAGCGGATAGGTCGCGCCGGTGGATGGGTCGATGTAATGCACGTTCTTATTGGAGGGACACCGAGAAAGTAAGATGCGGTGAGGTGCCAAATCCCGACATTGGCTCCTCGATGCGGCGGGTTACGCCGCCGTGCGGCTAACCCGCCCTACGATTCCTTGATTTTCCTTGGCGTTCTTGGCGTCCTTTGCGTTAATGCTTTTTGTCCGTCGCCAGGAATTGCTGTGCGAGATCGAGGACGCGCGCGACGTCGTCCATGTTGTTGTAGACGTGGAGCGAGAGGCGCAGCACGCCGCGCCGCATCGAAAGCTTCACCCGGTTTTCGAGCAGGAACCGGTAGAACCGGTTCATGCGCTCATCCGAGCCGCCCTTGTCGCCGCCCGAGCCGTACACGCCCACGCAAACGATGTGCGCGAGATGCGGGCCGGGCGCGCCGCCGCACACCGGGAAACCGAGATCGCGCAGGCCGTTCGCCAGCGCGTGCGCGGTGCGCACCACGTACGGCTCGATGTTGCGCGTGTCGAGCTCCAGCAGGAACTTCATCGCGGCATCCGCCGCTGCGACGGCGATATAGTTGTAATTACCGAGATCGAAGCGGCGCGCCGCCGGCATCAGGTCATAGGTCTGGTCGCCGATGTCGGACTCGTGCACGTCGGCCCTGCCGAGATCGACGCCGAAGCGTGCGAGGTAGGCGGGCCGCATCCGCTCCGCCCACTCGCGCCGCACGTAGAGGTAGCCCATGCCGTAGAGCCCGAGCAGCCCTTTCTGGGTCGATACCGAGAGCGCATCGATGTTTGATGCGCGCACGTCGGTGTGCAGTACGCCGGCGGACTGCGCGGCATCGACGAGGAACAGCACGCCGCGCTCGCGGCAGGCGCGCCCCAGCCGGTCGATGTCGGTGCGAAAGCCCGGGGAAAAGCTCACCGTCGAGCAGGTCACGACCCGGGTCCCTTCGTCGATGCGCGCGATCATGTCATCGACCGGCATGTGCCCGTCGCGGTGCTTCACGAACCGCGCTTCGAGCCCTCGCGCCCGCTGGTTGAGCCACGGATAGACGTTGTTGGGGTGTTCCAGTTCGCCGCAAAGTATGACGTTGTCGCCCGGTCGCCACTCGAGCCCGGTCGCGACCATGTTGAGGCCGTCAGAGATGTTCTTCGTATACGCGATCTCGTCGGCGTCGGCGTTGATGAGTCTTGCAAACTTCCCGCGCGCTTCCTCGGTCATGGCGAAGAAGCGGTCCTTGTCGGCGCCGTTGAACATGCGTTCGTCGAGATGCGCATCGAGCGCGGCGCGCACCTCGCGCGAGAGCACGTCGCGCCCGCCAAGATCGAGATAGGTCCAGCGCTCGAGCGCGGGAAACGACCCGCGCGCCTGCGCCAGCAGCCGGGTATCCGCCATTGCCTGATCCATCACACATGCTCCCCGTGGGTTGGCCTGTAACGTCCTTGCAACAGCGTAACAGATTGGCGCTATGGTGCCCTACAAGGCCTCATGTCATTCCCGAGGAGTCGGGTATCCCCTCCCCTCGCTTGCGGGGGGAGGTAGGAGGGGGGCGGAGGCGGTCGGGGCTTCGGTCCGTCGCCGTATGGGTCCCCGTTTTCACGGGGACGACACCAACTTCAGGTCCATATCCGCCCCCGCCCGGCGTTGCGATCCGCAGCACCGAGCCGCGCGGCAACGGCACATCGGCGGCGGCCGACGGCAAGGTCCGTTCATCCGGCGCGCCAGGGTTCAATACGAAGCGCCCAGTCGCGCCGTCGCCGCCCCCGCACGCCCCGCGCGCCGCGACGTGCTGGCGTTCGGACGACAGGCTCACCACGATATCGTCCGCCAGCACCCGGTAGTCGCGCACCACGCCCATGCCCCCGTGATACCTGCCCCCGCCGTTCGATCCTTCCCACAACGCGTAGCGTTCGACGCGAAACGGATACGCGTGCTCCAGCGCTTCGACCGGCAGGTTGGAAGAACCCGAAGCGTGCACGCGCACGCCGTCGACACCGTTGCGGTAGGCGCGTGCGCCCATGCCGCCGGCAAGGGTCTCATAGTTGACGAAGTAGCTGCCGCTGCGCGGATCGGTGCCTGCCAGCACGTAGAGATGATGGGGGCCGCTGCCCGCGAGCGCCTTGTCCGGTATCGCCTGCGACATCGCCTGGGCGATGACATCGCCCAGCACGCTCGCGGAGATCGAGCGGCAGCCGATGGCAGCCGGCGGGACGGGACCGACGACGCAGCCCGGGGGCGCGACGATGTTCATCGTCCGGTAGTAGCCGGCGTTGGCCGGCACCTCCGGGTCGAGCAGGCTCTTCGCAACGGTGTAGACCGTTGCGAGCAGCGCCCGGTACGGAATGTTGCGCGCGCTGGCAAGCTGCGAATCGGAGCCGGTGAAATCGAAATCGAGCCTGTCCTTGCCGACCGTCAACGCGAGGCAGATGCGGCACGTTTCGCCTTCCCTGTCGCCATCAAGAAAATCTTCCGCCTGGTAACGGCCGCGCGGCAGGCGGTTGATCGCGGCGCGGAAGCGCCTCTCGGTGAAATCGAGGTAGGCCGCGATATTGGCCGCAGTCTCGCGCGTGCCGTAGCGCTCGTAGAGCGCCGTCACGCTGCGCGCGCCCACCGTGTTGGCGGCAAACTGCGCGTTCAGGTCGCCGACACGCTCTTCCGGCGTGCGCGAATTGAGCAGGATGAGATCGAATACGTCGCGGTTCAACCGTCCCGCGCGCTGGATGTACACCGGCGGAATACGGAGGCCTTCCTGATAAATGGACTTGCATACCGCCGCTTCCGATCCCGGAACCATGCCGCCGACGTCGGCATGATGCGCGATATTCGCCACGTACGCGACGATGCGGGGGCCCTGAAACACAGGCGAGATCACGGTAATGTCCGGCAGGTGGGTGCCGCCGCCGTTGTAGGGATCGTTGGCGATGAACATGTCGCCCGGCCGGATCTCCGCGCGCGGATAGCGCCTGAGAATTTCGTCCACCGCGCCGACCATGGAACCAAGGTGGATCGGCACGCGCTGCGCGAGCGCGATCACCTGTCCCGCAGCATCGAACACTGCGGTCGAGCAATCGGCGCGCTCCTTGATGTTGGGAGAAAACGCCGTGCGCATGAGCGTTGCGCCCATCTCCTCCGCTGTCGCCAGCAGGAAACGCGCGACGACTTCGGCCTTGATCGGATCCACGCGCCGGCTCATGTGCGTCTCGCTCCAGCCGCGATCGGCGGCAACTCCATGTGCAGGTACCCCAGCTTGTCGTTCCTAACTTGCGCCCCGGGCGGCACCACCGTGGTCGTATCCATCTGCTCGATGATCGCCGGACCGGTGATGCGGCAACGGGCGGGCAACCGATCCCGATCATACACCGGCGTGCCGACGAATCCGGTGTCGGCAAACCATACCTTGCGCTTTTCGACTACCGCCATGCTTGCACTGCCGCGCGCGAGGTTCGCCGGCTCTGTGGGCGGCGCCCTGCGCCGCGCCGTCACGACCAGCCTCAGCGTCACGATCTCGACCGGCTGCGCCGGCATGTCGTAGCCGTAAAACGCCTTGTGCTGTTTGTGAAACATCGCCATGAGCCGCGCGAGCGATGGCACGCCGAGCCGCGCCCGGCCCGCCTTCAGAATGAGTTCCGAGTTCTGTCCGAAATAGCGCAGATCAGTGAGCCACTCAAAACGAGCGCGGCGCTGCGCCTCGCCTTCACCCTTCAACCATGCCTGCCCGCGTCGTTTCAGTTCCTGGAATCCGGCATTGAGCGTCTTGAGGTTCCCCGCGTCCGCGCGCACGAGCCGCGTCAGGCTGAAGTCTCCCCGCACGTCTGCGTGCAGCAGACCCAGCGCCGACAGCAGCCCCGGGCGTGGCGGCACCAGCACACGGCGCATGCCCATGTTGCGCGCCACCTCGGCGGCATGCAGTGGTCCCGCGCCGCCGAATGCCACCAGCGTGAAATCGCGCGGGTCCTCGCCCTGCTCGACCGATATGACGCGCACCGCACCCATCATGTTGACGTTGATGATCTCGATCACGCCCGCGGCGGCCTTGATCGCATCGATGCCGAGCGGCTCTGTGAGCTCGCGTTCGATCGCGAGGCGCGCCCGCTCCGGATGCATGGTCATGCGCCCACCCAGGAGGGCCCTCGGGTTGAGGCGTCCCAACACGACATTGGCGTCGGTGACCGTGGGTTTTTCGCCGCCCCGCCCGTACGCCGCCGGACCGGGTTGGGCGCCGGCGCTCATGGGCCCGACCTTCAGCAACCCCCCGGCATCGACCCACGCGATGCTCCCGCCGCCCGCGCCTATCGTGTGGATGTCGAGCGTGCGGGTGCGCACCGGGAATCCACCCATGGTCCGTTCGCTTTTCTTGGCCGGCTCGCCATTGCGGATCAGGCACACGTCCGTACTGGTGCCGCCCATATCGAACGTGATCAGATTGCCGATCGTGAGCTGGCGCCCGAGCCCAACGCTCCCGATCACGCCGCCCGCGGGGCCGGAAAAGAACGTGTTGATCGGAATCCGGCGCACCGCGCCAGGGCTTACCGCTCCGCCGTTTGATTGCATCACGCGCGGCACCGCCCTGATGCCCATCGCCTTGACCCCGCTCTCGAAGCGCGCGAGATAGCGGTCCATCACGGGCATGAGACTGGCGTTGACCGTGGTGGTGGCAAAGCGCTCGAACTCGCGGAATTCGGCGAGTACCTCGCTCGACGTGCAGGCATAGACTTCCGGCCAGCGTTCGGCGAGCACCGTTCGCGCGCGGCGCTCGTGGGCGGGATTGGCATAAGCATGCAGAAAGCACACGGCGACCGCCTCGACGCCCTCGTCTTTGAGCCTCGCGACGGCGCGGTGCAGGCCCGCTTCGTCCAGGGGCGCCACTTCGGTGCCGTCGAACGCAATGCGGCCAGCGACCTCGAGGCGGCAATCCCGCGAGGCAGGCGGCATGGGCTTCGGAATATCGAGGTTAAAGTAGTGGGGACGGCGCTGCCGCGCCAGTTCGAGCACGTCGCGGAAGCCTTTCGTCGTGATGAGTCCGGTTCGCGCCCACTTGCCTTCGAGCACGGCGTTGGTGGCAAGGGTGGTGCCAAGCACAAGAAACTCGACCTTGCGCTTCGTCGCACCCGCCTGCTCGATGACCTGCGCGATGCCGTCCAGAATGGCGCGCGACGGGTCGGCGGTCGTCGTCGGCAGCTTGTGATAGTGATAGGCGCCGCTCGCCCAGTCGATCAGCACCAGGTCGGTGAACGTGCCGCCAGTGTCTATCCCCACCCAGATCCCGCTCATGTCGCTCCG
>MEQT01000028.1:0-10146 GCA_001770325.1 Betaproteobacteria bacterium RIFCSPLOWO2_02_64_14
CACCGCTTCGCCGCGCTCGGCCGCGAGTGCTTCATAGCGGCTGCGGAATTTTTCCACCTGCACCACGTAATAGGCCAGCGATTCGGTCGCGGTGTCGATCGCGGTCAGGCCGCCGCCGATCACGACCGCCGGCAGACGGATCTGAAGATTCGCGATCGAGTCGTGCTTGGCCGCACCGGTCAACTGCAGCGCCATCAGGAAATCCGACGCCGCGCGCACGCCGGGCGCCGTGCCGTTCGGTATTTCGAGCATGGTAGGCCGGCCCGCGCCCATTGCGAGCGCGATGTGATCGAAGCCGAGCATCCACGCGTCCTCCACGGTGAGCGTGCCGCCGAAACGCACGCCGCCGAACATCGCGAACTGGCGCCGCCGCTCCAGCAGCAGCCGGATCAACTTGAGGAAGTTCTTGTTCCAGCGCACGGTGATGCCGTATTCCGCCACGCCTCCGAAGCCCGCCATCTGGCGCTCGTCGAGCGCTTCGTAGAGCGCATTCACGTCGCACACGGGCAGGAAGGGCACGCGCGCTCCCAGCGCGTTCACGCCGCTGAACTCGCCCGGCAACGGCTCGATCTTGAGCCCGTCGATGCCGACCACCGTGTGCCCGTCGTTCATGAGGTGATGCGCGAGCGTGAAGCCGGCGGGCCCCAGGCCCACCACGAGCACGCGCTTGCCGCTTGGCGCTTTCGGGTAGGGCCGGCGCAGGTTGAGCGGATTCCAGCGCGTGAGCAGGGAATAGACCTCGAAACCCCACGGCAGCTCGAGCACATCCTTGAGCGTGCGCGTCTCCGCTTCCGGGATGTTCACCGGGTCCTGCTTCTGATAGATGCAGGCCTTCATGCAATCGTTGCAGATGCGGTGCCCCGTCGCAGCCGCCATCGGATTGTCCACGCAGATCACCGCGAGCGCACCGAGCGGCTGGCCTTGGGCCTTGACTTTATGGAACTCGGATATTTTCTCGTCCAGCGGACAGCCGGCGAGGGGCACGCCGAAGACCGTCTTCTTGAAACCGGCCGCAGGCGCCTTCTCCTTCACGCCTCTGGAGCAGGAATCGCGCCCCTGCTCGTGGCACCAGATGCAATAGTTCGCGTGATCGAGCGCGCCCGCAAGGTCGGTGCCTGCATCGGTGAGCGCAAAGCCTTCACGGCGGCGCAGATGCGCTTCCGCAAGGGTGTGGCGCGGAAAGCCTGCCGACTCATCGGTATCAACCGGCACGAGGCGCATGAAATCGAGCTTGGACGGCGCCTTGAAGAGGACGCCGCCACCGTGCTTGCGGCGGCCTTCGGGACTCGTCACGGCCCACGCCGCGTAGCGCGCGGCGAGATCGAGCTTGGCTGCGTGCGCGCCCTCGTCCTTGAGCCATTCGCTGACGTGGCGCGCAAAGCCAAGCTCGGTAAAGGGCTCACCGAACCACGCGGCGAGCTCGCGCTCGCTCGCAGCACCGTCCAGCGCAGCGGCCACTTCGGGTTTCACCTTGTGCAGGGCGCGGCGCTGGACGAACAGGCGCTTGACGGAATACAGCGGCGCAAGCGCGTGGTGCTGCCCGCGGAGCGCATCCAGTTCGTCTTCGATACCGAACAGCCGCCCGAGGAAAGCATCGAGGTACGGCGCGAGCTCGATCAGGAGCTCGGACTCGGCTTTGGGCGCAAGCGCGCCCGGGTTTGCGCGCGCGCCCGCGAGACGCTCGCGCAGGACCGTATCCCACTCGGCGAGGAAATTCAGGAACGCCGCATCCAGGCGCAGCAGTCCATGGCGCTCGTGGAGATCGGCAAACGAAAGGCCCCATCCGAGCCGCAGGATCTGGGGTGCGGCGGGCGTGCGGGGAGAAGCGGACGCGTTCACGACGAACATGACGCTAGCGTTCCGCGGGGTGCGGTGCGAACTCCTCCGCGAGCTCGCGCAAGAGCTCGGACTCGGCTTTGGGCGCAAGCGCGCCCGGGTTTGCGCGCGCGCCCGCGAGACGCTCGCGCAGGACCGTATCCCACTCGGCGAGGAAATTCAGGAACGCCGCATCCAGGCGCAGCAGTCCATGGCGCTCGTGGAGATCGGCAAACGAAAGGCCCCATCCGAGCCGCAGGATCTGGGGTGCGGCGGGCGTTCGGGGAGTAGCGGACGCGTTTAAGATGAACATGACCCGTGATCTTTTGTCACGTCATTGGGCCTTGCATGATCGACTAACGTGTGAATGTCGTCCTCGCGAAGGCGGGGACCCATACGGCGCTGCCACGTGCGATGATGCACGGTATAGATTCCCGTTTCCACGGGAATGACACGGTCTTGTTACGCTGATAAGCATTTGTACAAGGCTCAATAGTTCTCCGCGGGGTGCGGTGTGAACTCCTCCGCGAGTTCGCGCAAATAGTCGAAGGGGAAAATACCGCGCGCATGACCGTCGCTGAATTGAAGCTGCACGGCGTTCGCGCCGTAGGGCACGACGCCGCTCACGGCGACCCCTTCGGCGCTCACGGTCCCTCCGCTGCGCCGCAATTGCCTGCATGCGGCGCAGCCGCAGCGGCGCCGCAGCAGCGCATGCGGCAGCTCGGCACGTACCGCATCCGCCCACGCGAGCGCGAGCGTGCCCCGCGCGAAGTTGCAGCGGATCTCGGTGAGTTGCGGGGTCATAGCGCCGTCTTCAACTGCGCGAGCTTGTCAGGCACGGTGGACCAGTGTTCTGCTTCGGGCAGCGGCTCGGTCTTGCCGGTGATGAGCGGCCACTGCCTGGCGTAGCGCACGTTGAGTTCCGCGAAGTGGCGCTGCTCATCGGTCAATTGCGATTCTTCGACGATCGCATTCACCGGGCATTCCGGCTCGCACACGCCGCAGTCGATGCAGACTTCGGGATCGATCACGAGGAAGTTCGGTCCCTCGTGGAAGCAATCGACCGGGCAGATCTCCACGCAGTCGGTGTACTTGCACTGGATGCACGACTCGGTCACGACGTAACTCATGCTGCTCCTCTTTGCCTGTCACAATAGATTCTGGATCGCGTCCACGCGGCGAGTCCGGGTCAAAGTCCGCGGTGACGTACGTCCGGAATGACGATTCTCTTATGCATGAAAACACACTGAACAACCCTCGCCTAGAAGGCGAGGGGTTCAGATCTTCGTCGGCTCGAAGCCGGCCAAAACTCCTTTCCTCCCCCTTGACGGGGGAGGATTAAGGTGGGGGTGAAACGATCGAGCGATGTGCCCATCCAACCCTTCACCCCCATCCTATCCTTCCCCCATCGAGGGGGAAGGGACACTCCTGTTCGCTGCGCCCACATTTCACCGAAACTTGCTTCGCCTGAATCCTGCCCCGAACTCCGATCCGGGGCGAGGGGTTTCAACCATCCCCCATAGGCCACTAATGCGCAGCGCTCGCCAGGTTCGTCAGCGCCAGCCGGGCGAGCTTGCGCACGTCCGGATCGCTGTCCCCGAGCGCCGCTTCCAGAGCGGGAATGGCGCGCGCGTCGCCGATCTCGCCGAGCGCGATCACCGTTTCCTTGCGCAGATTGCTCACGGCATGTCCGGTGAGCTCGATCAACGGCGGCACGGCCTCGCGGCCCTTGAGCTTGCCGAGGCTGCGCACCGCCTTCACTCGCACCTGCCAGTAATCGTCGCCGAGCGCCTTCAGGAGATCCGGAATGCCGGCTGAGAGCGCGAGCTTTCCGATCGTGCCGGCGGCTTCCTCGCGCACCTGCCAGGAGGTGTCGCCGAGCGCGCGCACCAGCGAAGGCAGCACGCTGACGTCGGTCGAATAGCCCAGGGCGCCGACGGCAATGCGCCGCACTTCGGCTTCCGGGTCGGAAGCGGCGATCGCAGCGAGGGAGGCGACCGCTTCCCTGCGCCTGAGATAACCCAGCACGCCCACGGCTTCGCGCCGCACCGCCGCCGACTCGTGCTTGAGCGAGGCGAGCGCCGGCCCGAAGGCTTCCTCGCGCCGCAACTCGCGCAACGCGCGAAACGCCGAGGCGAGCACGTGGGGATCCGTGTCTTCGAGCAAAGGCAGCAGGCGATCGCCGCTGCGCGCGTCCTTGAGCTCGGCGAGCGTGACGGCCGCAGCGGCACGCACGTCTTCGTCGGTATCGCGCAGGAGGCCCGCAAGCCCCGCGACCACTTCGTCCTCCTCGTAACCTTCCAGCACCCGCGCGGCTTCCGCACGCACGCGCGGATCGGTGTCGGCGAGCGCGTTCACCGCGAGATCGATGAAGTTGTCCTCGTCGCTGTATTGGAGATCGAGCAGCGCGATGCGGCGTACTTCGCCATCGGGATCGTTCAGGCGTTCCTGTAAGGTCGCTGTCATCATGGCGGATCAACGGAGCAGATAAGGGATGTCGACGCGGATCGCGTCGGTGGGGCAATCCTTCTCGCACGGCAGGCAATACCAGCATTCATCGAACTTCATGAACGCCTTGCCTTTGGCGAGATCGATCGCGAGCACGTCGAGCGGGCAGACATCGACGCACACGGTGCAGCCCTTGTGCGCGATGCACTTTTCCTCGTCCACCCTGACGGGCACCTGGGTGCGGGTTGCAGACATGGTCATGTGATTTCTCCTGTCTCAGGCGGCGGCCGCTTCTTTGGCGACGCGCAGCCGCTGGTAAGCGGTCTTCTCTTCCTCATCGAGCTCGATCACGTAGGGCTCGACCGGCCGGCGCAGGCACTCCATCGCGCCGCCAGCGCCCCGTTTCAACTGCGCGTGGCAGAACCAGTTCTCATCGTCCTTCTCGGGATAATCGACGCGGTAGTGGTAGAGCCCCCAGCGGCTTTCAGTGCGGTAGAGTGAGGCTCGCGCGGCCATTTCGGCGCAGTCGCGTATGGCGTGGACCTCCATCGCGCGCATGAGCTCGTGCGGATTGGCCGCGCTCATGCGGTCCAGGTCTTCGCGGATCTCATCGAAGCGCTCCAGACCGAGCTCCATCTTGCGCGTGACCTTGGGCGGCTGCAGGTAGTCGTTCACCATGCGCCGCACCTTGTACTCGACCTGCCACGGCGACAAGCCCTCGGCGCGCGCCAGCGGCGCGCTCACCCGCGCCTGTTCGCGCGCGATCTGTTCGCCGTCCACCGCCGCGACGCCCGTATCCGCGCAGTACTGCGCCGCATTTTCACCGGCGAAGCGGCCGTAGACGAACGCGCCGAGCATGTAGCTGTGGGGGATGCTGCCGCAGTCGCCGGCGGCGTAAAGGCCCGGCACGGTCGTCTCGGCGCGCTCGTTGATCCAGATACCGGAAGCGCTGTGGCCGCTGCAGAAGCCGATTTCCGAGATGTGCATCTCGATCATCTTCTCGCGGTAGTTGGTCCCGCGGCTCTCGTGGAAACGCCCGCGGCTCGGGCGCTCGTTGGTGTGCAGGATGTGCTCGATGTTCCGGATCGTCTCCTCCGCGAGATGGTCGAGCTTCAGGAACACGGGGCCCTTGCCGCTTTCGAGCTCGTTGTAGAACTCGAGCATCATCTGGCCGCTCCAGTAATCGCACTCGATGAAGCGCTCGCCGTGGGCGTTCGCGGTATAGCCTCCGAACGGCCCGGTCACGTACGCGCACGCGGGGCCGTTGTAGTCCTTGATGAGCGGATTGATCTGGAAGCAATCGAGGCCGGTCAGCTCGGCGCCGGCGTGATAAGCCATCGCGTGGCCTTCGCCGGCGTTGGTCGGATTTTCGTACGTGCCAAAGAGGTAACCCGAGCTCGGCAACCCGAGACGCCCTGCCGCGCCCGTGCACAGGATCGCCGCCTTGGCGCGGATCACCACGAAGTCGCCGCTGCGGCAGTCGAAACCCAGCGCGCCGGCGATCTTGCCTTCGGCATCGGTCAGGAGACGCGTCGCAACCACGCGGTTGGTGACGTCGACCCGGCATTTCTTGAGCTGGCGATAGAGGATCTTCTTCATGTGGTGCCCTTCGGGCATGGGCAGCACGTAGGTGCCCAGGTGATGCACCTTGCGCACCGCGTAATCGCCGGTCTCATCCTTCTCGAATTTCACGCCCCAGCGGTCGAGCTCGTTGATCATGTCGAACGAATTCTCGGCGTAGGCGAGCACCGCTTTCTGCAGCACGATGCCGTCGTTGGCGATGGTGATTTCCTTGGTGTACTGCTCGGGCGTCGCATGCCCCGGGATGACGGCGTTATTCAGTCCGTCCATGCCCATGGAAATCGCGCCCGAGCGCTTGACGTTCGCTTTCTCGAGCAGCATCACGCGAAGCTGCGGATTCCGCTGCTTCGCCTTCACGGCGGCCATCGGCCCTCCGGTGCCGCCGCCGATGACAAGCACGTCGGTTTCGAGCTGGATGGTATTCATAAGGCTCCTCTGCGTTTAGCGTTTAGCGTTTAGCGGTAGCGGTCACGGCGGCGGGCGCGCGCGCAAGGCGCAGCCGGTAGCGCATCGCGTCGCCGCGGTAATACAGATATTCGAAGTCGATGGGGCGCCCGCCGGCGGAAGTCGTCAGCCGTTCGATGCGCAAGAGCGGCGCGCCTTCGGCGATGCCCAGGTGCACGGCGATGTCGCCCCCGGCGAGCGCGGCTTCGATGCTGACTTCGGCTGCGCCGAGCGCAATGCCGATCTCGTTCTCGAGTATGGAGAAGACGTCGCGGCCGGCGAGATCGGCGCGCAGCAACTGCTCGCCGATGGACGCGGGAAAGTAGCTCACGTCGAGCGAGACCGGCACGCGGTCAAGATAGCGCAGCCGCCTGAGCTCGATCACGGCGTCGCCCGCATCGAGCGCGAGGCGCTCCGCGAGCTCGGTGTCCGCGCGCAGGAGTTCGTGGCCCAGCACCTGCGAACACGTTTCACGGCCGAGGCGGCGCATCGCTTCGCCAAATCCCTGCAATTGGGAGAGGTCCTGCAGCGCTTTCGGTTTGGACACGAACGTGCCCTTGCCGGTGACTTTGAAAATCAGGCCCTCGCGCTGAAGCTGGGCGAGCGCGTGACGAACCGTGATGCGCGAGACGCCGTAGGTTGCCACGAGCTCGCTCTCGGAAGGAAGCTGGGCGTGTTCGCGGTAGGTGCCGTCGAGGATGCTCGCGCGGAGCGCCTCCCGGATTTGCGTGTGCAAGGGCAGCGGCGACAGGGCGACGACATTGCTGAGCGCGCTGGCACGCATCACATTCTCCGCCGATTGAGCTGCACGCGGTATTGCCACGCATCCCCGCGGCAATAGAGATGCTCGTAGTCGACCGGCCGGCCGCTCGCGCTCCAGGTGAGGCGGCGCACGTGCAGCACCGGCTCTCCGGGCTGGAGGTGAAGGACCGCGGCGTTTGCGGCGTCGCACGCCACGGCTTCAATGCTCACGTCGGCGCGGCCGAGCGGCAGGCCGCAGCGGCGTTCGAGCAACGGAAAAATGTCGCCGGCAAGGTCCTCGCGCGCAAGCCTCGCGCCCACGTCGATCGGAAAATGACTCACGTCCAGCGATACCGGCTCGTCGTTCACGCAGCGCAGCCGCCGCACCTCCAGCACCGATGCTTTGCGCTTGAGCTCGAGCGCCTGCGCAACCTCGTGGCACGCGGCACGCTCCCGTACCGAGAGCACCGTCGATCCCGTTGCATAACCTCGGCCTTCCATCGTCTCGTGAAATCCGAGCAGCGCGGGGGTCCCGTGCACGACCTTGGGCATGCAGACGAAGCTGCCTTTCCCCTGAAGGCTTTGCACGACGCCGTCCTTGCGCAGCGCTTTGAGCGCCTGGCGCACCGTGACGCGGCTCACGCCGAAGCGGCGCACGAGCTCCATCTCGCTCGGCAGCCGGCCGTATGGCCGATAAGTCCCGCACCGTATGAGATCGAGGAGCTCGTCGCGGATCCGCCGATAGGCGGGAGCGTGGACGGCGCGCGGCATGGCGATCTCGCGAGTCGATGGGGCAATCACCTGTTCGCTCCTGTCATGACAGGTTGAGCCGAAAGAAAGGCAGCAAGGGCGCGTATCTCGGACTCCGCCAGGGCTTGGGCGATGCGATGCATGACGCCGTCTGCGTCGTTGCGGCGCGCGCCGCGCCTGAAATCCTGAAGCTGCTTGGCGAGATACGCACCATGCTGGCCAAGCAGTCGCGGCGCTCCTTCCAGCACCGGCGCAACCGTGCCGTGGCAGGTCGCGCACGCGGCGATGGCGCGCCGGCCATTGAAATAAAGCCGGCGGCCAGCGGCGGCATCGCCCTCGATGTCGGATGCACGCGCACGCAGCGCTTGACCCGCGTAATGGCGCACGATGCTCTCGACGTCCGCCTCGCTCAGACTTTCAGCGATGCCGCTCATCGCGCCTTCGTCATTGGTGCGCCGGCCCTGCTTGAAGTCCGCGAGCTGCTTTCGGAGATACGACGCGCTTTGTCCCGCCAGGCGCGGAAAGCGCGGCATCGCGCTGTTCCCGTCGAGACCATGACAATAGGCGCACTGCTCGTGCGGCGCCATGCCCCGGGTGTCGATCATGTCGGCGTGGGCGTAGCTGCCGGTGAACCCAAGTGTCGTCATTGCGAGGAACACCGTGACGAAGCAATCTCGTTGCGAACGCGTATTCACATCCGTGTGCCACGAGATCGCCACGTCGCCGTGCTCCTCTCGATGACATTTTTGAACGCCGTGCTGCATGTTCAGGTGTTCCGCGCTGATGCTGCCGCTCGCTTCGTGGATGCGAAATCGCGCGCGAAGCGGCCGATCTGGCCCGCGACACCCACCGGGTCGAATGGCGGCGCGATCTGCGCGTGCAACCGTCCCTCCGGATTGACGACGTAAAGCAGAACCGAATGGTCGACCATGTAGTGCGTGTGCGCCTTGCCATCCGAGTGCGTATGCGTCGTCGCCTTCGGGGCGATGCGATGCGCCCCGCCCAGATCGGCGTGCAGGCGGTCGACTTCAGCCTGCGTTCCTGTCGCACCGAGGAACGCGGCATCGAAAGATGGCGCGTATTGCGCCAGCACGTTCTGCGTGTCGCGCGCGGGATCGACTGTCACGAATACGAACAGTGGCTCGGCGCCCTGCCAGTCCGCAACGAGCGACTTACGCAGTTCGGCCAGGTTCGTGAGCATCGTGGGACACGCATCGGCGCAGCTCGTGAAGCCGAAGGTGATCAGCGTCCAGCGCCCCATCAGGCGCTCGCGGGCGAATTTGTTGCCGTGATGGTCGACGAGACTGAACGGCGCGATCTCGCGCGCGCCATCAAACGGCTTTATCTGCGGCTGCCCATCCGCGTCCACGCCCACGCCCACGCTTGCGCCGGGTGGGGGCGCAAGCGACGCCCCCGTGCCAAAGGCGGCGGCGATCACGGCGATCGCGATCAGCGCGCGTGCCTTCATGCGTGCCCGCCCTGCACCTGGTGAAAGCCGCGCATTGTTTCCTGACGGATCAGCTCGAGGCACTGTTTCTTCAAGAGCATGAAGGCGCTGCTCGTGAAGGTGTCGAGCGTGCGCGGGCGCGGCAGGTCGATCTCGATGTCGGCGATGAGGCGTCCGGGCGCCGTGCTCATGACGATCACGCGATCGGCGAGAAACACCGCTTCGTCGATATCGTGCGTGACGAACACGACCGTGCTGCGCACCTCGTTCCAGATCCCGAGCAGGTTCTCCTGCATAAGCGTGCGCGTCTGCGCGTCCAGCGCTCCGAACGGCTCGTCCATGAGCAGCACGCTGGGCGAGTTGGCGAGCGCGCGCGCGATACCTACGCGCTGCTGCATGCCGCCCGAGAGCATGCTCGGGAATTTCGCGGCGTGCGCGGTCAGACCGACCATTTCGAGCTGGCGCATGACGATCTCGTCGATCTCGGCCGCGTTTTTTTTCGCCATGCGCGGACCGAATTCGATGTTCTGGCGCACGGTCTTCCACGGGAAAAGCGAATACTGCTGAAACACCATGCCCCGGTCGGGACCCGGCCGCTCGACCCGCACGCCATCCACTATGATCCGGCCGGTCGCCGGCTCGACATAGCCCGCAATCGAGTTGAGCAATGTCGACTTGCCGCAGCCCGAGGGACCGAGCAGACAGACGAACTGACCCGCCGGGATTTCGAGCTGCGCGCGGTCGACCGCGAGATGGCTCGCCTCGCCCCTGCCGAATACGACGCTCACCGTTTCGATACTGATGCGGCCTCGCGCGGCCGGCTGTGCGGCGGCGGGCAGCGGGTCGGCTTTCTTAAGGGCCGTGACGATGGCCATTCAGGCACTCCGTTGTACAGGAAGTGGAAAAAACCGCGGCGCGGC